>JAOPVE010000482.1 GCA_025963185.1 Actinomycetes bacterium
GGTCGCGTCGATGGTCAGCTTGCCCGCGATACCCGTGACGTTGGCCACCGCGGCCGCGATCGCATGCCCGGGTACGGCGACGAGAACCAAGTCCGCGGCCGAGCCGTCGCCGCCGTCTCGTCCCAACGTGGTGACCTTGTGCCCAGCGTCCGACCAGATCCGGGCGAGTCCGCCGCCGATCCGGCCACGGCCCACGGTGACGATGTCCATGCGCGTACTCCCTGGTTGCCCGAGCAGGTGCCCGTCAGCGGTACAGCACGGAAGCCGAGCGACCGCCCGAGCTGACCCGAGTTGGCTGCGAGCAGCATAGGCGGGCTGAACAGCGGAGGAGCGTGTCCAGCGAGGTCACCGGGCCAGCAGCGGGTTCGGGACCGGGTCCGCGTTGAGATGGAACGACGCGTCCCGGGCCGCCCGGTCGTGGTACCCGCCGGGCAGCAGCCGTTCGCGATTCAGGCACACCCGCTCGAACTCGGGCGCGACCAGGTCGAACAGCGCGAACCGATCCGCCAGCTCGGGGAAGCGCCGCTGGTATCCGAGCACCTCGTCACGGGCCACCGCGCGCGTCGGGCCGGCGCTGCGCTGGACACAGCGGTACTGCGCCTCCCTCCCCGTCGTGCCGCGAGAAGAGACCGCGGCCCGGATCGGTGCCGCGCTCGCCGATCCGCCACCGCTTCTGATCTGGCTGCGGACACCCCGGGCGGACCGACACGCCGGGTGCCAGGTTCGTAGGTGATCGTGGCGGATTGGGGCAGGTTCGACGGGTGGCGCCGAGCTGTCATTCTGGCGAGGTGACCAGGATCGACGACGCCCGTCAGCGGTGTCGGATGTGTCACTCGCGCCGCGCTTCCGGCCGGTCCGAAGGGGTATCCGACCTGAGGCTGATCCGAGTGAAGTCAGGCCGCAGCGGCGAGTCGAGTGGAACGGGCGTCTAGTTGAGACACATCACCGTGCTGAACTGCGAGAAAGGCCGTCGCCGATGACGGGCCGGTCCTGCCGGATCGCCGGGGCAGGCGACCGCGCCCGGTCCGGTTCCGCGCCAGTGGCCCCGGGGCGCCCACGACGCACAGTTGCCACGTCGTTAGCGCGCGCCCCCAGGGCCGCTCAGAAACTTCGTAGCTCTCTAGGGCATACTCGCGCGGTGACGGTGCTGTTGATAGCCGCGACACCTGGGGTTCGAGGATGACCGCGACGAGCACGGTCGAGGCAGTTACTGCCCCGTCGCCATTGCGTACTGCCCGCCCGGCCCGCACGGGTCCCCTCTGGCTGGCCACCCGCGCGAGGGTTCTCGACATCGCGGGGGCCACGGGCTCCGTCCTGATCTGCGTCGGCGCCTGGGCTACGGCGTACCTGCCCGACGGCTGGGCGGCCGACGCCGGGTGGCTCAATCTTCCGTTCATCCCCGGATCCGCGCCCGCGGTCATCGCGTTCATGGTCCTGATCGCCGGGCTCGTCCTGCTGTGTGGTGCCTGGGTCGCCGCGGGGTACGAGTGGTCGCGCGATCGGCGATCCCGGACCGACGCCCGGCACGACCAGCGCACCGCGTGGCGGCTCCTGCTCCGATCCGCGTGGTGGGGCGCTCCGCTGCTGCTCGCGCCGCCGATCGCGAGCCGGGACGCCTGGTCCTACGCGGCGCTCGGCAACATGGTCCGGGCGGGGGTGAGTCCGTACCAGCACGGTCCGGCCGCACTGCCGGGAAACTTCGCCGACGCCGTGGACCCGATGTGGGCCAACACCCGTAGCCCCTACGGACCGCTGTTTCTCGACCTCGCCCACCGGATCGTCGACTTCACCGGCGACTCCGTCGTTCTCGGCGCGATCGCGATGCGCCTGCTGGCCGTGGGCGGGCTGGTCCTGCTGGCGGTGTACCTGCCGCGACTGGCGGCGGACTGCGGCGGATCGCGATCCGTGGCGGTCTGGCTCGTGTTCCTCAACCCGCTCGTGCTGGTGCACTTCCTCGGCGGCGAGCACAACGACGCGCTGATGATGGGGCTCGCGGTCGCCGGGCTCGCGGTGGCGATGCGCGGCTCGCTCTGGCTCGGCGCCCTGCTGGTCGCACTGGCCGTGAGCGTGAAGGTCTCGGCCGTGATCGTCGTGGTCGCGGTCGGACTGGTCTGGGCAGGTCAGGGCTCCAGCCGATGGCGCCGGATCGGCGGGATCGCCCTCGCCAGCCTCACCTGCCTCACGGTGCTCGAACTGCTCGGCCGGTTCACCGGGCTGGGCTGGGGCTGGGTCGGCGCGCTGCAGACCCCGGGGACCGTCCGCAGCTGGCTTTCGCTGCCCACGGCACTCGCGCTGTCGTTCGGGAGCCTCCTGCGCGTGGCCGGGGCGGGTAACCACACCGACGGGCTGATCTCGGCCCTGCGGCTGGTGGGCGCGATGACCGCGGCCGGCGTCGGAGCCGTGCTGCTGGTCGCCCGCCGCAAGCCCGTGCTGGAAGCCACGGCGCTGACTCTGCTGGCCTGTGCCGTTCTCGGGCCGGCCGACCAGCCCTGGTACCTGCTCTGGGGCGGGGTCCTGCTGGCCGCCGCGCCGCTGAGCGGACGCAACGTCAAGCGCCTCGCCGCCATCTCGATCGGCCTGTGCGCGTACACCCTCACGTCCATGGCGCCCACGGCGATGGGCCGCACCGGGCAGACGATCCTGATCGTGGCGTGCGTGGCCACCGGGGTCGGGCTGTTCGCATGGCGCAGGACCCGCACCGGCGCCCCGGCCAGCGAGGACGTCCCGCACCCCGTGCCCGCCCCGGCGCTGCAGTCCGCTCCGGCGCCCCGTCCCGCGCCCGCGCCCGGCGGGTGGAGCAACTCGGTCGCCTGAGCCCGGAAGTCTCCGGCAGCGCTGTCGATTGCCGGGACGGCCGTTCGTCGTCCCCGTGACGGCACGAGAGCGACCAGGGAGATCGACATGCGTTTCATGATCATCCGCAAGGCGGACCAGGACACCGAGGACGGTGCGCTGCCCACGTCCGAGCTGATCAGCGCCATGGGCGAGTACATGGAGGACATGGCCAAGGCGGGTGTCCTGCTCGGGGGCGACGGACTGCGGCCCAGTGCGCTCGGGGCCAGGGTCCGCCTCGACGGCGGATCCGCGACCGTGATCGACGGTCCGTTCACCGAGAGCAAGGAACTCGTCGCGGGGTACTCGCTGATCCAGGCCAAGTCGATCCAGGAGGCCATCGAGTGGGTGAAGCGCTGGCCCGCACTCGACGGCGGCGGGAATGTGCGGATCGAGATCCGCCAGGTGTTCGAGGCCGAGGACTTCGGCGACGCCTACACCTCTGAGCTCCAGGCCCGCGACGAGCGGCTGCGGGCCCGATAAGTCAGCCGTCGCACGCCCGGGCGCGGTCGAGCAGCAGCTCCCGCTCCCGGGCATTGCGCGTGAGGTCGGCGGCCCGCTCGAACTCCGCCCGCGCCTCCGACGCCCTGCCGAGCTTGGCCAGCAGATCGCCGCGGACGCTCGGCAGCAGGTGGTACTTCGCGAGCGCCCGCACCTCCAGCAGCGGATCGATCGCCGCCAGCCCCGCCGCCGGACCTTCGGCCATCCCCACCGCGACCGCCCGGTTCAGCTCGACGACCGGCGACGGCACGACCTGGGCCAGCACCCCGTACAGGGCGGCGATCCGGGCCCAGTCCGTGTCCTCGGCCCGCCTCGCCCGCGCGTGACAGGCCGCGATGGCAGCCTGCAGCAGGTACGTCCCCGGGGCGCCGCCCAGCTTCTCGGCCCGGTCCAGTGCGGCGAGCCCACGGTTGATGAGCAGGCGATCCCAGTGCCCGCGGTTTTGGTCCAGCAGCAGGATCGGCTCGCCGCGCGCGTTGGTACGGGCCCGCGACCGGGACGCCTGGATCTCCATCAGCGCGACGAGCCCGTGCACCTCCGGCTCGTCGGGAGTGAGGCCGGCCAGGATCCGGCCCAGGCGCAGCGCGTCTTCGCACAGTTCGGGACGCATCCAGTCGTCGCCCGCCGTGGCCGAGTAGCCCTCGTTGAAGATCAGGTAGATCACTTCGAGGACCGACGACAGCCGCTCCGCCCGTTCCTCCTTCGGTGGCAGCTCGAACGGCACCTGGGCGCTGGCCAGCGTCTTCTTCGCCCGGACGATCCGCTGGGCGATCGTGGCTTCTGAGGTGAGGTAGGCGCGCGCGATCTCGCCGGTGCTGAGCCCGCCGAGCAGCCGCAGTGTGAGCGCCGCCTTGGCCTCGGCGGACAGCACCGGGTGACAGGCCGTGAAGATCAGCCGCAGCAGGTCGTCGCCGATGTCGTCGTCGAACGCCGCGTCCCAGTCGGGCTCGGTGGCCACCTCGATCTGGTGCGCGAGTTCCTCCTGCTTGCGGGCGAGGTTCTGGTTGCGGCGGATGATGTCGATCGCCCGGTTCTTGGCCGTCTGCATGAGCCAGGCGCCGGGGTTGTCGGGCACTCCCTGGGCTGGCCAGCGCTCGAGTGCGGCGAGCAGCGCGTCCTGCGCGAGTTCCTCGGCGAAGCCCACGTCGCGCACCATCCGGGCCAGCGCGGCGATGAGCTTGGCCGACTCGATCCGCCAGACCGCCTCGACGACCTTCTTCGTGTCTTCCACACCTGCGATTGTGCTGGGTTTGCGCGCGCGCATGGCGAGGGCCCGGCCGCGGATCGGCGGCCGAGCCCTTCGCGGCGTCCGCTACCGCGCTGCCGTCTGCGCGCGCAGCCGCTCCTCCTGCTCCCGCAGCGCCGGGGTGAACTCGTCGCCGAAGTCCTCGGCCTCGAACACCTGACGGATCTCCAGCTCGCCCGGCCCGCCGTCCTGCGGCACGCGCTTGGCCCACTCGATCGCGTCGGCCAGCGAGTCGCACTGCCAGATCCAGTAGCCCGCGACCAGCTCCTTCGTCTCGGCGAACGGCCCGTCCAGCACCGCCGGCTTGCCGTCCGTGAACGAGACCCGGGCGCCCTTGCTGCTCGGGTGCAGGCCGTCGCCGGCGAGCATCACCCCGGCGCTGACCAGCTCTTCGTTGAACTTCCCCATCTCGGTGAGGAGTTGCTCGGTCGGCAGCACGCCAGCCTCGGACTCGTCGCTCGCCTTCACGATCACCATGAACCGCATGTCGTTCCCTCTCCTCGTCCGTGTCGTCGTTCCTGCCCTTCACCCTCCCGACGAACACGCCCACCCCAAATCGACACCCCCAAAAAAAACTTTCTGCGGATCCCCACCTGCGCTGCCCCACCCTTTCTCGGAAGCGCGTGTCGCTAGACCGGCCATGACCGGCGTAGCGGCACACACTTCGGCGAGCGACGGCGCCCGGTGTAGCGGAGCTGGGTCACGGGCCGGCCCAGGGGGAGGCGGGGTGGGCCTGGCGGATCGCCGCCTGGAGCCAGGCCCGTTCCGAGGGCGGCAGGCGCGGAACCGTCAGGGCGTAGTCGTGGTCGTCCTTGGGCAGGGGATCGCGGGACTTCCACAGCAGCTGGACAGCGGGCGCGATGCAGGTCAGCCGCCCGGACCACCAGGAAGCCTCGGGCACCGGACGAGTGATCCGTGGGTCGCGCCGGTAGGACCAAGTGCCCTCGGTGATGTCTTCGAGGTTGAGCTGGAGCCGCCAGGGCCCGTCACCAGGCCAGCGAGCCCAGAGGTTGTGGTCGCCGGGTCGCAGTTCCTCGATCGCGGGGTTGCGGAAGTGGTCGCCGCCCGCGATCCAGATGTCGAGGGTGTCGCGCAGGGCCTCGTGGATCGCGGGCCAGTCCTCGCGGGCCATGGTCACGTCGATGTCGCCGTGCTCGCGGGTGGGCGATCCCAGGTACTCGTCGATCGCGCAGCCGCCGGACAGCCACCACAGGCCGGGCACGCAGTCGAGGACGGAGATCACCTCGGCCACGGTGAGCGGGGACCATGGATGCAGATCCGGTGTGTACTTCACGGTCACACCCTCCCCGGCGAGAATCACGCGCGAACGGCGGACCATAGCGAACATGCACCTGGCGCAGGCGAACTTCGCCACTCTGCGGGCGCCCCTCGGCGCGCCGGAGATGCGGGAGTTCGTGGCGGCGTTCGATCCGATCGCGCGGCTCGCCGAGGCGAGTCCGGGGTTCGTGTGGCGGCTCGCGTCCCCCGGCGGCCATGTGCCTGTCGAGCTCGCCCGCGGTCAGGTGATCAACCTCAGCGTGTGGGAGTCGTACGAGGCGCTGCACGGGTACGTGTACCGGTCCGCGCATGGGGCCATGGTCCGGCGGCGGGCGGACTGGTTCGCGCCGCACCACACGCCGTCGACGGTGCTGTGGTGGATCCCCGAGGGCGAGCGGCCGAGCACGGGCGACGCGCTGGCCCGGCACGCGCTGCTGGTCCGCTATGGCCCGCAGCCCCGTGCGTTCACCCAGCGGATCCGGTTCACCCCGGACGGCCGCCGGGCGAGATAACGACGAGCATCTTGCCCAGCCTGGCGCGGATCAGCATGCTGGTCCGCCACGACGTCTGCGTGCGGAGCCCCGCACACCCCACCCGCAGACGGCCAGGAGGTTTGTCGTGGGCAAGAGACTGCTGACCATTCTCGGCGCGACTGTCATGGCCGCGGCCGTACTCGTAACGCTACGAATACCGGCGGCGAGCGCCGCCGATCCGTATGCCGGTTATGTCTTGACGTATTTCGGCGGCGAGCCCTATGTACAGACACTGCACATCGCGACGAGCCAGGACGGACTGCACTGGACCACGCTGAATAGCAATCAGGGCGTGCTGTTCGCGACGTCGGGCACCAGGGCCGTGCGTGACCCGTACGTGATCCGCAAGCAGGACGGCACGTTCACGGTGATGGCCACCCAGGGCTGGGACACCGACAGCATCTATCTGTGGGACTCGAAGGATCTGGTGACGTTCACCGGCGAGCGGCTGGTCAAGGTCAACAATTTCTCGGGCCGGACGTGGGCGCCGCAGGCGATCTGGGATCCGGTGGCGAACAACTACGTCGTCTACTGGTCGAGTTACGCGGCCGGCGGCGGGCGGAACAAGACCTGGTACAACACGACCACGGACTTCAGGACGTTCTCGGCGCCGCGGCTGTTGTTCGATCCGGGATTCGACGAGATCGACGCGGACATCCGCTTCACGAGCGGCGCGTTCTACCTGTTCTTCAAGAGCGAGGTGAATCGCTCGATCTACCTCGCGAAGTCGGCATCCCTCACTCCGGGATCGTTCGCGATGATCTCGCCGAATCCGATCTCGCCGCCGAATGTCGAGGGACCGACGTCGTTCCGGTCCCTCACGGCCAATCGCGACTACGTCTACTACGACAAGCTGGACGCGGGCGGCGTGTTCGGCCTGTCGACGTCCACGGCGATCGGCGCCGCGTCGAGCTGGACCGCCGTCCCGGCCAGCGGGTTCTCGCTCCCGACGGGCGTGCGGCACGGCACGGTCTTCCCGGCGACCCAGGCCGAGATCAACCGGATCAAGGCCGCGTACACCCCGTTCAGCCTGGTCAGCGCGTCGAACGGCACGAGTTGCCTCGGGGTCGAGCCGGCCAGCCGGGACAACGGCACGGGTGCCAGCGCGTCGGCCTGCACCGGCGCGCAGAGCCAGAAGTGGATCGCGTCGCCGCAGTCCGAGCTCAAGGTCTACGGCAACAAGTGCCTGGAGCCGAAGGAGCGCGGCACGGCGCCGGGCACGCTGGTCCACGCCTGGGACTGCAACGGGCTGCCCAGCCAGAAGTGGGCCTTCCAGCCGGACGGCACGATCCGGGGCCAGGGCAGTGGCCTCTGCCTGGACATTCGCGGCGGCGGGATCCCGGCGGACGGCACGCCGATGATCCTGTGGGGCTGCGCCGGCCAGCGGAACCAGCGCTTCACGAAAACCGTCAGCTAGGGATCGCGAACGACTGCCCGTAGACCTTCCAGCGCAGCGGCGGGGTCAGGTCGACGTTCCCGTCCTTGAGGAAGACGCGCTGGGCGGTCTCGATGCGGCTGACGTCGATGTGCGCGTCGTCGGCGCGCATGGCCACGATCCGCGCGTTGAGGAACGCGGTGAGGTAGGCGCCCTCGTTCCCGCCCTGGGACGGGGGCGCCGCCTTCGCCAGGGCCGCGGCGCGGATCCCGCCGAAGCTGTGCGATCCCATTCCGGGACCGTGCATGACGATGGCGTCGTAGTAGATGAACTGGCCGAGCGCGTGCAGGCCGTCCGCCTTGGCCTGGGTGACGGCGGGGTTGAAGTAGACGCGATCGCGCAGTTCACCCTGGGTCGTCTGGAACGCCGGCTTCGCGCCCTCGGCCCGCCAGGCGGCCTCGAACGAGCCGCCCAGGCCGGCGTGCGAGTCGGTGCCGTCGACCGCGCGCAGCGCCGGCAGGTACTTCGCGAGCCCGTTGCCGGGGTGCTCGGCGGTGTACTGCTCGACCAGCGCGAGCATGTCGTGGGTGCGGCTGGTGAAGCCGATCAGGCCACCGGTGTAGCCGCGTCCGTCGCCGATGTCCTCGATGTAGGAGAACTGCGCTCGCCAGTCCTGCGTCGAATTCTCGGCGCTGGAGACGAGTTGCATCGCGATGTCCTTGTACTTCGCGTCCGTGAGGCTGGGCCGCGCGGACGGAGCGGGGGCGGGAGCGGCCGCCACCTTCGGCTCGATCGGCGCGACCGCGGCGGGGCGGGACGGTGCCTCGGCCGCGTGCCCGGACTCGAGCCGGACGGTCACGAAGGCCGCCCCCGCGATAATCGCGAGGACCGCAGGAATGGCGGCCCATCGGGGCCGCAGCGACCGGGCACTGCTGGTGTGGCGCATCACCACCATTGTGCCTCGCGGATTGGGCGATCACAGCCAATGCGCCGCGCATACTCTGGCAGGATCCGCCACCCCTCGCCTTAAGCTCAGGCGCTGTGTCCCTTAAGAGCGACATAAATGCCTATTTGAATCCGCGGGTGAATCCCTACGGTCGGCGTCGCAACTGACCGAGCACGCCCTGCGGACCCCACCACACCGCCGGGCGAACGCGATGCGGTGGGGCACGATCCCGTCCCCCAACCACGTGCCCCACCGCATTCTTATTGGAGGCACGTTGTCTCGTCCCGTCCGGCGCCGCGTGTACATAATCGCCGCAGGTGCCGCTGTCCTCGCCGCGACCGTCGCATTACCCCAGAACACCCTCAGCGCCGTTACCGGAGGCGCCTTCGGCCAGATCTCGTCCACCAAGGTCGCCGCCGGTGGCGGTGGCAACGACCGCGCGCCGATCACGAAGGTCCCGGCGGACAAGCCAGCGACCGGCGAGATCTACACCGGGCTGATCCCGGCCAAGGCCAAGACCGTCTGCTCGGGCAGCTACCACGTCGGCCACACCGACCAGTGCACCCACGGCCCCGACAAGCCCCCGAGCGGACTCGACGTCCACCGGGCCGTCGCGCCGGTCGCCCCGGCGATCACCGTGGTGGGTACCGCGAAGGCCGCCGCGCCCGCCGAGTCCGAGGTCGCGATCCAGGCCGGGGCCGTCCCGCCCGCCGACGCCACCTCACCCGGCTTCGTCGCCGAGGCCGCCCCCGGTGCCGCCGCGGTCGGCCCGAACGGGGTCGTCTGCGAGGGTGACGGACACGTGGGCAAGCGCGTCCAGGTGCTCTACGTCCGCGAGACAGGCTCAGCGGATCGCTTCGCGCAGTACGCCGCCTCGTTCCGTACCTGGGCGGCCGGCGCCGACGCGATCTACGCGGCGAGCGCCGCCGAGACCGGGGGAGTCCGGCACATCCGGTTCGTCACCACCCCGGACTGCCAGGTGGACGTGCTCCCCGTCGAGGTGCCCGCGGGCGCGCTGGCGGGCTACAGCCAGACGACGAGCGCACTGAAGACGCTCGGCTACGCCGCCAAGGACCGGATCTACATGATCTTCGGCGACTCCAACGTCTACTGCGGCATCGGATCCATGAAGCAGGACGACAAGCCCGGCGCCGCCAACGCGAGCAACACTGGACCCGGCTACGGCCGCAGCGACACCGGCTGCTGGACCTCCAGCGTGATCAGCCACGAACTGGGCCACAACCTGGGCGCGGTCAACAACAGCGCTCCCAACTCCAGCCACGCAGGTCACTGCGTCGACGACTACGACATCATGTGCTACAACGACGCGCCGGGCACCGTGGTGAAGATCGTCTGCACGAACCGGGCGGAGGAGCAGCGCCTGGACTGCAACCACGACGACTACTTCAGCACCGCGCCCGCGGCGGGCAGTTACCTGGCGACGCACTGGAACGCGGCCGACAACGACTTCCTGATCAAGTCGGACGGCACCGGAGCGGGCACCCCGCCGCCGCCGAGCGCCAGCCCGGTGCCGAGCCCGTCGGCGAGCAAGCCGGTCCCGCCGTCGCCGAGCGCGGTGCCGAGCCCGTCCGCTTCGCCTTCGCCTTCGGCTTCGGCGAGCCCGAGCCCGCTGCCGAGCCCGTCGGCGGGTGATCCGGCGCCGTCCCCCTCGGCGGGGACCCCGGGTCTGCAGAAGCTGACCGTCACGGACCAGACCAGCACCTCGGTGTCGCTCACGTGGCCCGCCGCAGCCGGATCCTCCCAGTACGGCCTCGTCGTCAACGGCCGCCGGCTGGGCGTCCTCGGCGGGACCGCGGTGCGGCTCGTCGGGATGCGGCCGGGCACGTCGTACCAGCTCCAGGTCACGGTGAAGGCGGCGAGCGGCCAGTTCGTCCCGCACACCGCGATCCTGGAGGTGAAGACCGCCGCGGCGAGCAGCGCCCCGGCGGCCGGATCCTGGACAGTGCTCACCAACGCGTTCACCGGCATGGCGGCCGACCTGTACGGCGGACGGTCCGCGGTGAACACCCCGGCCATCGCCTGGCCCAAGCACGGCTACGCGAACCAGCAGTGGCAGCCGGTCGCGGCGAGCGGCGGATCCGTGCTGCTGAAGTCCAAGGCCACCGGCAAGTGCCTCGGCACCCGGGGCGCGGTCGCTGGCTCCGCGGTGGTCCAGGTCGAGTGCAGTGCGGCTGACCTGGCCCAGCAGTGGACCCTCACGGCGAGTCCGTACGGGTTCACGCTGACGACCCGGTCCGGCCTCGTGGTCGGCATCGGGTCCGCGCCGAAGGGCGCCGCCCAGCCGCTGGTCCTCCAGAAGGCCACCGGTGCCCGCTACCAGAGTTGGGTGTCCTCGGCCGCCAAGTAGGTCCCCGGGAGCACCGGCCCGTCCCTCGGGCCGGTGCTCCCTCGTTTTCGCTGGAAAGGATTGTTCGTGCGCCGCATAGTCCTCGTTGTCGTCGCCGGCGGCCTGATCGGGATCGTCGCGGCGCTCGTCCCGGCGTCCTCGCCCGCCGACGCCCACGGCGACACCATCGACTTCGGGCTCACCGCCGGTCCGGACGGCCGGGTCACGGCCACCGCGACCTGGGCGAACGACCACCACGCCGTCTCCGAGCCGGTCGCCGGGACCCTGCTCGCCACGGCCGCGTCAGGCCAGCGGATCGGCCCGGTGCCGCTCGTGCCGGTCCAGGGCAAGGTGGGGGTGCTCACGATCGCCCAGCCGCTGCCGAAGGGCACCTGGACGGCTGTGGCGGAGTCCGCGGTGCCGGCCATCGGGCGCGGCGAGGCGGTCCTGAACATCGGCGTCCCGGGCGCGGCCCCCGCGGCGAGCGCCACCCCGGCACCCGAGTCCACCCCGGCACCCGAGGCGGCCACGACGCCGAGCGCGGCCGCGGTGGCCGAGCCGCGATCCGGTGAGCCGGGTCTGTGGGCCGGCAGCCTGATCGCGGCGGCAGTGATCGCGGGACTCGGCGTCCTCGTGGTCCGGAGCCGCCGCCAAGCGTAAAAACTTCGGCGAAGTGCGGTAACTGAGACCGGTCCCGACCGGCCGTGGTTACCGCACTTCCGCGTGGGCGGTCATTTTTCGGGGACTATGAGAGGCTGAATCAGGTTGAAACGGTAGTTATCCACCCGAAAGGGACTCAACATGCGTAACGGGGACGACGACCACACGACGACACCACGATTCTGGCAGCGCAAGCAGCTGATCGCCGGCACCGCGGGCCTCGCGATCGTCTTCGGCGGATCGGTCGCGCTGACCAGGTACTTCGTCACCGACGAAGCGAGCAAGGGCAGCCAGGGCGACTCGGGATCGCCCGCTGTGATCTCGCCCGGCGGGACACCCCTGGCGGCCACCCCCTCGGCCGGACCCGGCACCGGCGCCGCCCGCCCACCGGCCGCGGCTGTCAAGCCCGCGCCGCCCTCACCACGGCCCACCTCGCGAGCCCAGCGGATCGCCGCCGCGCGGGCCGCCGTGAAGAAGGCCGGACCGACCGTCCACCACGCGGTACCGCAGACGAGGACGGACGAGCCGCTGACGGTCCGGACCTACGGATCGCAGCAGCAGGGCAACTACCTCAAGGTCGTCTCGGCGCACACGAACCTGTCCGGCCAGAAGGAGCTCGCCTGGGCCGCCGACGACGGGCACGCCGTGGGCGCGGCGCGGTGCACCCAGAAGTTCGCGTTCTCGAACCAGTCCACTCCGGCCGTCAAGCCCACCCTGCTCGTGTGCTGGCGCACCACGGCGGATCGCAGCGCGTACACGGTTGCTGTGGTCCGCTCGGGCCGTCCCTCGGAGCAGCGGAGCGCGACCATGCTGAACGAGGCCTGGACGAAGCTGAGCTGACGGGCCCTACCTAACGCCAGAGCGGCCGGCCACGGATGGCCGGCCGCTCTTGTCGTGCTCGGGTGTTTGCCCCGGACGTGCGACGGCCCGGAGCGCTGGGCTCCGGGCCGCCGGTGCTGCACTACAGGGTCAATTCAGCCCTGCGGGTCGATCAGTAGTCCGACACGGTGAACGTCGATCCGCTGGAGACGATCGACTGGGTGTAGTCGGCGTCGGTGTGCAGTCCGCCCGCCTCCACGCCCGGCCCGCCGTTGCTCACGACGGTAATGGTGTAGGTGTCAATGGGCACCGGGATCAGGTTGTCGACCACGATCGTCAAGCCCGAGGCTGTGGCCGTGGCCGGGTTGGACATCGTCACAGCCGTCGCGCTGGTGTACGCGGTGATGGTGGTGCCCGCCGGGATGCCCGTACCGGTGACCTGGCGGCCGACGTCACTGGCGTCGAACTTCGTGCCCACGAGCGCAGCACTGCCGCTTGTCGTGGCGCCCGTGGCGACCGAACGCGGACCGCCGATCACGGTGCTCAGTGAGGAACCCGTCGCGGTGGCCGCGGCGGACAGGACCGCGGTCGTCGGGCTGGTGACCGAGGCGATGACCGCGCCCACGGGGATACCCGTGGCGGTGATCGGCATGCCGACGTCGAGCGAGGTGAAGTTAGCGGCAGCCGAGGTGACCGTGGTCGAGGCGTTCGTCGTGACACCGTCGGTGACCGTACGGGAGGCCACCGTGGCAATGGCGCCGGCCGAGGTCAGCGTGCGGGTGAGCGTCAGGGTGCAGATCAGCTCGACGTCGCTGACCACGAGCACGTTGTTGCATTCGGTGACCTCACCGTTTGTCTTGGTGGTGTTACCGGTCGGGCTGTAGGTGCCGTTGACCAGGTAGACGTGGCCGTTGGCGTCGTCCGGCGTGGTCAGGCCGGTGGTCGTGAAGCTGATCGCCGAGAAGCCGACGCCAGAGACGTCCACGTCGGTAGTGCCGGTGTTCGGCCCGGTGTTCGGGATCACCACGATGCCGTTCGTGTACGAGAACGCGCCGACCTTGTTGGTCGTACCACCCGGGGTGGTCACCGAGAGGGTGAGTGGCCCGCTGGCGGCGTGCGGCGGAGTGATCGCCGTGAAGCTGTTGCCGTTCGACGCCACGACGATGCTGCTCGGCGCGAGCGCGACCCCACCCAGGGTGGCGGTCATGCCGGTCGCCGGGAAGTTCTGGCCGACGACCGTGATCGGCGTGTTGCCCAGTGCCGGGCCTGTGGGCGGGCTGACGGAGGTCAGCACGGCCTGGGCCGCGATCTTGTAGGCCGCGTTGGCGATCAGCGGGCTGCCACTGGAACCGGTCGTGGTGCCGCTGTAAACGCACATGTTGTAGTTCGCGCTGGACTGCCCGGTGGCGAGGGCCAGCGTCGACGGCACGGTCACGGAGATCTTGGTGGTCAGCAGCTTCTTGACGTTGGCGGCCGGGACCACGATGACGCCTGCGGTCTGGACGGGCGGCGTGGCGCTTGTCACGGCGATCGCCGCGGCGGCGCTGTAGGTCGCGCTGCAGGTCGCCGCGGTGAGTAGGCCGACGTACTGGAACTCGACCGCGGGCGTCACGGTCGACGGGAAGATCGCCGTCGGCGCGGTCGCGGTCAGGGTATTGGTGCCGCCGCTGGGGCCGGACGCGGAGCTGAGCGTCAGGGCTGCGGCGACACCGAAGGCGGGTGCTGCGACGACGGCCACCAGGGCGGCGGCTGATGCGAGTGCGATTCCGGCCTTGGTGCGCCGCGAGACGGTTCTGGACGTGGACTTGCGCATGCTCTGGTCCTCCTACGGTTTCATCCAACCGTGTTGGTGAAGGTGTAGGCCCACGGTGATCCACCGTCGCCGGGCCACTCCGCGGAAGCCTAACTTAATGTGTATAAAAGGCTACGGAACGTGACATAGGTGATCAGATCTCACGTTTCCCCCGGTAGATGCGCCGGGGCTCGCAGGCCCCCGATTTCCTCACATCGATTTCACATCGGTACAGACAGGCTGGCGCGGCCCCCCGCCCACATTCGGAGGAAATGCCCGTGCGCCCCCCAGCCAGAATTGCTCTGCTCACGACTGCCATCGCACTGGTCTGCGGGGTGGCCGCCGCGCCCGCGTCGGCCGATCCGGCGGGTGTCACGATCCGGTCGCTCGGCGACGGGCGGAGCAGGATCGTCGTCCCGCAGCGGTTACCCGTGCCGATCCGGGACGCGGCGCCCGTGGTGATGGACGGGCGGATCCCGCTCGGGTACGGCCGGATCGCCACGGACCGCCGCTCGGTCACCCTCGACACCGCGGCCCGGGTCACGGATCCGCACCAGCTCACCGTCACCTGGACCGGCGGATCGCTCCCGAGCGGCGCCACCCCGGCCGCCCCCGCCACCGGTACGGATCCCGCCCCTCCCGCCACCAGCGCCCCCGCGCCGCACCCGATGCGCCTGGCCGCGCCGGATCCGGGACTCCCCGGGCCCCAGGCCACCACCCGCGCCGAGTACGACCTGGGTGACTCGGTGTTCCCGCTGCCCAACGGCACCAAGGGCGAGCTGCGAGGGGAGGTCACGTACCCGGCGCCGCTCGGGGCGGGGAAGCGGCCGCTGATCGTCCTCCTACACGGCAGGCACTCGCCGTGCGGACGTGCGGACGGCTCGATCAGCGTGACCTGGCCGTGCCCGGCCGGCTACCGGGCGATCCCCAGCCTGCAGGGGTACCGGGCGCTCGCAGACCTGCTCGCCAGCTACGGATCCATCGTCGTGTCGATCTCGGCCAACGCGATCAACGCCACCGACGACGAGGACAACGACTACGGCGCGGCCGCGCGGGCCAAGCTGGTGATCAAGCACCTGGAGCTGTGGTCCGGCTGGTCCGGATCGGTGCTCACCGGCCCGTTCGGCACCACCTTCGAGGGCAAGGTCGACCTGACCAGGGTCGGGCTGTTCGGCCACAGCCGGGGCGGCGAGGGCGTGGTCGCCGCGCTCGCCGAGAACAAGCGGACGGGCAGCCGGTTCGGGATCCAGGCGGTGGTGCCGCTCGCCCCGACGGACCTGATGCGCTACCAGCTTCGCGGCACGCCGAGCCTCACCGTGGTGCCGTACTGCGACGGTGACGTGTCCGACCTGCAGGGCGTCCACTACTTCGACGACGCCACGGCCGCCCAGGCCGACACGGTTCCGCACGCGCTGCTCGGGGTGCTCGGCGCGAACCACAACTACTTCAACTCGGTGTGGACCCCGGGCGGCTGGGAGGCCGACACGATCGACGACTGGGACTACACCGGCGATCCGGCCAACGCGTTCTGCGGCAAGGGCGCGGCGGACCGCCTCCAGCCCACCCAGCAGCTCGCCGCCGGGGACGCGTACATCGCCGCGTTCTTCCGCGCCCGGCTACAGTCCGCGCCGGTCTACGACTCGCTGTTCCTGGGCAACACCGAGGTCCCGCTGTCGGCCGCGCCCGGCAAGGTGCTCGCGTCCTATGTGGCCGGTGCGGCCCACCGGCGCAAGCTCGATGACCTCCGCGGGGCAACCGGCCTGAACGCACTCGGCGGATCCGTCACCGCCACCGGCTTCGCCACCGCCCAGCGC
Source organism: Actinomycetes bacterium (assembly GCA_025963185.1). Lineage (GTDB taxonomy): Bacteria > Actinomycetota > Actinomycetes > Mycobacteriales > Cryptosporangiaceae > RYN-140. The sequence goes on from JAOPVE010000482.1 coordinate 16,144, forward strand.
TGCGGCGGCGGGGTCAAGCCAGCGACGGCGTGCTTCAAGGTCCGGGGTCCGGGCGAGGAGCCGCACGTGGGCCCGTGGATCGGCCCGGTGTCGAATCCGCTGGCCCAGCAGCACCTGGCCTGGTCGGCGCCGAACGCGGTCTGGTCGAGCGCGGTCCCGGCCGCGTACCGGGACGTGTCGGCGTACAAGTACCTGACGATCCGGCTGGCGCGGGACTCGTGGGCGAAGACCGACGCGTCCCCGCAGGTCGGCGTGCGCCTGACCGACGCGGACGGGCACACCAAGACGGTCCCGCTGACCGGCCCCGCGCTCGGCACCCCGGTCTACACCGGACCCGACAACGACGACGCGTACGGCGGCCCGCCGCAGGCGCTGGTGACGGGCGTGCCGGTGATCCTCGCGGGATTCAAGAGCGTCGACCTCACGAAGCTCACGCAGGTCGCGGTGGTGGGGGAGGGCACGGCCGGGAACATCGTCCTGGCCGACATCTCGTTCCAGACGCTGTAGACGGAGAACGGCCGGGGTGCGCTCAGGCACCCCGGCCATCGGTCAGAACGAGTACGGCCCGAAGCGTCCCCACACGACGAACGCGGCGAGCAGCAGCAGGACCACGTTGACGGCGATCCCCTGCGGCTCCTTGCGCCGGGCGTGGGTGATGATCGCGCCGACCATGATCAGCGCCAGGCCGAGCGCGGCGAGCGGGGCGAGGATCGGCGCGATCTTGGTCAGGGGCGGCAGGATCAGCCCGATCGCGGCGGCGAGTTCCAGCCCGCCGATCAGCTTGACCGTGTTCGCCGAGAAGTCGTCGACCCAGTCCAGGCCCTTGCTCTTGAGCGCGTCCTTCTTGCTGCTGAGCTTGAAGATGCCGGCCAGCCCGAACACGGCGGCGAGCAGCGAGGCGACGATCCACAGGGCGATGTTCACGGTGACCTCCGGGAGGGTGGGGTCCTCGCCGTTCAGCCCGCGAGGGGCAGCGCGAGGCTGTGCGCGGTGTGCAGCACCTTCGTCCGCAGGTACCGGGCGTTGGCGTCGGAGAGGTGCACCCCCGTCGGGATCCGGGAGGCGACCGTGATGCCGTGCTGGTCGAGCTGGGCGGCCTTGTCGGGGTTGTTGCTGAGCAGGTCGATCGTGGTGACGCCGAGGGTGGCGAGCATCTGGGCGGCGGCGGTGTAGTCCCGCTCGTCCTCGCCGCGGCCGAGCGCCACGTTGGCCTCGTAGGTGTCGAGCCCGGAGTCCTGCAGCGCGTACGCGTCGAGCTTGGCGTAGAGCCCGATCCCGCGGCCCTCCTGGCGCAGGTAGAGCAGGAAGCCGCCGGCGTCGGTGATCCGCTCGGCGGCCTCGCGGAGCTGGGGTCCGCAGTCGCAGCGCTCGGATCCGAACACGTCCCCGGTCAGGCACTCGGAGTGCGGCCGGACGAGCGGCGGGCGGCCGTCGGCAACCGTCCCGCGCCAGTCGCCGAGTCCGAGCGCGAGGTGCTCCTTGCCGTCCGTGAGTCCGGTGAAGGTGAAGACGTCCGCGGCGGTGTGGTACCCGTCCCCGAAGCGCAGTGGCACCGAGACCTGGGTACGGACGGCGGCGGACAGCGCGGCTGGCTCGGTGGCGGTCATTGCGGCTCCTCGGTTCGTTTGAAGCTTCAAGTGACCGTACCGAGAACAAGTTCAAGATTCAAGCATTTCGCGGATCGGCCTGAGTGCCCGGCCATGATCCGCCGGATGCATTTCCTACGAGCGCGAGCTCTTCGCCCTGAGCTGCACGAGGGTGTGCTCGAAGATCTCCCTGAGCTGGCCGACCTGCTCGCTGCTGAGATGGTCGAACAGGTGCTCGCGGACCGCTTCCACGTGCCCCGGAGCCGCCGCGGCCAGCGCCGCCTCACCCTCGTCGGTGAGCACCGCCCAGGTGGTCCGCCGGTCGCTGTCGCACGGACGCCGCCGTAGCCACCCGGCCTCCTCCATGCGGGCGATCGCATGCGAGAGCCGGCTCAGCGAGTACCCGAGGACCTCCGCCAGCT
>JAOPVE010000498.1 GCA_025963185.1 Actinomycetes bacterium
TCGGCGGATCCGGGGAGCAGCACCAGTTCGTCGGTGATCCGCAGCAGCGCACCGGCCCGGGCGGCCGCGGCGAGCTCACGGCGGCCCAGCCCGAGTTCGGCGAGGCGGCCCGCGTCGGGGGCGGCGAAGGGCTGATCGGCGAGCCCGGCCCGGACCTGCTCCACCGCCCGCGCCACCGGCTCGGGAAGGCCGCTGGCCGTGGTGATCCTGCCGTCCCGCGTCCGCAGCGGCGGGGTGACGAGGGCTTCGACGAGGATCCGGTCGGGCAGGCCGAGCGCCTGCCGCAGCACCTCGATCGGGACGCCGGACTCCAGCGGGTGCTCACGGCCGTACCGGTCGACCTCGGCGGCGAGGTCCCGGCGCAGCTCCGCCCACCGATCCGGATCGGCGAGCCAGTCCCCCGCCACCGGCGCGAGCGAGACGGCGACCCCCATCCGCTCCAGCTCGCCCCGGCGGGCCAGCCCCCGGCGGGACAGTTCGCCGCGCTCGTCCGGACGGCCGTCGAGCCCGCCGAGCACCAGGGCCCTGGCCCGGGCGGCCCCTCGCCGTCGCAGCGGCGGGGGCAGGACGTCGAGCACCGTGAGCCCGCCGGCCACGTGGTGCCGTCCCGGATCGCGCAGCAGCGCCCGATCACCGATCCGCAGGGGCAGTGGCCGGGCGAGGGTGAGCCGGGCCGTGTCCTCACCGAGCGGCCGGACCCGGGCGGTCACGGCGGCGGATCCGGTGTGCAGCGTCACCTGCGGCGGGAGCGACTCCGGCGGATCCCCGTGGACGCGCACGTCGAGCACCTCGACCCGGCCGAAGCGCGCCGGAGTCAGGAGGGCGTCGCCGCGCCGGACCTCGCCCCGATCGACCCCGCGCAGGTTCACCGCGACGCGCGCCACCGCGGCCACGTGATCGGCCGGCTCGCCGAGGGACTGGAGCCCGCGGATCCGTACCCTCTCCCCGCTCGACGCCAGTTCCAGCTCGTCGCCGGTGGCCAGGGATCCGGCCGCCAGCGTGCCGGTGACCACGGTCCCGCTGCCCCGGATCGAGAACGAGCGGTCGACCCACAGCCGCACCGGCGCGGCGAGTTCCGGAGGTGGCAGCGCGGCGGCGAGGCGGCCGAGGGCGGCGCGCATCTCGTCCAGGCCGGCGCCGGTCGTCCCGCTGACCGCGACCGCCTCGACCTGCCCGAGGGAGGTCGGGGCGATCTCGGCGAGCGCCCGTGCCGTGGCCGGGCCGGGATCCGCGAGGTCGGACCGGGTCACGGCGAGCAGCCCGTGCCGGACCCCGAGCGCGTCCAGTGCCGCTAGGTGCTCGGCGGACTGCGGCATCCAGCCCTCGTCGGCGGCCACCACGACGAGCGCGGCCGGGACCGGTCCGGCGCCCGCGAGCATGTTCGGCACGAACCGCTCGTGCCCGGGCACGTCGACGAACGCGACGACCTCGCCGGACGGCAGCGTGGTCCAGGCAAAGCCGAGGTCGATCGTCATGCCCCGGCGCCGTTCCTCGGCCCAGCGGTCGGGCTCCATTCCGGTCAGCGCCCTGACCAGCGTGGACTTCCCGTGGTCGACGTGCCCGGCGGTCGCGACGACGTGCACGTCAGGCCCCGGTCACGACACGGATCACGGCTGCGGCGAGCGCGTCGTCCAGATCCGGCGGGACGCAGCGCAGGTCAAGCAGGAGCCTGCCGCGCTCGATCCGGCCCACGACGGGCGGGTCGCCGAGCCGCAGCGGGCCGGCCCGGTCCTCGTCCAGGCCCAGCGCCCAGGACGGCAGCTCGACGCCCGGCGCCCCACCTCCACCGACGACCGAGGCCGAGGGCACGACGTCCACTGTCACGCCAGCAGAGGCGAGCCGGTTGCGCAGCCGCTCGACGCGGGACCGCACCGAATCCGCGGACAGGTGCAGCGCGTCCAGCGTGGGGTTGCCCGGGAGCCGGAGCGTGGCCTCCAGCGCCGCGAGGGTGAGCTTGTCGACCCGCAGCGCGCGGGCGAGCGGGTGCCTGCGCAGCCGCTCGACGAGATCCGCGTCGCCGAGCAGCAACCCCGCCTGCGGACCGCCGAGCAGCTTGTCGCCGCTCGCCGTGACCAGGCTGGCCCCCGCGCGGAGCACCGAACCCGCGTCGGGTTCCGCGGGCAGCAGCGGATCGGCGTCCAGCAGCCCGGATCCGATGTCCACCACGACGGGAACGCCCGGCGTGACGGAAGCCAGCGAGGCGACCGGCACCGACGAGGTGAACCCCGTGACGACGAAGTTCGACGGGTGGACCTTGAGCACGAACGCGGTGTCCGGGCCGATCGCGGCGGCGTAGTCGGCGACGACGGTCCGGTTGGTGGTGCCGACCTCGCGGAGCCGCGCTCCGGTCGATACGAGCAGGTCGGGGAGCCGGAAGCCGTCGCCGATCTCGACCAGCTCGCCGCGGCTGACGACGATCTCCCGGCCGGCCGCGAGCACGGTCGCGGCGAGCACCAGCGCGGCCGCCCCGTTGTTCACGACGTGTACGGCGGCCGCGTCCGGGACCGCCGCGGCGAGCGCCGCCAGCGCGCCG
>JAOPVE010000508.1 GCA_025963185.1 Actinomycetes bacterium
TTGGTCTTGGTCTGGCCCTCGAACTGCGGGTTGGCGATCTTGATGCTGATGATCGCCGCCAGGCCCTCGCGGATGTCGTCGCCGGTGAGGTTGTCGTCGTTACCCTTGAGCAGCTTGTTCGCCTTGGCGTAGCGGTTGACGATGCTGGTCAGCGACGCGCGGAAGCCCTCGTCGTGGGTACCGCCCTCGTGCGTGTTGATCGTGTTGGCGAAGGAGTAGATCGACTCGCCGTAGCTCTCGTTCCACTGCATGGCGACCTCGACGGCGATGCCCTCGCCCTCGGCGCCGAACTCAATGACCGACTTCTGGATCGGCGTCTTGGTGGCGTTGAGGTGCCGGACGAAGTCGGCGATGCCGTCCTTGTACTGGTAGATGACCTCTTTCGGGACCTCGCCGCGCTCGTCGCGCAGGGTCATCGACAGACCGCGGTTGAGGAAGGCCATCTCCTGCAGGCGGCGCGAGATCGTCTCGAAGTTGTAGACGGTGGTCTCGAAGATCGTCGGGTCGGCCCAGAACGTGATGGTCGAGCCGTGCTCGTTCGTCTCGCCGCGCTTCTCCAGCTTCGCCGCCGGCTTGGTGTTCGCGTACGGCTGGAACCAGACGAAACCGTCCTTCTTGATCTCCACCTCCATCCGCGTGGAGAGGGCGTTGACCACCGAGGCGCCGACGCCGTGCAGACCACCGGAGACCGCGTAGGACTTGCCATCGAACTTTCCGCCGGCGTGCAGCGTGGTGAGGATGACCTCGAGCGCGGGCTTCTTCTCGACGGGGTGCATGTCGACCGGAATGCCACGGCCGTTGTCGATGACCCGGACCCCGCCGTCGGCGAGCAGCGTGACGATGACGGCGTCGCAGTACCCGGCGAGGGCCTCGTCGACCGCATTGTCGACGATCTCCTGCACGAGGTGGTGCAAACCACGCTCGCCGGTGGAGCCGATGTACATGCCCGGCCGCTTGCGGACTGCCTCTAGGCCTTCGAGGACGGTGATGGAACTGGCGCCGTAGGTCTCGTTCTGCTTCTTCGCTGCCACTGGGAAGGCCTCAGCTGCTCTCTCCGCCAGAGATCGACGGCGTCTGGCACGCGCTCGGCCGGCCGCGGCACACAGCGGCCTGCACCCGGGCTGCGAGAGCGGGAGCGCTGTGCCTGCGGGGCCCCGCGCACGCGGGGTACTCCGACCTAGTCTACCGGCCTCGCACGACAAGAACGTGCATAGGACCCGCCGATATCGCGCCAGACGCTCTGAGGTACGGGTCACGGGGTCCCCTACGCGGGCTGGGCGCCTGCTGGTACGCACGCGTGCGCTGGGGGTGACGGCTCGGTCACCGGACTGCGAGGGGTCAGCCCGACCCCGCCCGCAGGTAGGCCAGCACCGCCAGCACCCGGCGGTGATCGTCCTCGGCCGGGGGCAGGTCGAGCTTGGCCAGGACGTTGCCGATGTGCTTGGCGACCGCGGCGTCCGTCACTACGAGAGTACGGGCGATTGCCGCATTCGACCTGCCTTCGGCCATCAGCGCCAGTACCTCGCGCTCGCGGGCGGTCAGCCGGTCCAGCGGATCGCGGCGGCGGGCGAGCAACTGCCGCACCACCTCGGGATCCACGACCGTGGCGCCCTCGGCGACCCTGGCGAGGGCGGCGGCGAACTCGGTGACGTCCCCGATCCGGTCCTTGAGCAGGTAACCGACCCCGCCACGGCCGGAGTCGAGGAGTTCGGCCGCGTACGTCTGCTCCACGTACTGGCTCAGCACCAGGACCGGCAGGCCCGGCCGCTCGTGGCGCAGGGTGATCGCCGCGCGCAGTCCCTCATCGGTGAAGGCGGGGGGCATCCGGACGTCGGTGAGCACCAGGTCCGGATCCTCGGCGGCGACCCCGTCGAGCAGCCCTTTCGCCGTACCGGCCGCGACGACGACCTGGTGGCCGAAGCGCTGGAGCACACCGATCAGGCCCTCGCGGAGCAGCACGGAGTCTTCGGCGAGGGCTACCCGGAGCACGGGATCTCCGCCCGGATCGTGGTCGGGCCACCCGGCGGACTGGACAGCAGCAGGCGCCCGTCGACGACGGCGACCCGGTCCACGAGGCCGGCCAGTCCGCTGCCGAGGGTGGGATCGGCGCCGCCGGATCCGTCGTCGCGCACCTCGATCAGCACGGTCTCGGCGAGCACGCGCCCGTGGATCCGCAGCCGGGTCGCGCCTGAGTGCTTGACGGCGTTCGCCATGGCCTCGCAGATCACGAAGTACGCGGTGAACTCGGCCTGGGACGGCAGCCTCGGCACCTGGACGTCCAGGTCGACGGGGATCGGCGAGCGCCCGGCGAGATCCGCGACGGCCGCGCCGAGCCCGCGCCCGGTGAGCACCTGCGGGTGGACTCCACGGATCAGCTCGCGCAGCTCGGCGAGCGCCTGTTTCGCCTGGTGGTGGGCCTCGTCGAGCTGGGCGGCGAGCGGGGATCCCGGCGGCACGTCCAGCCTGGCCAGGCCCAGGGTCATCGTCAGAGCGACCAGGCGTTGCTGGGCGCCGTCGTGGAGGTCCCGCTCGATCCGCCGCCGTTCGAGCTCGAAGGCGTCGACCAGCCGGGCCCGCGACTGCGACACCTCGACCAGGCGCTCGCCCAGTTCGGCGTCCCTCGGCGCGAGGACCGCCCTGGTCAGGGCCGCCCGTGCCCCGGCCCACGCGGTCAGCGGGAAGGCGATCACGGGGATCAGGCCGATCCCGATGACGGGGCCGAGGTACGCCCACGCGCCCGGGTCGCGGCCGAACGGCGCGGACAGGAACAGGACGACCGTGTACCCCGCGGCACCGACCGCGCCCGCGTCGAGCCACCAGAGTGCGCCCGCGCAGATCACCGAGAAGCCCAGTTCACGCCAGGTGGCCTGCTCCCGCAGCCGGGTCCGGACCCAGGCGCGCACCCCCGGATCGGACGGCTTGCGGTGCGGATCGTGGGCCGGCTCGCTGTCGATCAGCCGCAGCCGCCACCGCTCGAACCGGGCCACCGGCACGCCGGCGAGCAGCGCGGCCACGAGCAGCACCGCACCGACGAACACCACCGAGAGCAGCACTCCGCCGAGCACCAGCCCGGCCAGGACGCCCAGCAGCAGGCAGCCGAACAGCGCACCCGAGACCAGGTACGCGAGCGAGCGCCAGGGCCATGCCGATCGCAGGAACGTCAGCGGGCGCTGGGTGAGCGCCTCCTGGGCGGTCCGGATCGGCATTCACCGACGGTAGCGCCGCGGCCCCAGTGCGTCGGTAGTGCCAGGACTACCTCCGATGCTCGATCCTGCGTGACTGTGCTGGGGCTTTGGCGCCGATTCGATGATCCATATGACACTCACCCGCTCGCCACACCTGCTCGAACCCGCCGAACCACCGCCGGTCGCCGAGGCCGTGCAACTGTCGAACCTGCGGCGGACGTACGGATCCGGGGACCGGACTGTTGTCGCGCTGGACGGCGTGACCGCCGGGTTCGCCACCGGATCCTTCACGGCCGTGATGGGACCGTCCGGATCCGGCAAGTCGACCCTGCTCCAGTGCGCGGCTGGGCTCGACGCCCCCACCGAGGGGACGGTCCTCATCGCGGGCACCGATCTCGCGCCGCTGTCCGAGACGGCCCGCACGGTGCTGCGCCGCGAGCGGATCGGCTTTGTCTTCCAGTCGTTCAACCTGCTCCCGGCGCTGACCGCCGAGCAGAACGTGGCCCTGCCGCTGCGGCTCGCCGGGCGCAGGCCGTCCCGGGCCGCGGTGCTCGACGCGCTGGCCGAGGTCGGGCTCGAAGATCGCGCGAAGCACCGGCCCGGCGAGCTCTCGGGCGGCCAGCAGCAGCGGGTGGCGATCGCCCGGGCCCTGGTCACGCGGCCGGCCGTGGTCTTCGCGGACGAGCCGACGGGCGCGCTCGACACCGCCGCCTCCCGCGACGTGCTCGACCTGCTGCACGAACTCGTCGACCGGCACGGGCTGACCACGGTGCTGGTCACCCACGATCCGCTGGCCGCTGCCTACGCCAGCCGGGTGCTGTTCCTCGCCGACGGCCGGATCGCGGACGAACTGGCCCGCACCGGGGAGACCCGGTTCAGCGTCGCCGAGATCGCCGCCCGCATGGCCCGGCTGGAGGCGTGATGGTCACCTTCGCCACCCTGCGCGCCCGCTGGCACGGCTTCGCGGGCACCTTCGCCGCGCTCGCGCTCGGGGTCGCGCTGATGGCCGCCACCGCGCTGGTCCTGCTCGCCGCCGCGCCCACCGTCCCGGCCCGGTACGCGAACGCCGCGGTGCTGGTCCGCAGTCCGGATCCCGGGGCGGACCCGACCGTCTCGCGGCGGCCGTGGAGCCAGTCCGAGGCGTCCGCGCTGGCCGCCCGGATCGCGCCCCTGGACGGGGTGGTGGCCGCCGTGCCGGATCCGTCGTTCTACGCCCAGGCGCTGATCGGCGGGAAGCCGGCGGGCAGGCCGCAGGGCGAACTCGACGGGCACGGCTGGGCGACCCTCGCGCTGGCCTCGTTCCCGCTGCGTACCGGGCACGCGCCAGGTCCCGGCGAGATCGTGGTGGACGAGGTGCTCGGGGTGCGCGCCGGGGATCC
>JAOPVE010000526.1 GCA_025963185.1 Actinomycetes bacterium
GACGGTACGGGGGCGCTCTGGCGGCGATCCGGCCCGACGACCTCGCCGCCACCGCCGTGCGCGCGCTGGTCGAACGCAGCCCCGACCTGGATCCGGCCCGGATCGACGACGTGCAACTCGGGGACGCCAACGGCGCCGGCGAGGACAACCGGGACGTCGCGCGGATGGCCGTGCTGCTGGCCGGGCTCCCGACCTCGGTGCCCGGCGCGACGGTGAACCGGCTCTGCGGATCCGGCCTGGAGGCGGTCATCGGGGCCTCCCGCGCGATCGCCGTGGGGGACGCGTCGGTGTGCATCGCGGGCGGCGTCGAGTCGATGAGCCGGGCGCCGTGGGTGCTGCCCAAGCCCGAGACGCCGTACCCGCGCGGCCACGAGACGCTGCACTCCACCACGCTGGGCTGGCGGATGGTCAACCCGGCGATGCCTCCGGAGTGGACGGTATCCCTCGGCGAGGGCGCCGAACTGCTCGCCGACCGGTACCGGATCACCCGCGAGCAGCAGGACGAGTTCGCGCTCGGCAGCCATCAGCGGGCCGCCGCCGCCTGGTCCGCCGGGGTGTTCGCCGACGAGGTGATCGAGGTTCCCGGCACGGATCTCGCCCGCGACGAGAGCATCCGCCCCGGCACGACGCTGGAGGCGCTGGCCAGGCTCCGGCCCGTGTTCCGCCCGGACGGCACCGTGACCGCCGGCAACTCCTCGCCGCTCAACGACGGGGCGGCCGCGCTGTTCCTCGCCGACCGCGCCGGGCTGGACGCGCTGGGACGCGAGCCACTCGCGCGGGTCGCCGCCAGGGCCGTGGCCGCCGTCGAGCCGCAGTACTTCGGGATCGGCCCGGTCGAGGCCGCGAACCGTGCGCTGGCCCGCGCCGGGATCGGCTGGGACGACCTCGCCGTCGTCGAGCTGAACGAGGCGTTCGCGGCCCAGTCGCTGGCCTGCCTGGCCGAGTGGCCCGACCTGGATCCGAAGAAGGTGAATCCGGACGGCGGCGCCATCGCCATCGGGCATGCCCTGGGCTGCTCGGGCGCGCGCCTCGTCGGGTCCCTGGCCTGGGCCCTGCACCGGCGCGGCGGCGGCTGGGGACTCGCCACCCTCTGCATCGGCGTCGGGCAGGGGCTGGCCCTCGTCCTCGAAGCCTGACCCCCTCAGCCACCGCGAAAGGAGCAAGTTGATGACCGTCTCCGACGCCCCCCGTGGCCTGGCCCTGCCGTCCTACCGGCGGGACGAGGGCACCCACCCGCCACTGCTCTATCCGGACTACCTCGCCACCAGGCTGCGGGCCCCGGCCAGGCCGCTCACGATCCTGCCGCAGTTGCTCACCGAGGTCACCGGGCCGGTGCTCGGCGAGGGCGCCGTGGACGCGGACGACCACGACCTGACCCGCCAGCACACCGGCGACCCCCTCGGCGAGCGGATTATCGTCAGCGGGCGGGTGCTCGACAGCGACGGCAGAGCAGTGCCGAACACCCTGGTCGAGGTGTGGCAGGCCAACGCCGCGGGCCGGTACCGCCACGCCGGGGATCGTCACCCCGCGCCGCTCGACCCGAACTTCACCGGCGTCGGGCGCTGCCTCACCGACGAGCACGGCAACTACCGCTTCGTCACGGTCAAGCCCGGCGCGTACCCGTGGGGGAACCACGAGAACGCGTGGCGGCCCGCGCACATCCACTTCTCGCTGTTCGGCCGTGCCTTCACCCAGCGGCTCGTCACCCAGATGTACTTCCCCGGGGATCCGCTGTTCGCGCACGATCCGATCTTCAACTCGATCCCGGATCCGCGGGCCAGGGAACGGCTCATCGGCCAGTTCGACCTGGCTACCACCGAGCCGGAGTGGGCCCTGGGGTACCGCTTTGACATCGTCCTGCGCGGATCCGCCGCCACCCCGGTGGAGCAGCCATGACCCTCCCCCTCACCCCCTCGCAGACGGTCGGCCCGTACTTCACCCTCGGGCTCTCGGCCGCCAATCAGCTCGTGCCCGCCGACCAGCCCGGCGCGGTCCGGATCGGCGGGTTCGTGTTCGACGGCGCTGGGGAGCCCGTGCCCGACGCTCTCGTGGAGACCTGGCAGGCCGATCCGGACGGATCGTTCGGCCACCCCGACGATCCGCGTGGGCTGTCTTCGTCCTTCTCGGGTTTCGCCCGGTGCCCCACCAGCCCGGACGGGAGCTGGTCGGTCGTCACCCTCAAGCCCGGCGCGCTGCCCACCCCCGGCGGCGGCACCGAGGCCCCGCACCTGGACATCTCGGTGTTCGCCCGCGGGCTGCTCGACCGCGTGACCACCCGGCTCTACTTCCCCGGCGAGGCGGCCAACACCGCGGATCCGGTGCTCAGCGCGCTGGCGCCCGAGGCGGCGGCCACGCTGGTCGCCGTGCCGGTTTCCGGCGGGCTGCGCTTCGACATCCACCTACAGGGTCCCGATGAGACCGTCTTCTTCTCCGTCTGAGCCCGCGTCCGGGGCGCTGTTCGGCGCGCTGTCGGGCGGACGGCGCGCCGACGAGCAACTCGGCGACGCCGCCTGGCTGGCCGCGATGCTCGACGCCGAGCGCGCCCTCGCACTCGCGTGCGGCCGGGCGGGCGTGATTCCCGAGGACGCCGCCGCGGCGATCGCCGTCCGCTGCGACCCGGTCCTGTTCGACGCGGCCGAGCTGGGCCGGGCCGCCACCGCGGCGGGGAACCCCGTCGTGCCGCTCGTCCGCCGGCTGACCTCGCTCGTGCCGGACTTCGCCGCTCCGCACGTCCACAGGGGAGCGACGAGCCAGGACATCCTCGACACCGCCGCGAGCCTGGTCGCCCGCCGTGCGCTGGTGCCGATCCGGGAGGACCTGACGGCCGCCGCCGCCACGTGCGCGGACCTCGCCGAGGCCCACCGCGGCACCCTCATGGTCGCCCGGACCCTCCTGCAACAGGCCCTTCCGACCACGTTCGGGCTGGTCAGCGCGCGCTGGCTGACCGCGCTCGGCGAGGCCACCGACGGGCTGGGCCGGGCCACGGACCGGCTCGCCGTCCAGCTCGGCGGCGCGGCCGGGACGCTCGCCGCGCACGGGACGGCCGGTCCCGCCGTCGCCCGGCTGATGGCCGCCG
>JAOPVE010000538.1 GCA_025963185.1 Actinomycetes bacterium
CGGGGCGCCGCGGCCCGCAGCGCCACCCGGATCGCGTACGGCCCGCAGGCCAGCGGCGCGGCGCTGAAGAAGTCCTCGGTGGCGAACCCGGTGAACGGCTTGTCCAGCGCGGACTTGATCCGCCGGACCCCGCCGAACAGCCCCGGCCGCCGCAGCAGCGCGCGCAGGATCCCGGCCACCCCGCCCGCGGCCGCCGTGGTGACCTCGGTGAACTCGGCGCTGTCCGGTGAGCTGAAGTGCTCGTGATTGATCAGCGCGAAGTCCTGCGAGTCGGTGGCGAAACCCAGCGCGCCGGGCCCGTCCACGCCGAGGACCTTGACAGAGAACCCGCGGATGTCGGGCACCTGGTCAGGCTGCACGTCGAACCCGCCGCTGGACAGCCGGATCAGCGCCTCGTGCGCGCCGGGGCGGGCGAACAGGCCGTGGCGGGCGGGTTCGGGCAGCCCGCCGAGCACCTCCAGGCTCGCCCGCAGCGCCACCCGCTGGTGCCGGTGCAGCGCGCGGCCGGATCCGTACCGGGCGGACCGCTCGCGCTGCAGCTCGGCGAACCGCTCCGCCTGCCGCTCGTGCCGGTCCGCCTCGTCCTCGCCGATCCGCTCGCGCCAGCCCGTACTCGGGTCGCTCATCGGTTCCTCTCTGAGAGTTCGGGTCTAGATGTTGGTGCTGTTGGGGATCAGCGACGGGCGCAGGTACTCGTACGGCTGCGCGCGGCGGCGGTTGCGTCCCGCGATCTCGGTCTCGGTGGCCGCGAGCGCGTCCCGGAACCGGCCGTGCGCGGTGGCCGCGGGCGTGCCGGTGAAGTCGGACCGGTAGTCGCCGAGCCGGGTGTGCCGCACCGAGCCGAGGAACGTCATCACGCAGAACTGCTGGACCGCCACGTCGAGCGGCGGCAGGTTGTCCAGCCAGTCGGCCTCGGTGTGACCGTGCCCACGCGGCTCGGGGGTGTAGCCGGCCAGCGGGTTCGCGGCGAGGAACGCCAGGTGGTCCTTCTGCGGGAAGTTCACGGCCGCGTGCTGTGGTCCGGCGGTCCAGATGATCATCGTGAGGATCTCGATCAGGTCCGCCCTGCTGCCGATCTGCCCCGGAGTGGCGCCGAAGTCGCGGATCTGGCCGCCGTCCGCCGCCGCCACTTCGGCAGCCCAGCCCTGGAGCTCGTGGTCGGACAGCACGTCCGGCTCGCGGTAGAACGCGGTGACGAAGTCCGACACCCAGTCGCGGATCGCCGTCCACACCAGCAGGCCGTCGTCCCGGTACGGGTGGTGGCCGAGCGCCCGCGGATCGGCGAGCCCGGCCTCGGCGATCCGGGCCGGCAGGTAGTTGCCCGTGAACGAGAACGCGGCCCGGCGCTCGCCGAGGAAGCGGTGGGTGCTCTCCAGGCCGGATCCGATCAGGTACTCGACGGCCCGGCCGGGCTGGATCAGCAGGTCCACGGCGAGTTTGTTGATCGACGCCGTGCCCTCGAAGTGCCGCCGCAGCAGCACCATCACGGGGTGGTTGACGGCGAGGTGCCGGACGGCGGCGATCAGGATCGGCTCGCTGATCAGGTGCGTGAACCCGAGGTGGGTCAGCACCTCGTGGTAGGTGTTGTGCGCGGCGAGCACGCAGTTCTTCGCCAGCTTCCACGAGTACCCGTCGGCCGGGGTGTAGATCGTCCGCCCCGCCGGGTCCTGACCGCACTGGATCGCGATCGGGCGCAGCGGCCCGCCGTCGCGCGGCACGGCGAGCGCGGCCATCGGGGCGTACATGAACTTGGGGAACTGCGGGTGGGACCCGTTGTCGAGGGCGGCCATGGCCTCGTAGTCGGCCCAGTAGATCCGGCCCGCGGCGACGGCGCCGGCCAGCGACTCGCCGCCGAGGTGGGCGTCGGTGAGCGGGAACTTCGCGGGGACCGCCGTCATCCGCCGCAGCCGGGTCGGGTCCGGGCCGGCGACGAACAGCTCGGCGAAGTACTCGTCGGTCTCGAACTCGTCCGCCGCCGGGGGCGGGCTGTACAGGGCGAACACGTCCCGCAGATCCGCGATGGTCTTTTCCCGGCCGCCGGTGACCCCGCCGGGCAGCGGCATGAAGTAGTCGACGAGCCCGGGCACGTCCCCCGAGCGGATCATCGCGGCGAGCTTCACCGGGGCCAGTGGCGGCAGGTCGTTGACGAAGTTCCACCGTCCGCGCTGGCGCAGCACCCGCAGGTTGAGCCGCATCCGCTGCTGGACCTCCAGCGAGCGCAGCTGCCAGCGGACGGCGGGCTGGTCGTCCTCGCGGAGTTCGGAGGCGACCGGGAAGCCATGGTCGAGCCGGTACCCGTAGACCTTGCGGACCTCGGCCAGCTGGTCCGCCCGCTCGGGCCGCGGATCGCGGTGGGATAACAGGTAACGCCCGGGGACCGCGTCACTGGCCATGTTCTGCTCCGCTCCGGCGCCCGGCGCGCGGACGGTCACCACGCGGGTCACCCGGACGGAACGGCGCACGCCGGCGCCTGCTGATGTCGCTTCCGTCCCAGGAACCTACCGAATCCCCCCGGCCGGTCCACCATCGCGCCGAAGTGCGGCAACTGCGGCCGGTCGGGACCGGTCGCGGTTACCGCACTTCGGGACGGGGCGGGGTCAGTAGGCGCCGGCGAACTCGTCGGCGTCGGCGAGCAGGCCGCGCTGGACGCCGGCCATCAGGGCCTGGGCGCGGTTGCCGACCTGGAGCTTGGTGTAGACGCGGGAGACGTAGGTCTTCACGGTCGACTCGCTGACGGTGAGGGCGACGGCCATCCGCGGCACGGTCGCGCCGTCGCGCATGAGCCGCAGGACCTCGTGCTCGCGCACCGAGAGCAGCGATCCCTGCGGGCGGTTGCGGCGGGCCACGGCGTCCGCCAGGCCGTTCGCGCTGAACGACTTGCCGGAGACCGCCGCGTGCCGGATCCCGGCGACGACCTCGTCGGCCTGCGCCGAGCGCGGCACGAAGGCCGACATACCGGACTCCAGGGACCGGAACAGGAGCGTGTCGTTGGCCGCGGCGAGCACGACGACGCCGAGGCCCGGGATGCGCTCGCGCAGTTCCAGCGCGAGGGCGAGGCCGTCGCCGTCGGGGAGCATCGCGTCGACGGTGATCACCGTGGGCATGGCCGAGGGGACCAGGGCGCGAGCCTCCGCGACCGAACCGGCCTCGGCGACCAGTTCGATGTCCGGCTGGCCGGCGACGGCGTGGGCGACGCCCAGGCGGACGAGCGTGTGGCTGTCGATTGTCACGAGGCGGATCTGCACGTGAACTCCCTGGTCCGGCGCTGCTGGTACGGGCAGGAGAGCGGCGAGCCGGCGCCCAGATACCGGGGCATCCGGGAAATCTTCTTGCGATCCGGGCCCTGCCCCCCGACGGTGACCGGATGCAGCGCACCGCCCGCCTGATCGTCAGCCGCGGCCGCGAGGTCCTCGGCCAGCTGGGACCCTTCCCGGTCGCCACTCCGTGGTGGGCCGACACCGGGCCGGTCGCCGCCAGGGCGAGCCTGCTCCTGGGCGCCCCGGCGACGGTCCTGCGGCTGGTGTCAGTCTCGGGCGGCGAGCGCATGGCCGGTGGCGAGGTGACCTACCACTGCGAGGTGGCGGCCAGGCCCGAGGTGGCGCTCGCCGAGGTGCCCCCGGTCCTGAAAAAGGCGGTTACGGATCCGCATCCGCTCCGGGCGCCGTTCGCCGAGCCGGGCGCGGTAGCTCAGGTGCTGGCCTGGGCGGCCGCCGAGCTACCCGGCCCACCACCGGTGTTCACACAGGTCAAGACCTGGAATCTGTCGTGCGTGCTCCGGCTGGACTGCGGGGCCGGTCCGGTCTGGTGCAAGTGGGGCCGGACCTTCGAGACCGCCGAGCCCGTGCCGATCGCCCTGGTGGCCGAGCGGGATCCGGGGCTGGTCCCGCAGGTGCTCGCCGCCCGGCCGGCGGACCGGATCACGCTCGTCGCGGACGTCCCCGGCGAGGACTGCTGGGACGCCGGAGCGGACCTGATCGCCGGGACGGTCCGGCGCTGGGTGGCGGTCCAGGGTGCGCTCGCGGGCGCGGACCTGCCCGGCCT
>JAOPVE010000377.1 GCA_025963185.1 Actinomycetes bacterium
CACTTGGCCCCGGGCCCCCGCCCGGTGGCCGCGCTGGAGCCAGGCGCCCGGCCCCGGGAAGGGGGCCGACGAGCGAGCCGGCTCGCGCACGGCGCGCCCAGCGCTGTACCGCGGTGTCCCCGTCGCCGGAGGGCACCGCGGTACAGCCCCGTTCCCCGTACGCGGAGTGCGGTGCCTCGTGCCGGTCAGGACCGGCCGGAGTTACCGCACTCCGGGGTGGAAGCTCAGCCGAGGACGCGCTGGCCCTTGCCCAGGACGACGATGCCCGAGTCGGTGACCCTGTAGTGCTGCCGGTCGTGGTCGAGGTCGACGCCGAGCTTGACCCCGTCGGGGATCACCACGTTCTTGTCGAGGATCGCCCTGCGCACGACGGCGCCCTTGCCGATCCGGACGTTGTGCATGATCACCGAGTCGATGACCTCGGCCCCCTCGGCGACCATCGTCCCGGCCGAGAGCACCGAGTTGTGGACCTTCCCGGTGACGATCGAGCCCGCCGAGACGATCGACTCGGTGGCCCTCCCGTCCAGCACGAACTTCGCCGGGGCGAGCTGCGGCGGCGAGGTCAGGATCGGCCACTTGCGGTTGTAGAGATTGAAGATCGGGTTGAGCGAGACCAGATCCATATGGGCGTCGTAGTAGGAGTCGAGCGTTCCGACGTCCCGCCAGTAGCCCTGGTCGCGCTCGGTGGCGCCGGGCACCTGGTTGTTCGCGAAGTCGTAGACGTCGGCGTCGCCCTTGGCCACCATGGCCGGGATGATGTTGCCGCCCATGTCGTGCACCGAGGTCGGATCTTCGGCGTCGGCCCGCAGGATGTCGATGAGCGTCGACGTGGTGAACACGTAGTTGCCCATCGAGGCGTAGGCCACCGACGGATCGTCGGGCACCCCGGGCGGATCCGCCGGCTTCTCCAGGAACCGGCTGATCCTGCGGCCGCCCGCGTCGGTGTCGATCACCCCGAACGCGGTGGCCTCCTCCCGCGGCACCCGGATGCCCGCGACCGTGCAGCCCACCCCGGACTCGATGTGCTGGTCGACCATCTGCCGCGGGTTCATGCGGTACACGTGGTCGGCGCCGAACACCACGATGTAGTCGGGCTGCTCGTCGTAGACGAGGTTGAGGGACTGGAAGATGGCGTCGGCACTGCCCGTGAACCAGCGGGGGCCGAGGCGCTGCTGCGCGGGCACCGGGGTCACGTAGTTGCCGAGCAGGTTGCTCATCCGCCACGTCGTGGTGATGTGCCGGTCGAGCGAGTGCGACTTGTACTGGGTCAGCACGCAAATCTTCAGGAATCCGGCGTTGACCAGGTTGGACAGCACGAAGTCGACCAGGCGGTACTGGCCACCGAACGGGACCGCGGGTTTAGCCCGGTCGGCTGTCAGCGGCATGAGCCGCTTGCCCTCTCCGCCAGCGAGAACAATTCCGAGTACTGATGGCGCGCTACCCATGGCTTGACCCTAATGTGGTCACATGCGCGTCGCAGTGCTGACCAATGAATACCCGCCGAATATCTATGGCGGAGCGGGCGTCCACGTGGACTTCCTGGTCCGCGAGCTCAGGCGCCTCGTCGAAGTCGACGTGCACGCGTTCGGCGCCGAGCGCCCCGACGCCCACGGGTACCGGGCCTCGGCGGAGCTGGCGGAGGCGAACCCGGCGATCCGGGCGCTGTCGGTGGATCTGCAGATGGCGGCCGCGGTCGGCGCCGGCGAGTCCGCTGTCAGGGTGGTCCACTCGCACACCTGGTACACCGGGCTGGGCGGGCACGTCGCGGCGATGCTCTACGACATCCCTCATGTGGTCACCGCGCATTCTCTGGAGCCGCTGCGGCCGTGGAAGGCCGAGCAACTGGGTGGCGGGTATGCCGTCTCCTGCTGGGCCGAGCGCACGGCGTTCGAGGGTGCCTCCGCGGTGATCGCCGTGAGCGCGGGGATGAGAGGCGACATCCTCTCCACATACCCCGGTGTGGATCCCGCAAAAGTCCACGTCGTCCACAACGGGGTCGACACGCAGCTGTACTCGCCCGATCCCGCGCAGGACGCCCTGGTCAAGCACGGGATCGACCCGAGCCGCCCGTACGTCCTCTATGTCGGCCGGATCACCAGGCAGAAGGGCCTGCCGCACCTGCTCGCCGCCGCGCACCGGCTGGAACCGGGCGTCCAGCTCGTACTCTGCGCGTCGGCGCCCGACACGCCGGAGATCGCCGCGGAGGTGCGGCGGGAGGTCGCCACGCTGACCGCCGAGCGGGGCGGCGGGGTGATCTGGCTCCAGGACATGCTCCCGCGCGAGGAGCTGATCCAGGTTCTCAGTCACGCCACGGTGTTCGTCTGCCCGTCGGTGTACGAGCCGCTGGGGATCGTCAACCTCGAAGCGATGGCCTGCGAGACCGCCGTGGTGGCGAGCGCGGTCGGGGGCATCCCGGAGGTGGTGGCCGACGGCGAGACCGGAATCCTGGTCCCGTACGACCCCGCCAACGAGGCCGGGTTCGAGGCGACGCTGGCCGAGGGCATCAACTCGCTGGTCCGGGATCCGGCCAGGGCGGCCGAGATGGGCAAGGCCGGCCGCCAGCGCGCGGTCGACCTGTTCTCGTGGGAGGCGATCGCCGAGCAGACGGTGACCGTCTACATGTCGGTCGAGAGGTAACTCTCCAGCCAGCGGACCAGCGTGCGCACTCCCCAGCCCGTCGCGCCCTTGGTCAGCTCGTCGGTGGGCGCGTCGGTCCAGGCGGGGGACGACATGTCCAGGTGGGCCCAGTTCTCGCGTGCCGATCCGGTGAATTCGCGCAGGTAGAGGGCAGCGGTGATGGATCCGCCGCCCGCGCCCGCCGGGGCGTTGTTCAGGTCGGCGTAGTCCGAGTCCAGGGCGGGGATGTAGTCGTCGGGCAACGGCATCCGCCAGACCCGCTCGCCCGCCTCGGCCGCCGCTGCGGCCAGGCTCGCGGCGAGGCCGTCGTTGTCGGAGTACAGCGCGGCGATCCGCTTGCCGAGGGCCACACCCTGGGCGCCGGTGAGCGTGGCGAGGTCGACCAGCACGTCCGGCTTGAGCCTGGCCTGCGCGTACGCCAGCGCGTCGGCGAGCACGACCCTGCCCTCGGCGTCGGTGTTCCCGATCTCCGAGGTCCGCCCGCCGTAGTGCCGGACGATGTCGCCGGGCCGGTACGCGGTCCCGCTCGGCATGTTCTCGGCCATCGGCACGAGCACGGTGATCTTGACGGGGAGTTCGAGCGCGGCCGCCGCGAGGACCGCGCCGATGACCGCCCCGCCGCCGCCCATGTCCTTCTTCATCAGCTGCATGCCGGCCGCGGGCTTGATCGAGATCCCGCCGGTGTCGAACGTGATCCCCTTGCCGACCAGCACGACGTGCCGTTTCGCGCCACGGGGCGCCCAGGTGAGCTCGGTGAGGCGGGGGCCGCGGGACGATCCGGAGCCCACCGCGAGGATCCCGTGGAAGCCCTCGTCCGCGAGCCGGGCCGGATCGCGGACGACCGCGGTCACGCCCACCTTCGCCGCCGCCTTCACGGCCTGGCCGGCAAACCAGGCCGGAGCTTTTTGCCCGCCGGGCGTGTTGACCATGTCCCGGGCGAATTCGGTGCCCTCCGCGACCGCTGTGGCGGCGGCGAGAGCGGCGGCGAACCGGTCCGGATCGTCGGTCACGAGCTCGACCCGGCGCAGCGCCCGCGGCTCGGCCTTGCTGGCCAGGGTGTACCGGTAGCTGGCGAGCAGCGCGCCCTCGGCGAGCGCCCGGACCCCCTCGGGCTCGGATCCATCCGGCAGCGCGATCGCGATCGAGGTCCGGTCGCCGGCGTTGCGCACCGCGGCGGCCCCGAGCTTGCGCAGTGCGCCGGGGCCGCGGTCACCGGCCCCCACCAGCAGGATCAGCCCCGGCTGCCCGCCGGGCACCGGCAGGACCTTGACCTCGCCCTCCTTGCCGCCGTGCCCGGAGCTGCCCACGAACTCGGCCACGGGGGCGTCCGGAAGGGGCTGGGCGGTGGGCAGCAGCGCGGGCGGATCGTCACCGTCTGCGGGAGCGACGGGCAGGATGAGCGCGCCGAGCGCACCCTGCGCGCCCCGGCGAACACGCGGAGTGACGAGCCGGACATCGACAAGTGACATGAGCCAAGCCTCCAGGAGTCGCGGACAATCAGCACCGGCCCCGGCCACCGCATGAGCGGGACCGGGGCCGGTGCTGACAGGTGCGAGCGTCAGCCAGCGACGTTCTTCAGCGCATCTCCGAGCGCGCTGGCCTCTTCCGCGGACATCTCGACCACGAGGCGCCCACCGCCCTCGAGCGGGACGCGCATGACGATGCCGCGGCCCTCCTTGGTGACCTCGAGCGGACCGTCACCTGTCCGCGGCTTCATGGCCGCCATGTCGTGCTCCCCTCGACAAGTGGCCGCCGATCCCGCTCAGCCACGCCGTCCTAAGCTCACAGGACCCTCGCGGGTCCCGGGCGTCACACACTTCCGCCAGCGATTCTCCCGCATGACTGGCTGTAGCCCAAACTGGACCCGGCGCTTATGCCGATGGGTCTGCCGTCTCGGCACTGTGGACGAGCCCCCGCGCGACCTGGAAAAACCCGTATTACAAGTATTGGACCGCGGTGCGCGCCGCCTGACAGACTCGATGTCGTGCAGGCCAGATCGGCACTTTTCGACCTCTACGGCGACCACGTGCGCGCTCGGGGCGGCGCCGCGCCCATCGCCGCCCTGGTCAGGCTGCTCGCGCCGCTCGATATCGCCGCGCCGGCCGTCCGCACCGCGGTCTCGCGCATGGTCCGGCAAGGCTGGCTCGCGCCCCGCAAACTCCTCAGCGGACCCGGGTACGCGCTCACCCCGAAGGCCGCGGTCCGGCTCGACGACGCCGCCGCGCGGATCTACCGCACCAGCTCGCCCGACTGGGACGGTCGCTGGCACCTGCTCGTGGTCCGGCCGCCCGGTGAGCGATCCGCCCGGGCGCGGCTGCACGCCAGCCTGAGGTTCCTCGGGTACGGCGAACTGGACGGATCGGTCTGGGTCGCGCCCAGGGCCGCCACCGAGGTGCCCGGGCTGCTCGCCGAGTCCGGCGCGGCCGCGGACACCTTCTATGCCACCCACGCCGGCGGCCCCGACCTCGCCGGCCGCGCCTGGGATCTCGCCGCCGTCGGCGTCGCCTACCGGCAGTTCGTCGAGCAGCTCAGGCCGGTGGTGGCGGCTGAGGACTTCTCCGACGAGGACGCCTACGCCGCGCGGTTCCAGCTCGTCCACGCGTGGCGGCAGTTCCTGTTCTCCGATCCGGCGCTCCCGGCCGAGCTGCTGCCCGAGGGCTGGCCGGGCACCAACGCCGCGTCGTTCTTCGACCATCACGCGACCCGCCTGCTGCCCGCCGCCAGCCGGTTCGTCGACCACTGCCTCGCCCTCGCCTGACCATCCCCCGTACCTGACAGCCCCGTGGAGGTGCCCGTGACCGGCCCGCTGCTGATCGACCGCGACGGCGGTGTCGCCACCCTCACCCTGAACCGGCCCTCGTCGCTGAACTCACTCTCCGTCGAGCTCAAGGAGGCGCTGGTCGCCGGGCTCGCGGAGGTGCGCGACGACCCGGCGGTCCGGGCGGTCGTCCTCACCGGATCCGGTGGGGCGTTCTGCGCCGGCCAGGATCTGCGCGAGCACGCGGCACTGCTGGACTCCGGCGATCCGGCCCCGCTGCGCACCGTGGCCGAGCACTACAACCCGATCACCCTCGGGATCGCCGAGCTGCCCAAGCCCGTTGTCGCGGCGGTCCGCGGGATGGCCGCCGGGGCCGGTGCCGGGTTCGCCTTCGCCGCGGACCTGCGGATCGGCGGGCCCTCCACCCGGATCCTCCTCGCCTTCGCCGCGGTCGGGCTGGCCGGCGACTCGGGCGTGACCTGGACCCTCCAGCGCCTCGCCGGGTACGGCAAGGCCACCGAACTCCTGTTGCTCGGCACACCGCTCGACGCCACCGCGGCCCTCTCGGCGGGCCTGCTCACCGAGGTGGTCCCCACCGACGAGGACGTCCTCCCCCGCGCTCACGACCTGGCGGCGCGCCTGGCGTCCGGCCCATCGGTGGCATTCGCGCAGATCAAACGCTGTCTGCGGATCGCCGCGAGCAGTCCCCTCGCCGAAGCCCTGGACGCCGAGGCCGAAGCGCAGGCCCGCTGCGGCGCCACCACCGACCACCGCAACGCCACCCACGCCTTCCTCACCAAACAACCCCCCACCTTCACCGGCCACTAACCCGCCCGGCCCCCAACACCCCGCCCGCCTCTCGACACCCGGCGGCCGGACGCCAGGCACCCAGCCGACGACCACCCGCCAACGCCCCCGAAGTGCGTGCCACTACGCCGGTCGGGGTCGGTCTAGCGGCACACACTTCCCAGTCGCGGCCACCGGCCAAACAGCCCGCGCCACCCACCGGCACGCCATCCCGCCCGGCACCCGCACCCTGCCGAAGTGCGTGCCACTACGCCGGTCGGGGCCGGTCGAGCGGCACACACTTCCCAGTCGCGG
>JAOPVE010000543.1 GCA_025963185.1 Actinomycetes bacterium
GCAACTCCAGCACCCGGATCCGCACGGGATGCCCGAGCGTACGGAACAACTCGGCCTTCGCCTGGTAGAGCGGCACTGACATGCACCAACCCGCTTTCCCGGACCCGGCGGCCCGCGCACCCAGCACTGTGCGACCAATCGGTCACACGCCGGCACAGTTAACTTCTTCCCTTTAGCAATTGCAAATTCTTGCAACTCAATTCGGTCATACCCGGCCATGGGAGGCGATGTGCGGTGCCCCTCGAGAGCGCCGCGGGGCAGGCTGCCAACAGCACCCAAAACCCCGCCGGGCGCCCTGGTGGGCTCGTCCAGGGTGAGGACAGGGAAGTCCGCCAGTCGGCGGTGACGCCGTCGAGCGGCAGGTGTGGGGACCAGGCCCGGCCGGGCGCGGGCTGACCGGTCCCGGACGGGTACGGGCGCCGCGAGGACGGTGGCGGTCCGGCCGAGCGATGCCCGGACCGCCGAGAGCCGCTAGTGGACCGTTCCGGAGTTGCCGGCGTCAGCGGGCGACGAGGCGGTGGGCGCCGAGCAGGCGAGCCCACCACGGCCGGCGGCCCGCCGCACCGCGCAGCTGTGGCAACGGGGCGCCCTTGACGCTGACCCAGCCGCCTGGGCCCATGCTGACGCGCCCGATCGCCGGACGGCCGCGCAACACAGCGACGGCGGCGGCACCGGCCAGCAGGACCGCCGCGGCGAGAACGTGGTCCGGGTCGATCGCGGGCCGGTACACGACCCTGCCGTCCCGGGCCACGAAGACGCCGGTGATCCGCCGCCCACGCCGGACCGGGAGGAGCACGAGTTCGTCCCGGTCCAGGGCGACGGTGATGCCCGGGTCACCGGTCAGCTCACGGATCTGACCGGTGACCGGGCTGTCCTGCACCGCTGTGGTCCTCGCGGTGGACGGGCCGGTCAGGCCAGCCACGGGAACCTCTGCACCAGCGGGGTCTGGCGCCAGATCCGGCCCAGGCCGAGGACGTTCCCCGCCGCGGCGAGCCCGAGTACGGTCACGATCGCCGCGCCGAGAATGTGGTCGTCGACGACGGGGTTGGTCGCCGGGGGCAGCACGACGGTCCACATGAGCAGGTACAGGGCGACGCCGCTGATCGTGGCGATCCGCATGCCGATCCCCAGGATCAGCGCCGTGCCGATGCCCAGCAGGCCAGCCATGAACAGCCAGTCAGCCCAGGCCTGACCGGCGATGGAGTGGTAGATGCTCGCGAACGGGCCGGTGGTTGCGTGCGCCAGGAAGCCCTTCGTCGGGGATCCGCCGTTGAGCCAGGACTGCGCCGAGGGGGTCGCGTAGCCGAGGCCGAACAGCTTGTCGATGAAGGCCCAGACGAAGACCCACCCGACGAGGATCCGGGTGACTCCGAGGGCGATGCCGACGGCCTTGCGGGAGGCCGGCTCGGTCGCGGTAGTGGCGGCCGGGTTCGTGTGTGCCATTGCCGGGCTGGCCGGCGCCGGGCGATCCTTGACTGACATGGGGTGCCTCCAACGGTGCGCGGCCCCGCCTGCCGGGGCACTGCCATTACCGTGGCTTGGGTAGCGCTTCGCGGCGCAGAGCCGAAAGACCCGTCGTCATAGGGCACTTGGGGTCAGGACCCGCGGGCCCGCCCAGGCCGAATGGCCCTCACCAGGCGAGCCGTGTTCCCGCAGTGTGGTGGCATGGACTCCGCAGCGACCGCCCGAGCCGTGCCCTCCGCTCGTGACGAGCTGCCCGTGACGCCGCGCCCGGAGGATGGCCTGTCCGCCGCTGACGTTCTGGCCCGGCGGGCCACGTCGGGCCCGAACACCACACCTGATCCTCCGCGGCGGGGCATCGCGTCCCGGATCGGGGGCCAGCTGCGCGATCCCATGGTGATGCTTCTGCTCGTGGCGATGGCCGTCACGGTCGTGCTCGCCGACGTCACCGACGCCGTCGTCATCGCCATCGTGATCACGGTGAACACCGTCGTCGGGATCGCGCAGGAGGCGCGCGCGGACCGGGCCGTCGACGCGCTGCGGCAGCTCGCCGCCCCCACCGCCCGGGTCCGCCGGGATGGCCGCGAGCAGGTCGTGCCCGCCGCCGATGTGGTCCCCGGCGACGTCGTGCTGCTCGACGCCGGGGACATCGTCCCCGCCGACATCCGGCTGGCCGAAGCCGCGCGTCTGCAGATCGACGAGGCCAGCCTGACCGGCGAGTCCGTCCCGGTCGGCAAGGCGGCCGGGGCCGAGGCGCACGCCGGCACGATCGTGACGAGCGGACGCGGAACGGGCATCGTCACCCGCACCGGCGCGTCGAGCGCCCTCGGCCGGATCGCCGCGCTGGTCGCCGCCGAGCCGATCCGCCGCACTCCCTTGCAGAAGCGCCTGACCACGCTGAGCTGGACCCTCGGCATCACCGCGCTGGCGCTGTCCGCGATCGTCCTGGTGGCCGGGCTCGTCCAGGGCCGCGGGTTCGGCGAGATGCTCCTCGTCGCCATCAGCCTGACGGTCGCCGCCGTACCGGAGTCCCTGCCGGCCGTCGTGACGGTCGCGCTCGCCATGGGCGCCTACCGGATGGCCCGCCGGTCGGCGATAGTCCGGAACCTGCCCGCCGTTGAGACGCTGGGATCGGTCACGGTCGTCGCCGCGGACAAGACGGGGACGCTCACCGAGGGCCGGATGACCGCCGAGCAACTCGTGACGACGGCTGGTACGCACCGGGTCAGCGGGACTGGCTATGACCCGGCCGGGCAGGTCAGCCCTGGCGGCGGCAACCCGGTGCTGCGGCTCGCCCGGGACATTCTGCTGTGCAACGACGCGACACTGGTGCCGCCGCAAGCGGGCGGCCGGTGGACGGCCACCGGCGATCCGATGGAGGCCGCGCTACTGGCAGCGGCTCACCGCTGCGGGATCGGCCGGGACGAGGCCGGCAACTATCCGCGGATCGCGGAGGTTCCGTTCGACGCGGCCCGGCACCGCATGACCACGGCACAGGGCACCCCGGATGGCCGCTACCTCGTCACCTGCAAGGGATCACCCGAATCAGTGCTGGTACCGGCCCTTCTGGCAGATCCGCCGGATGTCGTAGCACGGTTCACGGCCGAGGCTGAACGGCTCGCCGCCGACGGGTACCGGGTGCTCGCTGTCGCCGACACCGTGCACGCAGACCGCCCGCCCGCCGACCAGCTGGAGCGAGGACTGCACCTGGCCGGCCTCGTCGCCCTCGTCGACCCCGTCCGGGAGGGCGCTGACGATGTGGTGCGCGCCTTCGGCGAGGCCGGCATCCGGCTGATCCTCATCACCGGAGACCACCCGGCGACCGCGAGCGCCGTCGCCGACCGGATCGGCCTGCCACCCGGGCGGATCGTCAGCGGAACCGGCCTGGACGAGGTTAGAGCCGATGGGGTGCGGGTCTTCGCGCGTACCCGCCCGGAGCAGAAGCTCATGATCGTCGGCGCACTCCAGGAACAGGGCCACGTCGTGGCGATGACCGGCGACGGCGTCAACGACGCCCCTGCCCTGCGCCGCGCTGACATTGGCGTCGCCATGGGCCTCGGCGGCACCGAGGCCGCCCGGCAGGCCGGTGACCTGGTCCTCGCCGACGACAACCTGGCCACCGTCACGCACGCGGTCGAGGAGGGGCGGCGGATCTACGCCAACGTCCGCCGGTTCCTCGGCTATGCCCTCAGCGGCGGCCTCGCCGAGGTCCTCGTGATGATGACCGGTCCGTCGCTGGGCTTCGGTCTTCCGCTGCTGCCCGCCCAGATCCTGTGGATCAACATGCTGACCCACGGCCTGCCCGGCGTGGCGCTGGGCGCCGAGCCGGCCGAACGCGGGGCGATGCGGCAACCGCCCCGGCCGCCCGGCGAGGCGATGCTCGGCGCGGGCCTCTGGCGCCGGGTCACCGCCACCGGAACCGCGATAGCCGGCGTCTCTATGGCGGCGGCGCTCCTGGCCCGTTCACACGGGCTGCCGTGGCAGACGATGCTGTTCACCACGCTCGGATTCGCCCAGCTCGGCGTGGCGTTCGCGGTTCGCTCCCGCCGGGTGCCCGGCGCACCCCGAAACCCGTTGCTGGCAGCCGCGGTCGCCCTGTCAGTCGTCCTGCAGGTCGCTGCCGTGCTGGCACCGCCGCTGCGGGTGCTGCTCGGAACTGACGCCCTCGGACTGGCCGGATTCGCGCTCTGCGCTGGCCTCGGTGTCCTGCCCGGCATCGCCCTAGCCGCCAGCCGCTGGATCGCGGGCCGAAGGTCCCCCTCGGCGGGGCCCTCCGCCGCTGCCG
>JAOPVE010000544.1 GCA_025963185.1 Actinomycetes bacterium
GGTCGCGGGCCGGCAGCGGAGAGCCGGTCCGGCGGGCACGGGCGCGTGCTCCCGGTCCGGACGGGGGTGCGGGCGCGTCCCCGGCGGCGAGCCAGGCGAGCCCGAGAGCGACCTCGGCAGCGGCGGACTCGCCGGTCTCGCCGTTGTGGCCGGGTCCGGCGGTCTCGCATTCGGCGAGGATCCGGTGGGCGGTGGCGCGGTCGCCGCGCTCGGCCGCGATCCGGGCCACCTCGGCGAGCGCCGGGATCCCGTGACGGCGGGCCAGCGCCTCCCCGCGGGACAGGTCGCCGGCGGCCGCGTAGGCGGGTCCGAGCGCGGCCAGGTGCTCGGACGCGCCGAGTTCGTCCGCCGCGAGCACCGCGATCGGCAGCAGCCCGGCGGCGGTCTCCGGGTCGCTGCCCGCCACCGCCGCGGTGAGCGCCACGGCACGAGACCACCCGTCGGGGACGGTCCCGGCCAGGCGGGCCAGCCGGTCGAGGTCCCCGCGGGCCACGGCGGCGTCGGCGAGCAACTCGGCCTCGGGCAGGTACCTGCCGGTGAGCTGCTCGACGAGCTCGTCGAACGGCCCCGGATCGCCGAGCGCCATCCGCAGTCCCGCGCTGGCGGCGGCGGCCTCGCGGCGGCCGGGCCGTCCGGTGAGGATCGCCACGAGCACGTCCGCCTCGTCCGCGAGTTCACTCATCAGCGGATCGGCGGGCCCGATCGCCCGGCCCAGCGCGGACAGCTTGCGCGCGAGCAACGCCGGATCGGTGATCGACCGTGCCACGTCCTCGACGTCGAGCGCCAGCCCCTCGGCGAGCACCGGATCCCCCGCTGCGGCGGCCGCGGCGGCGACGGTGGCGAGCGCGTGCGAACGCGGCAGCGGATCCGGGGCCTCCCACGCCGCTTCCTCGGCCGCCACGGCGATCCGCTCCCGCAGGGCCGGATCCGTGGCCCGGCGCAGGATCGGCGTGAGCCCGTACACCCGGGTCCACGAGCGGATCCTCCCCG
This sequence comes from Actinomycetes bacterium, assembly GCA_025963185.1. Classification (GTDB taxonomy): domain Bacteria; phylum Actinomycetota; class Actinomycetes; order Mycobacteriales; family Cryptosporangiaceae; genus RYN-140. The sequence continues at coordinate 991 of JAOPVE010000544.1, forward strand.
CGCACTCCTCGGCGAGCGCCAGCTTCCCGGCGGCCGCGTACCCGCGCGCGAACCCGGCGAGCAGCCCCTCGTCGCCGGGGTGGTTGCGGGCCAGCGTGGCGACCCAGCCCTCGGCGCCCACCCGCGCGAGGATCTCCGCGGCGCGCTCCGGCGCAAGGGCGAAGTCCTGTGGCGAGGCCGGTAGCTCGTACCGCGGCCCGGTGGTCGCCGCCATCGCCGCGGACTCGGCCAGTGCGCGGGCCCGGCCGGTGTTGCCCGGCGCTCTGTCGGCCCGGTCGAGCAGGATCCCGGCGAGGGTGGCGAGGGCCTCGGTACGGAGCGATTCCTCGGCGGACTCGGCGATCCGCTCGGCGAGGTCGAGGTGACCGCCGTCGACCAGCGCGGTGTGCAGCTCCGGATCCGCCGCCGCGAACGTGTCGCGCAGCAGCTCGGCGAGGACGTCGAGGCTGGTCAGGTCGCCGATCCGGGCCGCGGTGGTGGCCGTGAAGGCGAGGGCGAGGTCCCGTCCCGGATCCGCGGGCAGCGCCTCGATCGCCTGGATCGCCGCCGCGAGTCTCGCCGGAGCCCGCCCGGGATTGATCTCGGCGAGCACGGCGAGGACCACCGGCTCGCCCGGATCCAGTGCGAGCGCGGCGGCCCTGGCCCGGGCGATGTCCCCAGCCGCGAGCCGCGCCCTGGCGATCCGTGCGAGCGCGTGCAGCCGCCGGGGGCCGGCCTCGATGCGGCGGGCCGCCGAGGTGGCCCCGTTGTGGTCGCCACGCTCGGCCAGCGCGTCGGCGACGTCGGCGAGCGCCTGGTCGCGGCCCCCGGCGGGGAGCATCGCCCCCGCGAGCGCCCGGGCCCGGGTGCCGTTGCCCAGGCGCGCCCACACCGCCGGCAGGTGCGGCGGGAGGTTGGCGTTCCGCTCGGCCAGCGCGGCCCGGCGCATCGCGAGCCGCGCCATGGCGGCGAGATCGGGCTCCTGGCGCAGCAGCAGGGCTTGCGCGTCGGCGATCTCGCTCAGCGCCGCGCTGTCGCCGCCGCTGCGGGCCAGCATGCGCTCGTGCCGCCGGCCGTCGGTCGCGCATTCGGCGATCCGCCGGACGTCGCCGGAGTCGACGAGCATCCGGAAGTAGCCGAGCAGCAGGTACTCGGGGGTGTGGGGCGGCCATCCGGCGTCGCGGTGCCGGTCCGCCCATTCGTGGATCCGCTCGCGGTAGGACTCCAGCGCGGGGCCGAGCAGCCCGGCGGCCTCAGTCCGCAGGTCGTCGTGGGCGAGGACCAGGACCTCCCGGGATGGATCCCACCGGCCGACCTGGGTGCGGAACGTGCGGCCCGCGATCGACTTGAGGTGCCCGTGGATCGCGTCCACCGGCACCCCGGCCAGCTCGGCGAGGTCCCCCGTGGTGAGGCCACCACCGGCCGCCGCGATGAGGCCGAGCAGCGCCGTGCCGGGTCCGCGATCCGCGAGCAGGATCTTGAGGTCCTGCTCGCACACGAAGCGGTCGGCCTCGGCGTGCGGCGACCTGTCCAGCAGGCGGACGATCCGCGGATCGCGCAGCGGGTGGTTCTTGGGCACGTCCGGGGGCAGCGGCGGGTTGGGGCGGGAGGCGACGATCACCCGCAGCCCGGCGGGCAGGCGCCTGGGGAGGAGCCCGGCGATGCTGTGCTCGCCGCCGCCGATCCGGCTGCGGTCCTCGTCGAGGCCGTCCACGACCAGGACGAGCCGCTTGCCCTCGGCGCGGCACGCCTCGGCCGCCCGCTCGTAGAGGGTGGCGAGGTGGGCCACCCGCATCGCGCTTGTCAGGTAGGGCAGGTCCTCGCCGACCACCGCGCTGAGCTGCGCGAGCACGATGTCGAGGAACGCGGTGCGGTCGTTGTGGGCCGCGTACCGGGCGGTGACGAAGAACGAGACGATCCGCACCCCGTCCGGCGGATCGAGCACGAACGACGCCATCAGCGCCGACTTGCCCGCCCACGCCCCTGCCCGCCACCACGCGTACCCGGGACCGTCCTCGGCGGTGCAGAAGCGCGCGAGCTCGGCGAGTTCGGCCTCCCGGTCCCGGAGCCGCGCCGCGGTGAGCTGCCGGACGGTGTTCCGGTAGTCGAAGTGCCCCGAGCTACGGCCCGGCACGTAGTCGCCGCTGACCTGAATAAGGTCCCGCCCGACCGAGCTGCCCTCGACCCGCTGCCCGGACTCGTGGCGGCGCAGCGGGCTCATGCCACGGCCCCCGCCGTACCGATGATTCGCTCGCTTCGCTCGCTCATCGCTGCTTGCGGCGGCGCTGGGTCTGGGTGAGATCGCCGCCGGCCCGCAGCCCGTCGATCCGCTGGGAGTTTTCGCCCTCCTGCCGGACGTTCCCGCGCACCGTCGTGTCGCTGATGGACTGGCCGGACCGCTCCTCAGCCGGCAGCACGTACGGGGCGGCGAGGGCGAGCACGGCGACCGCGGCGGCGACCACGCTGGCCACCTTGTCGGCCTTCTCCAGGCCCGCGACCAGCAGATATACGGCGAGCGCTACGACGACGAGCAGCGCGGCGGCGCGCCCGGCCCAGATCCAGCGACGGCTGCGGCGCGGCATGCCCCCAGTACACCAGCTTTCGCCCCGCGGGCCGGCCCGAAACGACGCTCTTAGGGCGCGACGGACTCGCGGGAGTGGGCCGGGAGGGGCAGCTCGACCTCGAACTCCGACCCGGATCCGGGCTCCGAGCGCACCGACACCGTTCCGTCGTGGGCGGCGACGAGCGAGACGACGATCGACAGGCCCAGGCCGGTGCCGCCACTGGCCCTGGTCCGCGCCGGATCGGCCCGGTAGAACCGCTCGAACACCCGCTCGGCGACATCGGCGGGCAGACCCGGACCGGCATCGGCAACGGCGAGCCGCGCGGTGGAGTCCGTGGTGGACAGCCGGACCACGATCGGGGTCCCCGGCGGGGTGTGGGTCATCGCGTTGGACACCAGGTTGCCGAGCACCTGGCGGAGCCGTCCGTCGTCGCCGGTGACGACCGGGGGCGCCGTGCCGTCGGCGAGATCGAGGGTGATGGCCCGGCCCGGATCGACCGCGCGGGCGGCCGTGACCGCGTCCGTGGCGAGTTCCAGCAGGTCGACGGGCTTGCGTTCGAGGGGGCGCTGCTGGTCCATCCGGGCGAGCATGAGCAGGTCGTCGACCAGCAGGCCCATCCGTGCGGCCTCGGACTCGATCCGGCCGAGCAGCCTCGCGGTCCCCGCCGGATCCGCGACCGCGCCCTGCCGGTGCAACTCCGCGAACCCGCGGATCGACGTGAGCGGGGTCCGCAGTTCGTGGGAGGCGTCGGCCACGAACCGGCGCATGCGGTCCTCGGACGCCCGCGCGCTCACCTCCGAGGCCTCGCTGGACCGGAACGCCGACTCGATCTGGGTCAGCATCGTGTTCAGCGCCACGGCGAGCCGCCCGACCTCGGTGCGGTCGTCGCCACCGGGGACGCGCTGGGACAGGTCCCCCGCGGCGATCGCCTCGGCGGTCTTCTCGACGGCGACGAGCCGCCGCAGGCTGGTGGTCACGACGAGCCAGCCGAGCGCGGCGAGCACGAGCAGCACGCCGAGCCCGAGCAGGAACGTCGTCAGCGCGTGGTCGGCGACCGTCTGGTCGACCTCGTTCAGCGAGATCCCGACGGTGACGGGGTTGCCACGGCCGTCGTGCCCGGTCAGTACCCGCCAGGCCGCACCGGCGCCCTGGGCGGGCACGGTGACAGCCCGTCCCGGCGGGAGCTGGGACGGCAACCGGGGTGGCGTCTGCCCGACCGCGCCGTGAACGAGACTGACCTGCGTGGTGGGCAGACCCGTGTCGCGCTCGATTCCCGCCCAGTAGGTGGCCGTCGATTCAGCCACAACTGGTCCCCGGTGCTGGGCGTCCGGCGGCGGGGCGCCGGCCATCAGGGCCAGCCGCTCGTCGACCTTGACGACCAGCCCCCGGTGCAGCGCGAACACGCCCGCACCCCCCGCGAGCGAGAGGCCGACCGCGCACAGCGCGACGAGCGCGGCCACGAGCTTGATCCGCAGCGGCACGCGCCCGGAAAACCGGCGGACCCGGTTCATGTCCGGGGTACGCGCAGCACGTAGCCCACCCCGCGCAGGGTGTGGATCAGCCGCGGCTCGGTCGTGTCGACCTTCTTGCGCAGGTAGGAGATGTAGGACTCGACGATCCCGCCGTCGCCGCCGAAGTCGTAGTTCCACACGTGGTCGAGGATCTGCGACTTGGACAGCACCCGTCCCGCGTTCGTCATGAGGTAGCGCAGCAGCTTGAACTCGGTCGGGGACAGCACGACCTGCTCGCCGTTCTTCCACACCTCGTGGGTGTCGTCGTCCAGTTCGATGTCGGCGAAGGTCAGCTTGGCGGTGTCCGCCGCCGCGCCGGACGGGTCCTGGGTGCGGCGCAGGACCGCGTTGATCCGCGCGATGACCTCTTGGAGGCTGAACGGCTTGGTCACGTAGTCGTCCCCGCCGAGGGTGAGCCCGGTGACCTTGTCCTCGGTGGCGTCCCGGGCCGTGAGGAACAGGACGGGGACCCTGGTGCCGTCCTCGCGGATCCGCCGGAGCACGTTGAACCCGTCGATGTCCGGGAGCATGACGTCGAGCAGCACCAGGTCCGGGCGGAACTCGCGGGCTGTGCCGACGGCCTCGGTGCCGTTCGAGGCGCTGGCCACGTCGAATCCGGCGTAGCGCAGGCTCACCGCGAGCAGGTCCACGATGTTGGGCTCGTCGTCCACGACCAGCAGTCGGGTCATGCGCTCGGCGGTGCTGTTCGTCATCTCTCGGCTCTCCCGTCGGGTCCGGCGAAGTTCCGGCACTGATCCGATCGTGGGCGCCGATCCTGGGAGAACCCTGAACGTCCGCTGAGAGCCCGCTACCAACCCCCTCCTCCCCGAAGTGCGGTAACCGGGGCCGGTCGGGACCGGCCGGAGTTACCGCACTTCGGGGAGGGGGAACGGCGTTCACAGCGTTTTCTCAGGAACGGTCAAGGCTGTTCCCAGTGCGAGGGGCGACAACTGTGGCATGCGCCTCTTCCGAACCCGCGAGAACGCCGACGGCGGGTCGCCCGCCGGTCCGCCGGCGGTGTCAGAACCCACTGTCGTGGTGGCCGTCGTCGGCAGTCTGCCGCTGGCCGCCCAGCTACCCGCCCTGCTGCCGCCGGAGTGGGCGATCCTCGACGCGCGCCCCGACTCGATCGGCGGCGCCGAACTGATCGTGCTGACCTCGGCCACCGGATCCGCGGTGACCGCCGCCCGCACGGCCGCCCCGCTCGCCGGAGTGATCGGCCTTGTCGACGCACTCACGCCGACCTCGGTGATCGTGGACATCCTGGAGGCCGGCGCCGACGCGTGCGTGCGGTCCGCGGATCCGCTGGTCATCGCCGGCCACGTCGCCGCCTGCTACCGCCGCCGCTCCGACGCCGGCCACTTCCTCGCCAGCTGACCCGTCTGCTGACCCGACTTCCTCGCGGGCCGGCACCCCCGCCGAAGTGCGGTAACTATGGCCGCCCAGGGCCGGTCGCAGTTACCGCACTTCGGGGAGGGGGTCAGGCGGGCAGCAGGGGGAGGTCGAGAGTGAAGCGGGCGCCCTCGCCGGGGGCGGTGTGGACCTCGACCGTGCCCTCGTGGGCCGCGATGAGGGCGGCGACGATCGAGAGCCCGAGGCCGGATCCGCCGGACGAGCGGGTCCGCGCCGGATCGGCCCGGTAGAACCGCTCGAACACCCGCTCGGCCTGCTCGCCGCTCATCCCGGGACCCTCGTCGGCCACGGCGAGCCTGGCGCGGCCGTCCGCCGTGGACAGCGAGACCGTGACCGGCGTGCCCGGCGGGGTGTGGGTGAGCGCGTTCGAGATCAGGTTGCCGACGACCTGCCGCAGCCGCGCGTCGTCACCGAGTACGACCGGCGCGTCCCCGGCCTCGGCCCGCAGCGTCACCGGGTGGCCGGGCGAGACCACCTTCGCGTCCCCGACCGCGTCGGTGGCGATGTCGAGCAGGTCGACGGGCTCGCGGGCGAGCGGCCGCTGCTGGTCGAGGCGGGCGAGCATGAGCAGGTCCTCGACGAGCAGGCCCATCCGGGTGGCCTCGGACTCGATCCGGCGCATGATCCGCTCGACGTCCCCCGGCGGGACCGCGCCCTGCCGGTACAGCTCGGCGAAACCCCGGATCGACGTGAGCGGAGTCCGCAGCTCGTGGGAGGCGTCCGCGACGAACCGGCGCATGCGGTCCTCGGAGGCCCGGGCGCTCGCCTCCGAGGCCTCGCTCGACCGGAACGCCGACTCGATCTGGGTCAGCATCGTGTTCAGCGCGCCGGCCAGCCGCCCGACCTCGGTGCGCTCGTCGCCCTCCGGGACCCGCTGGGACAGGTCCCCGGCGGCGATCGCCTCGGCGGTGTGCTCGACGGTGACGAGCCTGCGCAGGCTGGACCCGACGGCCACGAACCCCAGCGCGGCGAGCACCACGAGGATCGCCGCGCCGACGCCCAGCTCGACCACGGCGAGGTTGGCGGAGGTGTCGTCGACCTCGTTGAGGGTGATCCCCGCGACCGTCGTTCCGCTGCCGTCGCGATTCGGGGTGACGATCACGCGCCACTCGGATCCGCCGCTGCTCGCGGGCACCGTGAACGGCTTGTGGGTCTTCGTCAGGTCGACGCCATCGAGGTCGGGCGGCGACTGGTCGCCGGTCGGATCGCGGAACAGCGGATCCTGCACGTTGGAGCCGTCCGGGCTGAGCCGCCGCAGGTAGAACGCCGTGGTCAGGGCGGGCCTGCCGGTGCCCTCCTCGGCGCCGGTCGCGGGGGGTGGGGTCCGGGCCGGGTCGGGTGACGGGCGGACCCCGGGGAGCCGGCCGCCGGGGAAGCGCCCGCCGCCAGGTCCGCCGGTGGTGGAGGCGAGTTGCTCGTCGGCGCGCTGGATCAGGTAGTAGCGCAGCGCGAACACCCCGGTGATCCCGGCGGCGGTCAAGCCGACGAACGCCAGCAGGACGAGCGCGACGACGAGCTTGACCCGGAGCGGCGTCCGGTCCGGGAGCGACCTGAGCGCGGCGAGCTTCACGTGCGGGGCAGCCGCAGCACGTAGCCGACCCCACGCAGCGTCTGGATCACCCGGGGCTCGGAGGTGTCGACCTTCTTGCGCAGGTAGGAGATGTAGGACTCGACGATGTTGCCGTCGCCGCCGAAGTCGTAGTTCCACACGTGATCGAGGATCTGCGACTTCGACAGCACCTTGCCGGCGTTCGTCATGAGGTATTCGAGCAGCTTGAACTCGGTCGGCGACAGTTCGACCAGCTCACCGCCCCTGCGGACCTCGTGGGTGTCGGCGTCCAGTTCGATGTCGGCGAACGTGAGCTGGGCGCCGGGGGCGGCGGCCGCCTGGTCCTGCGCGCGCCGCAGCACGGCGTGGATCCGCGCGATGACCTCGTCGAGGCTGAACGGCTTGGTGACGTAGTCGTCGCCGCCCAGGCTGAGTCCGGTGATCTTGTCCTCGGTGGCGTCGCGCGCGGTGAGGAACAGGACCGGCACCCGCTGGCCCTCGGCGCGGAGCTTGCGCAGCACGTCGAAGCCGTCCATGTCGGGAAGCATGACGTCGAGCAGCACCAGGTCGGGCTGGGTGTCGCGCGCCCTGGCCACCGCTTCCAGGCCGGTGATGGCCGTGGCGACCTCGAAGCCCGCGAACCGCAGGCTCGCAGACAGCAGTTCGACGATGTTCGGCTCGTCGTCGACGACGAGCAGTTTCGTACCCGCGTTGCCCTCGGTCACCGCGCGCTCCTCCCGGGCGTCAGGCCCTCAGTCTGGCAGGCGGCTGGACGGGACAGGGGTCACGTACTGCGGCAACGAGTCGTCGATTGCGTTTTCCCGCAACCGCGCAACGAAAGAGGTGGCTCGCCGCGTCTACCGGATCAGGATCGGGTCGTGAAGGAGACGAGGATGCGCAGCGGCACTCAGGAGCCTGTCGTAGCACCCAACGTGGTGCCGAGGAACAGTGCGAAGTTCATCCGGGAGGACCGGGCCACCGCCGTGGGACAGGGGCGCCTCGGCGCCGTGGGCCACCGGCGGCTCGACGCCGTGATCCGCCACCGGTTTGTCAACGAGCGCCGGACCCGCCGCGCGCATCCACGGGCCTGACGCGCGGGAACACCAGACGCGGGCCAACGGCCTGTGGCACGAAAAGGGGGAGGGCCCCGGCCTTCGAGAGGCCGGGGCCCTCGTTGCGCTCGGGCTCCGCGTTCACGGCTTCCTGCTTTCGGTTGTCCTGCTGTCCATCGACCTCGTGTGGCCCTTGCTGCGAGTAGTGGCTGCTGCCCTGCTCCAGCGGGCGCCGGTGCGCACGGGGGGTACCTCCGATCTGCTCTGGTGAGTGCATCATCTCCTGCGGGTACGACAGTTCCGGTGACTGTCGAGGCTGCTGTGACCTGCACAGAACACCACAGAGGAGTCAGATTGGCGACTGAATTCCAGCTCGTCGCAGATTGCCTGGATCCAGCCCGGCTGGCGCGGTTCTGGACCGCCGCACTCCACTACGGGATCGTGCTCGCCGATCCGGAGGGCAACGAGTTCTGCGTGGTCTGACGGGTCACAGGAACGACGCGAGTACCCCGGCGCCGTGCTCGGTGGGAATCGTGTGGTGCGCAGCACCCGGGATCGTCACCAGCTCGGAGCCGGGCACGATCCGCCGGGCGTTCGCGGCGACCTTCCGCACGTCGTGGGCCCGGCTGCGCTCGGCGAGCGCGATCAGGGTGGGCACGGTGAACCCGGCGAACTCGGCGTCCTTGGGGCGGCGCGGCATGACGATCCGGCTGGGCTGGGTGGCGCCGAGGCAGGCGAGTGCGCGCCAGGCCGGATCCAGATGCTGGCCGCGGGTCTCCCAGCGCAGGATTGAGTCCATCGCCGCAGGCCGGTGGGTGAGGAACAGCGGTACGGCGCGCAGCACGTAGGCGGGCGAGAGCGCGGCGAAGCAGCTCGTCGGGTCGAGCAGGGCGAGCCGGGTGACGCGGTCGGGCGCGTGCAGGGCGTAGTTCAGGGCGGTCCACGCCCCGTAGGAGTGGCCGGCCAGCGCGGTCGCGGGCAGGCCGAGCCCGTCGAGCACGCCGCCGAGCCAGCGGGCCAGGTCGTCGCGGCCGGTCAGCGCGCGGGCGGGCACGCTGCGGCCGGAGTCGCCCATGGTGTCGACGGCGTAGATCCGGCACCGCGCCGAGAGCGTGTGTGCGGCGGCGAACCAGACCGCCGCGGTGGCGCCACCACCGGGGAGGAGAACGACGGGCGGGGCGTCCGCGGGGCCGGTCGCGTAGACCTGCGTGACGCCGTGATCCGTCGTGACCTGCAGCGATTCGGGCTCGCCGGGCCACTGGGCGAGGACGGCGTCGTAGGCGGCGGTGTAACCGGTGGCGGTGCGGGCGTTCATCGGCGATCCCCCTCGGCGGTTTACCTCGATGATCGAGATACTAGACCGATGACAGAAGCGGATCCCGGCCTCCAGCTCGTCCACCTGCTGCGTGCCCTCACCGTGCAGTTCGACCTGGCCGGAGCGGCGTTCGCCCAGGCCAACGGGCTGCACGCGACGGATCTGCGCGCCCTGATCCACCTCCTCGACGCCGGCCGGGCGGGCCTCGATCCGACCCCGGGGTGGCTCGGTGGCCAGCTCGGGCTCAACTCCGCCTCGGTCACCGCGCTGGCGGATCGACTGGAGCACCTCGGCCTCGTCCGGCGCGAACGCGACACCACGGATCGCCGCCGCGTACTCCTCCGCGTGACGGCTCAGGCGACCGCGCTGGGCTGGGGCTTCTTCGGCCCGCTCATCGGCCGGATCGTCACCGCCACCCGCCCGTTCACCCCCGCCGAACTCGCCACGGCGGACCGGGTACTGCGCGCGATCCTCGGCTCGGCCGACACTGGTATCGAGAACAGTGCCCATTAGGTACTTTAAGGTGTTAACTCGGGCGACCGTGATGAATGGGGCGTCGCTTGATCACCACGCTGCTGCTCGAATCGCTGTTCGTGCTCGTCTTCCTGCGGGCTCTCGCCGCGTACGCCCGCAGCCGCGACCCGCTCCAGCGCGATGTCATGCTGATCTTCACCGCCATGGCCGTGCTGTTCGCGATCCAGTTCTGCAAGGCCGTGCTGCACGTCGAGCCGCCCGCGCTACTGGGCCAGCTCGCGCTCGGCGGGCTCCTGCTGCAGCCGGTGTTCACACTGTTCCTGGTCGCGAAGATCCGGCCGGTGCCGCGGGCGGTCTTCATTCCGGCGATCGGCGCCCAGCTCGCCTCCGCGGCCGCCGTCGCCTTCTCCCCACCGCCGCTGCCGCCGCTCACGATCCTCGTCGGCGTCGTGTGCTTCCTTGCCACCGAGGGCATGGCCAGCGGGTTCTTCGTCGCCGAGGCGCGGCGGCGGGCCGGGGCCTCGCAGATCCGGCTGTTCTGCGCGGCCGGCGGGAGCGCCGCGATGGCCCTGACGATCCTGCTGCTCGGGCTCTCTCCGGTGCCGGGCGCGATCGGCCGGATGGGTGCCGCCGGCTGGCGGGCCGCCGCCCTGACCGCCGCCGTCGCCTACATCGCCGCGTTCGTCACCCCGGCGTGGCTGCGGCGGCACTGGGCGGGTGCCGCCGCGTCCCGGGTCAGCCAGCAACTGCTGCACGCGCCCGCGACCGAGCCGGCGGCCCGCACCTGGGAGCGGTACGCCGCGACGGTCCAGCGGCTCGCCGGGGCCGACGGCGCGCTCGTGCTGCTGCACCGGATCGGCGGGACCACCGAGGTCGTGGCCAGCGCCGAACTGGAGGACACCGACTGCCCGCCAGGATCCGCGCAGCTCGACGCCCTGCTCGCCGCTCCGCAGCCGGTCCGGCTCGACGCGCCGCTGCCCGGGACCGGCGAACCGCTCGAAGCCGGGATCCCCCTCGACATCCGCTACCTCACCGCGATCCCGCTGGCAGTCGACGACCGGTGCCGCGGCGGCCTGCTCCTGCTCAACCGCTACCTCACCCTGTTCAGCGACGACGACGCCCGGCTGATCGGCAGCCTCGGCACCCAGGCCGCGATCCTCGCCGAGCGGGGCGCCGTGCTGACCGAGCAGGCCCGCCTCGCCGCCGAACTGGCCGACTCCATCTCGGCGCTCCAGCGCGCCAGCGAGGCCAAGAGCGACTTCCTCGCCACCATGAGCCACGAACTCCGGACCCCGCTCAACTCGATCATCGGCTTCTCCGAACTCATGCGGACCGAGGACGAACAGGACGGCTTCCGATCCGTGCCGGACGAGTGGATCGAGCACATCTACTCGTCGGGGCGGCGGCTCCTCGCGCTGATCAACGACATCCTGGACCTGACCAAGGTCGAGGCCGGGCGGATGGAGCTGCGGCTCGAACCCCTCGACGTGCAGGCGGCGGTGGCCGAGGCGCTCTCGGCGATCCGGCCGCTGGCGGACCGCAAGCAGCTACGGCTCGACACCGAGGTGAGCCCGATCCGGGTACACGCCGACACGGTCCGGTTCCGGCAGATGGTCGACAACCTGCTGTCCAACGCGATCAAGTTCACCCCCGACGGCGGCACGATCACCGTCGGCGGCGCCCAGAGCGGGGACATCGGGACGGTCTGGGTCCGCGACACCGGGGTGGGGATCGCGCCCGGCGACCAGGGCCGGGTCTTCGACGAGTTCCAGCAGGTCGGCGACCAGTCGGCGCGCACGGCCGGTACCGGGCTCGGGCTCGCGCTGACCCGGCGGCTCGCCGAGGCGCACGGCGGCAAGATCGAGCTGACCTCCGACGTCGGCACCGGATCCCGCTTCACACTCCACCTCCCGATGGCCCCCGAGAACCAGCCGGACCCGTCCGTGCGCGCCGGCGGCGGCGACCTCGATTCGTGGACCGGCGGCATCCTCGTCATCGAGGACGAGCCCGGCGCCGCGAGGCTGCTGCGCACCCACCTGGAGAGCGCCGGCTACCGGGTGCGGATCGTCGAATCCGGCGAGGCGGGGCTGGCCGCCGCCCGCAACCACGCCCCCGAGGCGATCCTGCTCGACGTGATGCTGCCCGGCATGGACGGCTGGCAGGTGCTGCGCTCGCTCAAGTCCGACCCCGCGATCGCGCGGATCCCCGTCATGATCGTCACGGTCGTCGACGAGCGGGAGATGGGACTCGCGCTCGGGGCCGTCGACTACTTCGTCAAGCCCATCGACCGGTCCACGCTGCTCGAACGCGTCGCGCGCCAGGTCCTGGTGCCCGAGGCCGTCCCGCCGGCGAGCCGGGTGCTCGTGATCGACGACGATCCGGTGACGCTGGACCTCGTCGCGGCCAGCCTGCGGGGCGCGGGATTCGAGGTCGTCACGGCGGCGAGCGGCCCGGCCGGGTTGCAGATCGCCCGGCGCGAGGAGTTCGACCTCATCATCTGCGACCTGGTGATGCCCGTGGTCGATGGCTTCTCGGTGATCAGCGAACTGGAGGCGGATCCGGATTCACCGCGCTCGCCGATCGTCCTGTACACGGCCCACGACATGACCGAGGACGACTACCGGCGCCTCGACGGGCGGGTACTCGGAGTAGTGCGCAAGGGCGAGCACGCCCAGGCCGGGCTGCGCGACTGGCTCGCATGGCTGAGCACCAACCGCGACGAGGCCCTCACCGTCCCGCCCTACCGAGGCTGACCACCCCTGCCGCCGCACCCCCGCCGCCGTCCGCCGCGAAGTGCGGTAACTGCGGCCGGTCAGGACCGGCGGGAGTTACCGCGGTTCGGGGATTCGGCACTGGGCAATATGGACGGGCCCGTGGTACCGCGACTCACGAGGAGTGTCGATACCACGGGCCCGCACGAACGTGTTTACCGCATCACCCTTGGTGAAGGCAACAGTTTGGCCACGATCCTTACAGGTCTCTCACACTGGATCGATCCGCGGTTCCTGACACCATGGCGAGGTGCCCACCGGAACGTACCTCCACCTGGATCCGCTGACCGGCGAGCCCGCGGCCAGGGAGCGGTTCTCGTGCGCTCCCGGGCCTGCGGGCTGGCGCTACGTGGGCACGGCGATCGGCCTGGACGGACACGAAATCGCCCGGACGGATCTCGCCGTGGACGCCCGCTGGCGCCCGGCCCGGCTCGAACTGCGGTCCGGGGGCTGGACCGTCCGGGGCGGGGCGGCGGGCCCGGAGGTGCTGTGGGTCCGAACCGGACTCGGCGAGCAACAGGAGTTCACGGCCCGCACCCCGGGCTTCACCGGATCCTCCCCGGCCTTCCTCGTTGCCACGGCCGGCCTGCTCGCGCTGGCCGACGGCGAGTCCCGGCCGGTCGAGCTGACCCGGATCGGCGGGGACGCACTCGCCGCGTCAACGGTCCGCCAGCGCTGGACCCTGGCAGAGCGCACCGAGCACGTCACGGACGGCGATCCGCTGATCGCCGTCCGCTACCGGGTGTCCGACCTGGACACCGGCGAGACCGCAGACGTCCACCTCGCCGGCGACGTCGTGCTCGCCGCACCCGGCATCGAACTGGACGCGCTGGAAAGCCCGCCGAACTACAGACCCGGCGCCGGGTAGTCCACCGCCGAAGCGCCGAGGTAGTGCGCCGGGTAGGTGTAGGTGGGCTCGCCGTGGTCGCGGCGGAACTGCTCGTAGTCGGCGCGGGACTTGGCGACCGTGACCTCGTCGGGCTCGGCCTCGGTGGCGTAGCGGAGCTGGTCGCGGTCCGCGGTGGGCTCGACGTGGGTCGCCAGGCCGCCGACCTCCTCGCCCAGGCCGGGGCGCATCCCGGTGAAGTCCTCCTCGGGGGCGGGCTGGTGGTCCGGCTCGTCGAGGGCGGCCGGCTCGTCCAGCTCCGCCGCGAAGAACTCGGCCGCGCGCCGCTGTCGTTCCGCCAGCGCGAGCGGGTGATCGGAGATCAGCCATTCGTACTCGGGACCCATCCCGGTGCCGTAGTTCGACAGATCCAGATCGCCGTTCACCGTCACAGGTCACTCCTCACCATTGATCGCACGTCACTCTGGCCTACCCCACTCGCACCCCCCGCCAACCCTCTCGCGGTTTTCGGCCACGCCAATCCGGGTAACGGACCGGCGTGGGCATCGACGTCGGGACCTCGGGCTGGCAGTACGCCGACTGGCGTGGCCGCTTCTACCCGCAGAAACTCCCGCAGCGGCTGTGGCTGGAGCACTACGCCGCCGAGTTCTCGACCGTCGAGGTCAACAACGCGTTCTACCGGCTGCCGGAGAAGCACGTCTTCGAGTCCTGGCGCGACCGCACCCCGCCCGGGTTCGTGGTGGCGGTCAAGGCCAGCCGGTACCTGACCCATATCAAGCGGCTCAAGGATCCCGCCGAGCCGGTCAAGCGCCTCATGGATCGCGCCCGCGGCCTCGGCGACCGGCTCGGCCCGCTGCTGCTGCAGCTTCCGCCGACCCTCAAGGCCGATCCGGATCTGCTGGGCGGCTGCCTCGCGGAGTTCGGCGACGGCGTGCGAGTGGCCGTCGAGCCCCGCCATGCGAGCTGGTGGACGGACGAGATCCGCCTCGTGCTCGAAAAACACGGTGCGGCGCTGTGCTGGGCGGACCGCCTCGGCCGCCCCGTGACCCCGCTCTGGCGCACCGCGGACTGGGGCTACCTGCGCATGCACGAGGGCCGCGCCACCCCGCGTCCCCGCTACGGCCCGTCCGCGCTGAAGACCTGGCACGACCGCCTCACCAGCACATTCGCCCCCACCGAGGACGTCTTCGTCTACTTCAACAACGACCCCGGCGGAGCGGCAATCACCGACGCCCAAGCCTTCCGCGCACTCACCACCCGCTGAACCCGCTCACACCCCGCGAAGTGCGGTGGCGGTGGTTCAGCGGGCGGGGGCGGGCTTGCGCTTGGGCTTGGCCGGGGGCGTCCTGGGCTGGTGGTTGTGCGGCTGCTGGTTGTGGGGCTGCGGGGTTTTGGCCTGCTCGTTCGTGGGGTCCGCGGGTGCCTTCGGTGCGGGCACGGCGGGGCGGCGGCGGGTGATCGCCAGCAGCACGCCGGCGGCGGCGAGTGCCAGCAGGGCGGCCACGGCGAGCACCAGGGCGAGGGCCGCCCGGGAGCGGGCCAGGGAGTCGAGGCCGGCCTTGCCCGCGGATCCGCTGAGTGGTGGCGCGGCGGCGACCTGTCCCCCCGCCGGTGCCGCCGGAGTGCCCGAGGTGGTGACCGTGAGGACCGGAGCAGGCGTGTCGGATCCTGGCGCGCCGGTCCACGACTCGGACTCGCGCTGGTACCGCTGGACGGCCTTGAACGCGAGCGAGGTGGCCGCCGCCGGGGTCCGGCCACGCAGCGCGAACGTGCCGAACGTCTTCGGCGGGATCGCCCCGCCAGTCCAGTGGACCGCCCGCGCGGTGCCGTCCGGGTTGGCGTCCACCGTGGTCTTCCAGCCCGGCAACTGCTCGGCGTAGCCCAGCACGAACCCGGACGGCAGCGTCACGTCGAGGCCGATCGTGTCCTGGTCGGCGCGCTCGTTGGGCACGGTCAGCGTGTACGTGGCGTACTGCTTGACCGCCGCGGTCGCCGGGCTGATCTCGACGTGCGCCGACGCGGGGACGGCCGGCAGCAGCACGGCGCCGGCGGCGAGGGCGAGAACGGTGATCCTGCGCATGGGGTGCTCCTCCTGAGGGGCGATCACTGCGGAACGGTGACGGGCACCGGGATCACCACGGGCGATCCGAGCCGGTTGAACGTCGTGGTCAGCTGGTACTTGCCGGGGTCCACGAGCAGCCGCCCGGTGGTCCAGCGGCCCTCGCCGGAGATCAGCAGCGGGACGGTCCTGGCGACGCCGTCCGGGCCGCGCAGGCTCGCCGAGGCGGCCGGGGCGCTCGCCGGAGTGGCCTCGGTGAACAGCGCGATGGTGAACACGGTCGCCGCGTCGGCGCCCTCGCCCACCCGCTCGGTCTGCACGTCGGCCTCGAAACCCACCGATTCGGCGCGCGCGGTGGTGATCCGGGCCGCCGATCCGCCGCCCGCCCCGCCACCGGGCGCCACCGAGGGGTCCGGGGGGGCGGTCGCCGACATCAGCGCGGCAACGGCGACAAGCCCCAAAGCCAACCCAAGCTCGATGCGGATCGCCGAGCGCAGCTCGTCCGCGGCCGCGATCCGCCTGGTCAGCGCGGCGACCCGGCCGGCCAGCATCGGCACGAAGGTCAGGGCGCTGGCCGCCGCGAACAACAGCACCGTGGCGAACAGGGCCAGCTTCACGGTCAGTTCGATGCCCCAGGACGAGCCGCCGAAGTCGCGGATCTCGTCGATCCGGAGCAGGGTCGCGTACCCGCCCGTGGTGAGCAGGACCAGCATCGCGAGCTGGGCGACGATCGAGAACCTCGCCGAGAGCTGACCCGCCAGATCCCCGACGGCGGCCTTGTCCCGGCCGCCGAGTTCGCGCGCGGCGGGCAGCCCGGCCAGGGCGAGCCCGAGCAGGCCACCGGCCCACAGCGCGGCGGCGGCGAGGTGCAGCGCGTCGAACCCGATCGCGACCACCGAGTCGCTGGCGGCGGCGGCCGCGTGGCTGGACAGGGAGAACGTTCCCAGGGCGAGGGTGGCGGCGGCGAGCGCCGGGCCGATCCCCCGCTTGACCGCGAGCGCCAGCGCGGCCGCGAGCGCGATCAGGACGAGCCGGGCGAGCAGCAGCTCGCCGGTCCGGCTCACGGCCAGGAACTGCGGGACCAGGGTGACGGCCCTGGTCAGGGGGGCGGCGGCCGACTGGGCCACGGTGTCGACGGCGATCGCGAGGGTGCCCACGATCGCTGCCGCTGCGGATCCGGCGACTGGCCTGCGGATCCGGCGGGCGAGCAGCGGACCGATCCGCGCCTCGGGATCCCGCCGCAACCGGACCATGACCAGCGGAAATGCCAGCAGGCCCAGGAGGGCGAGCGCGCCGCTCACGGCGACCGCCCGGCCGGTGGCCCCGAGCACGGACGGCCCGCTCGGCGCGGCGGCCTGCGTGCTGGTCAGCGGGGCCGAGGCCGACTTGTTGGCGAATCGGAACTCACCGGACACCGCATGGCCGTCGATCGAGATCACGTGCCAGCGGACCGCGTAGGTCCCCGGCAGGAGCCCCCTCGGCAGCGGCGCGGTGATCGTGTCCGCGGCGGACCGGTCCCGCTGGGCCGCCGTGGCGATCGGCTTGCCGTCCGGCCCGAGCACCCGGATCGCGTCCGCGGTCACCTCGACCGGCTCGGAGAACTGCAACCGGACGGTCCCCGGCGCCGACGGCGTGACCGTCCCGGCGGCGGGAGTGGTCGTCAGCAGCGCCGCGTGTGCGGACGCGGGAGCGGCGGGCGCGAGCAGGGCCAGCGCGGCGACCGCGAGTACGGCGAGCAGCCGCCCGGCCATCCGGGGCGCGCGTGTGGTGGTGACGTGGAGTTTCGGCACACCCACCAGAGCCTCCGAACTGCCCCCTGATCCCCCGCCAAACCGCGAAGTGTGTCGCGCCGGGCCGGTCGGGACCGGCGTAACGGCACGCACTTCGCGGACGGACGGGCGGTCAGGCGGCGGCGGGGGTGCGGCGGCGGGTCACGGTGAGGGCCGCGGCGCCGATCAGGGCCAGGACCGCCAGACCGCCGGACAAGGGCAGCCACGGGATCGGAGACGACGGCGCGGGCACGGTCACCGTCGCCCGGCCGGACCCCTTCGACGCCCCGGACGCCCGGACCGTGAGCTCCCACCGCCCGGCGGGCAGCACCGCGCGCCCCGAGAACACCCCGGGCTGCCCCGCCTTCGCCATCGGGATCGTCACCGAGCGCGACCCGGACCGGGCCGTGGCGCTGATCGACGAGGTGCCGTTCGGATCCCCATCGAGGTAGCTGATCACCGCACGGACCTCGGTCGCCCCACCCCTGAGCTGGGCCGACGCGTCGACGAGCGACACCGGGCCGTGCGCCTGGGCGGGCGCCCCCAGGACGGCGAGCGCGGCGGCGAACAGCACAAACAGTGAGGCGAGGCGAAGAGGCATACCGGCAGGATCCGCCGTCAAGCTCTGGAAAACCTCACGGCTCGTCGGCGGACGCGGACCGCTTGCGCGCCTTCCCGGCCCGCCGCTGCATGCGCAGGGCCATCCCGGTGAGGACCGCGAACACGAACACGTACCCGGCGATCATGTAGGCGGCATCACGCACGCGCGCCCACCCCCGGACGGGCCCGCCCTGGCACCACCCGCGGCGCCGGCCGGTGCCGGACGCTGGCCCAGGCGTCCCGGCGGGCGCGTTCTTCGAGGTTCCCGAGCTGGACCCGGGCGCCGGTGAGATGCAGGAAGCCGACGGCGAAGGCGGCCGTGCCGAGCACGAGGCAGGCGATCGCGGCGGCGGTCGGCGCGGGCCGGGTGAGCTGGGCTTCGAGGGTGACCGGGCGCCAGGCGGCGATCGACGCGTAGACCCCGGCGACGGCCGGGAAGGCGGCGAGCCCGGCCACGGCCGCCCAGCGGGCGGTCCGGTCGGGATTGTGCTGCAACCGCCGGATCGCCAGGTAGCCCCCGTACACCGCGGCGAGCACGGCGATGGTCCCCGCGAGCGGGTCGGAGGTCCACCAGCGGTGCTCGGCCGCCTGGCTCCAGAGCGCGCCGACGAGGGCCGCGAGCAGGGCGAACGCGAATCCGGTCTCGGCCGCGGCGGCGGCGAGCCGGTCGGCGCTCGCCGATCCGGTGCGCAGGTGGGCGACGCTGGCGATCAGCACGACGGCCGATCCGGCGAACGCGACGACCGCGAGCGGGGCCTGGAGGTAGCTGAGCCGCTCGACCGGATCCCCGGCGGGCGCGATGAGTACCGAGGTCAGGGTGCTCGCCGCGAGGGCCGCGACCGTGGCCCGGCCGAGCACCCGCTTGCCGGTGAGCGGCGCGGGACGGGCTCTGCGCATGTCAGTCCTCCACGACGTGCCGGGCGGCGAGCGCCCCGACGGCGAGCACCCCGGCGTCGAACAGCAGGATCAGCGGCAGCCAGAGCCCGGCGTGGCCCTCGCCGGCCTTGATCGCGAACACCGGCACGGGAGCGGCGGCCGGGAGCATGAGCAGCGGCAGGGTGGCTCCCCGGGCGTGCGCCGACTCGGTCATCAGCCCGAACAGCGCCCCGACAGCGGCGAGCCCCACCGTCCCGAGGATCGCGGCCGTGATCCCGGCAACGGACGGCGGCCCGGCGAACACGGCGGCGGCCACCAGCAGCACGGCCTGCACCACCAGCAGTTCGGCGGCGAGCGCGAGCACCTTGCCGAGATAGATGGCGGATCGCCGGACGGGCGCGAGCAGCAGCCCCTCCAGCGCCCCGTCCTCGCTCTCGGCGTCGTGGGCGCGCTTGAGGGCGAGGACCGTGGCGAAGACGACGGTGATCCACCCCAGCGCCGGGACGGTCTGCGCGGTGCGGGCCGGATCCGGGGCGGCGACCACGGCGAACGCCACGATCAGGGCGCCGGCCAGCGGGAGGACGGACCCGGCGATCCGGTGGCCACGGGCCTCGATCCGCAGGTCCTTGGCGGCGACCGCGGTGGCCTCGGTGAACAGGGTCACGGGCGGCCGGTCCCGTAGAGGGGCTGGCGGCGGTCCGCGGTGAGCTCGCCGTTGAACAGGGTGAGCACGCGGGTGGTCCGGAACGTGGGCGGCCGGAAACCGGTGGTGGCGAGCACCGCGCCCCCGTGGGCGGCGACCTCGGTGACCAGGGATTCGACGATCGCCGCCGCGTCGGGGTCGAGCCCGGCGCACGGCTCGTCGAGCAGCAGCAGCTCGGGCCGGCGCAGGTAGCACCGGGCGAGCGCGAGGCGCTGGCGCATCCCCGGGGAGAACCCCCGCACCGGATCGCTGTGCAGGCAGAGCAGTCCCACCCGGTCGAGGGCGGCGGCTACCCCGGCCCGCGGGACCCCGTTCATCCGGCACCAGAAGCGCAGGTTCTCGGCGGCCGTGAGGTCGAGGTAGCAGCGGGTGGTATCGCCGATGAGCTCGGTGTCCAGCCGGATCGCGGCCCGCCCCTCGGGGGTGCCGAGGTCGTGCCCGAGGATCCAGCCGCCGCCGCTGGTGGGGGTGAGGGCGGTGGCGATGACCCGGAGCAGGGTGGACTTGCCGGATCCGTTCGGCCCCCGCACGAGCAGCGCCTCGCCGCGCTCGACGGACAGGGTGATGTCGCTGATCCCGGGGACGTGGCCGTAGTGCCGGGAGATCCGGTCGAGGTACACCGCGGCGCGCCCCGGTGCGGGCGCGGGGGGCGGCGGGGTGGTGCGGGGCTCGGCAGCCCGGCGGGTCATCGTCCAGCTACGCATAAGCCCTGATTGTGACATTACGGCCACCGCGCCGCCGCCAGGCGCGCCCGCACCCCCCAAAAGTGCGGTAACCCCGGCCGGTCAGAACCGGCCGGGGTTACCGCACTTCGCCAAGGGTGGCCCGCGGGTGGGATCAGGTCAGGACAGCACCGCCAGGCCGTCCAGATCGATCCGCGTTCCCGTGGCCTGGGGCCTCTTGGTACCCAGGACCGTGACCTTCACGGTGTGGGATCCCGACGCCAGCCCGGTACCGAGCACCCGGGCGCCCTTCGCCGACGCGCTGGCGTAGAAGTCCTGGTCGGACTCGATGCCGTCGACGGCGATCCGTGCGATGCCCTGGCCCATCCCCGTCGCCGAGAGCAGCGCGAGGCTGGACCCGGACGGCACGGAGAACGAGGCCGTGGCCGCCGACGAGGCGAAGACCGCCCTGCCGCCGGAGTAACTGCTGGCCGCCGCGTTGGACCAGGTCCCGGTGCGGATCGCCGCCGTTTCCTGCAGCAGCGACACCGTCCGGGCCACGCCCGTGACCTCCAGCGTGCTGTTGCCCGCCTTGTCCTTGGCCTTGACCGAGAACGCGTACGTGTGGCCGGGGGCCAGCGACAGCGTCGTCGACGTGGCCGTCGCGGACGGCAGGGTCAGCGTCGACCAGGTGCCGTCCGTGGACTGCCGGATCGTGTACCCGGCGATCCCGGACCGGTCACTCGCCGACCAGGACAGGCTGACCGGCACCCCGGTCGCCCCCGACCCGCCCGGCTTGAGCACCGGGACCGGCACCGTGAACAGCTGCGGAGCGGTCTTGTCCGTTCCGGTACCGACGGGGAGCGTGTACTGCTGCTCACCGATCGCCGAGGCGTTGCCGGCCACGTCGACCGCCTGGTAGCGCAACCGCACCGAGGCCGTGACCGGGATCGGCGAGGTGTACGGCACCGCGTCCGCCGGGGCGGATCCGTCGAGGCTGTAGTACACCGGTCCCGGCTCGGACGAGGTGAGCGTGACCAGCCCGTTCGCCATCGTGGCCGACACCGTCGGTGCCGTGGTGTCCACGGTGAACGTCCGGGTGGCCGCGGCCCCGTACACCCGGTCCGGGCTGAGCGGCCGGACCTTGAACGTGTACGTCCCGTCCGCCTCGCCCTGGTAGCCCATCGGGGACCGGCACGGTACGAACTGGTCCGCCCCGGTGGAGAGCGAGCAGGCGAACGCCGTGTCCGGGGTGTCGGACGTGAACGAGAACGACATGTCCTTGCTGGTGGTCAGGCCCGACGGTCCCGAGGTGACGGTCGCCACGGGGACGACCGGCGCGGGCAGGGCCAGGCACTGGAGCTGCATGCCGGCCGGAGGACAGGCCGCGGGCTTCGGAAGCACCCGCTGCAGGCCCCACATGCCGGCCTCGGTGAACGGCCTGCGCATGTCGCCGTAGTAGTAGTCGCCCGGCTGGTGGCCGATGCCACCTGCTCCGCCGAGCACGTGCGCGGTGACCATCTCCCACGGGCCGACGCCCTTGGCCTCCACCGACTGCCCGTCCGGCGTCAGCGCGTCCTGGAGCCAGGACAGGCCGCCGAGGCTGAACACGTGCGTCTGCTCGCTGCCCGGCGCGACCAATGCGTGCACCGTCAGCGGATCCCCCGCGTACGACTGCATGATCGGCGTTGCCGGGTCACCGAACGCCGCGGACGAGAACGCGTCGGCACGGTTCAGATCCCTGGGCGCGTTCTGGTAGTTGAGCAGCGCGTTCTCGGGCTTGTCGAGCACCGTGCGGTACGGCATGAAGCTCGACCCGATCTGCGGATCGCTGTCCGCCATGATCACCGAGAAGTCCCGGTAGTCGCCCTTGCCCGGCACGTGGACCACCACGGCACGGCCCAGGTTCGTCTCGGCACCCGACAGCGGATCGGTGAACGTCGACCCGCGGGGGGCCACCGTGAAGGATCCGTACAGGCCCTGCTTGTCGAGCCCGTTCCCGGCGAGGTCCGTGATGGATCCGCCGCCGATCCGGGCGTCGTCCGCCGAGTAGGTGTAGGTGCGCGAGGCACCGTCCGGGATCGTCGTGTCGGGGTTCCAGCCCACCGCGGATCCGCTGGACGCGGAGTCGGTGGTCAGGCCGGACAGGTGGAACGAGACCCTGCCCTGCTTCGCCGAGTTCGTCACCTTGACCTGCACACAGTCACCCACGGCCACGTGCAGGATCAGCGGATCCGGCCGGGTGGTTCCGGCGATCACCCCCGCGGCTATCGAACTGGGCACGAACGCCAGCTTCGCTCCGGCAAGCTGGCTCTTCACCGGGACGGCCGTCACGTCGAACGCACGGACGTTGGCTCCGGGCGCGCACGGGCTCGTCGCCGTCCCCGCCACGGGTGGCCGCCCGCCGGTCTGGGTGGGCAGCGCCGCCACGGTCCCCGGCGTGGTCGCGCCAGGTAGTGGCCGCAGGTAGTTCGGATCGCCCGGATCGCTGGTCACCTTGCCGGGCAGCACCCGGATCAGTCCCCAGGCACCGTCGGCTGTTCGCCGGTTGATGCCGTTGAAGTACAGGTAGTCACCTGGTGTGCCGTTCTTGCCACCGGCCCCACCCCCGAGGATCACCGAGAACTTCTCCGAGATCCCGTAGTGGATCGTGTCGGTGGTGCTCGCCTTCGCGGTCGAGTCCGGGTTCGTATACCGGTTCTCCAGCGAGAAGTTGTGCCCGTCGACGTGCAGGGTGTCGACCGTCGCGCCGACGTTGACGGTCCGGATCACCACCGGATCCTTCGGATAGGCCCGGGGCAGCGGGGTGATCGGATCCCCGTACTTGTACGAGCTGTACTTCAGCGACGAGTCGCCGGTGCCGTCGGTTCTGTCGGCGAGCGGGTTGGCCCGCATGTTCAGCGTCGAGTCCAGGGTGTTCCCGAAGCCCTTGTCGATGGTCAGCAGCGCGAGTTCGCGGTAGCTGCCCTTGACTCCGGCGGCCGGGGCCAGCGCGCTGGTGGTGTGGATGTCCACGATGGGTCCCGAGTCGACCTCGGCACCGCTGCGCGGGTCGTGGTAGGTCGATCCCCTGGGCTCGATGATGAGCTGGCTGACCAGTCCGTGGGCCCAGGTGTGGATCCCGTCGACGTGGTCGTGCCAGAAGATGTTGTCCAGGTCGACGTCCGGGTACCAGCGGCCCTGGACGAACTCGACGCCCGCCCACTGCCCGGCCGCGTGGTCGCCCTCAAGCGGGCGGTCCAGCGTGATGGTGTTCGCGGCCTGGTCGACCGCGGTGATCTGCCGGACCTCGGGGCCCTGGCCGGACGCCGAGGCGTTCAGCGTCCCCGTGGCCGCGGGTCCGTCGGTGCCGAGCCCGACGCCCAGCCAGACGCCCTTCTGGAACTTCGCGACGCTGGTCAGGTGCAGCACCGTCGCGCCCTTGGCCACGGAGTCCGCGAGCTGCGGGTCCTCGGCCTTGTACGGCCGGACGGCCTGCTCGTAGGACATGCCGGTGATCACGCCATCGGAGGCCTGCGTGTCGAACTGCACATGGTGAATATGCATGTTGACCTGCGAGAACCCGTCCGCCGCGTTCTTGTCTGTCAGCTCGCTGGTGAGCGTGGTCGCCACGCAGTCACCGACGTTCGCGCGGATCGCCAGCGGCTGCATCGGCTTGGCGCCCGAGAGCACCGCGTCCTTGTCGTGGGCGAGCACGAACACCTTGCCCACCGGGTCGTAGTCCTTCGCCGAGACCTGCATGCCGTGCTCGATCGCGACGATGTTGAACCGGCGGATTCCCTCCGGCGAACCGTCGGAGCGCTTGGCCGGGCAGATCGCGTCGGTGCGGCCCGCGTACGGATCGACAGTGCCGGCCGTCTTCGGTGCGGTCGCGCCCAGCTCGCCGAGGTACGGAGCACCGGAGTGACCGGACGGCGAGAACGGCGGCCGGATCCCCAGGTGCGGGCGCATCAGCGGATACGCGGGACGCCCGTTCAACGGGTTGAACAGCAGCACCGGACGGTCGCCGACGAACCGGTCGACCGGCAGCGCCGTCGCGTGCCCGGGCACGGTGTTGTAGTAGTCGACCCAGCTGGTCTTGTCCTCGGGCTCACCGAGGTACTGCGCCGGGTTGGCCGGGTTGGTTCCCCAGTTCCACACCGTGGCGTCCTCGGCGTTCTTGCGCACCCCCGGGCTCGGGAGCTGCGGGCGGATCCAGTCGTCGAGGTTCGCCGCCGTGATCGTCTGGCCGTTGATCGTCTTGCCGATCAGCGCGGTGGACTCGACCGGGGCGGGCGGGTCGGTCCGGTCCGCCAGCGGGGCGAACTCGGGCTGCCGGGTGTCGTAGACCCGCCAGAACGACCACATGCCCGCGACGTAGTGCTCGGCGATGTGGCAGTGGAACAGGAAATCGCCCGCACCCTGCTGGACGCCGCCGGCGCCACCCTCGATCTCCAGGTTGTACGACTCGCCCGGGCCGAACGACTGCGAGTCCAGGCGCTCGGAGTCCGAGGCCTCCACCGGGTACTTGTTCAGGCCGGTGTGGGCGTAGTCGTAGGAGGAGTCCGCGACGGGGTTGAAGCGCCAGCGGATCCCGCCACCGTGCATGTGGAAGACGTGGAACATCTCGCTGCCAGCGTGCAGGATCCGGAACTTCGTCGGGTCACCGAGGTAGCCGCGCGGCATCGGGGTGGCCGGGTCGCCGAAGGTGTACGAGCCGTAGGCGTGCGCCTCCTGGTCGGGGGCTGGTTCGAGCCGGTCGTAGAAGGGCTCGGTCCGGTAGCTGATCGCCCGGGTGCCCGGCCGGTACGCGTCGGTGTGCGGGTCAACGAAGGGCAGCGGCTGGTTGTTCTTGTTCAGCACCGCGTCCTTCTCGTTCTCGTTGCCGATCTCGTGGTAGAGCTGCACGTTCTCGCGGAACGACGGCCGCCCGTAGGGCTTGATGGTCATCTCCCAGCCCGACGGGGCCGTGACGGTGTGGGCCTCGTCCACCCCGTTGGGGTCCACGTAGGTCGAGCCGGGGGGCTCCACCACGAGGGATCCGAACAGGCCGTGGTTGACGAAGTCGCGGAAGCCCGCGCCCGGGTGCAGGTAGTGGGCGCCTTCGAGCGAGGCGTCCTCGGGCACGTAGTACGTGTAGGTCTTGGTCTCGCCCGCGGTGGGGTTCGAGGCCAGGTTGCGGCCGACCGCGTCACCGGAGGATCCGGACAGCATGACGAGCCCGTCGATGTGCATCCCGAAGTCGCCGCCGGTGGCGTTGTTCGTGTACGTGATCGTGACGCAGTCACCCTCGTTCGCGCGGATCACCAGCGGCTGGATCGCGTCGTTGCGCAGCCCGATCTGCACCTTCTGGGTCGCCTCCTGGTCCCGGATCGCGCCGATCTGGCTGGTCAGCGCGTACATCCGGCCCTTGGGATCGTGGTCGCCGAAGCGGTTCAGCGGAATGTTCACGTTGATCGCCTGGACGTCGTACGTGCGCGTCGGCGTCCCGTCCGGGCACGGGTTGTCCGCGGTCGGGGTGACGGTCGCGGCCGTGGCGGGCTGGCCGGCGGCGAGCGCCATCGCGCCGCCCGCGAGCGCCAGGACCGCGAACTGCGCGACGAGCCGGCGGCCGGTCCGGCGCAGGGTGGCCGCGGACGGCACCGGCACCGCGAACAGCAGGACGTGCGCGAGCGCGCTCGTCACCAGCGCGACCGGGAGAGCCAGCGCGAGATCCCGCGGCAGCTGCGCCGCGATCACCACGCCGGATCCGCCGAGAAGCTGCTGCGCGAGCGCGCCAGCGGCGACGCCCGCCGCCGCCGCGATGCCCCCCGTGAGCACCTTCACGACCTCAGGCGCGCCCTTGACGAGCTGCCTCGACAGCCACAGCCCCACCACTACCGGTGGCAGGGCCAGCGCGGCCGCGAGCAGCCAGCTCGCGGTGAAACCGTCGGGCAGCGCGCCCGCGCGGCTGGCGAGCCAGGTCAGCCAGGCCGCCGGGACCGCCGCCAAGGGCACGGCCAGCGCGCCTAACCTAGACGTCGTGGTGGGATGCATACCGGTACTCCGTCTCATCGCTTCTGCTGTTGTGGCGTCTGCTGTGATTAGTGGCTGTGGCCGGTGTCGGGCTGGGCGCCGAACGCGGCGTTCCCCAGCTCGATGACGATGGGCTTCGCAGATCCGGGATCGGTGAACTCCAGCTGCAGCCGCGCGCCGCTCCGGGGGACCACGAACGACAGGTGCCCCTGGATCCCCGCGTGCGGCAGGACCCGCGTGTTGGGCAGGTCCCCACTCGACGCCGCCTGGGCCGTCGTCTTCCCGCTCGCCGTCACCAGCAGCCGGAACTGCTTGGTGGTGAAGTCGATCGGCTTGTTCAGGTCGTTGGTCAGCGACACGGCGGTCTGGATCTGGGCGTGGTCCTCGTCGACCAGTCCGGACACCCCGTGGGTCGCGCCGGACAGGGCCCGGTGCGTGAGCCCGTCGACCGAGCGGACGAACTCCACGCCGACGGTCCCGAAGCTCGTAGGCACCGGATCGTTGATGTGGTGTACCCCGCTGGCCTGCCCCGCGCCGGGACCGACGATCGTCAGCGCGAGCGCCGATCCGTACGCCACCCCGACTACGGCGATGGCCATGGCGATCAGCGTGACGAGCAGGATCCGCAGGTTGGGAACGGATCCAGTGCGGCGCGGTGCGGCTGTGACGGCAGCCATCAGGTCCTCCTCGGGTGTTCTGACATTCACCGAGGACGGTCCCTCACGGACCTCTGGAAAAACCCTCAGCCAACTCCCAGCCCGCTGCCCGGCCCCGCGTGGGCGCCCATGGCGAAGTGCGGTAACGGGGACCGGTCGGGGCCGGTCGCAGTTACCGCACTTCGCGAGAGTGGGACGGGGGGCAGGGTCAGGCGGGGCGGGCGGCCAGGCCGAGGCGGTGGGCGTGCAGGGCGGCCGCGGTCCGGTTGCCGACCGCGAGCGCCTGGTAGATGTGCGTGAGGTGGACCTTGACCGTGGCCTCGGAGATCCCCAGCGTGGTGGCGATCGACCGGTTCGACATGCCGGTGGCGAGGAGCGCGAGGACCTCCCGCTCGCGGTCCGTGAGGCCCTGCGGCGAGGATCCGGGGCCACCGGTGCGGGCCCGGAGGAGCACGCTCGCGGCGATGGCGGCCAGCGGCGACTCGCCCCGGAACGCGGCCCGGACCCCGCGCACGAGCTCGTCCGGATCGACGTCCTTGAGCAGGTACCCCTTCGCCCCGGCGTCGACCATGGCGACGATCCGCTCCCGGTCGGAGAACGAGGTCAGCCCGACCACCCGGATCCCGGGGGCGGCCGCGACGATCCGGCGGGTGGCCTCGATGCCGTCGACTCCGGGCATCGACAGGTCCATGAGGACGACGTCGGGGCGCAGCGCGAGGGCCAGCTCGACGGCCTGTTCCCCGTCGGTGGCCTCGCCGACCACGTCGATATCGGCAACCGTGGCGAGCAGCTGGCGCAGCCCGGCGCGCATGAGCACGTGATCGTCGGCCAGCAGCAGCCGGATCATCGCAGCGGCAGTTCGAACATGAAGGTGACTCCTTCTCCGGGTGCGGACGTGAGCTTGAGCTGGCCGTTCGCCTCGCTGGCCAGGTCGGACAACATGCGGATGCCGAAGTGCGGGCGGTCGTCGCCGGGCGGGACCGCGGGGTCGAAGCCGATCCCGTCGTCGGTGACAGTCAGTACGGCCCGCCGGGCGGTGGTGTCGAGGGTGACCCGCACGTGGGACGCCCCGGCGTGCACGGCCACGTTCCGCAGCGCCTCCTGCGCGGCCCGGAACAGCGCGTCCCCGACCTCTGGACGCAGCGGCCGTGGGGACGGCATCTCCAGTGTGGTGGCGATCCCGGCCTCGGCGAGGGGTTCGAGCAGGCCGCCGAGTGCGGCGCGCAGCCCGGCCTCGTCGCGGTTGGGCGGGTAGATCTCGGAGATCAGGGTGCGCAGGCCCATGACTCCGGACCGGGTTGCGGCGGCCGCGGAGTCGATCCGGTCGGTTAGCTCGTGGGGGTCTGCGCCGCCGATCCGGTCGGTGGCCCGTGCTTCCGGGGATCCGGCGAACGCGGGCTGGAGTTCCTTGCTCAGCGCGGCCAGGCTGAACGACACCCCGGCGAGCTGCTGGACCACGCCGTCGTGCAGGTCGCGGGCGATCCGGCGGCGCTCGGCATCGGAGGCGTCCATCGCCCGCCACTGCAGCACCTCGCGCTCGCGCTGGCCCTGCCGCAGCCGCCGCACGAGCCGCCAGGCCAGCGGGAGCTGAAGCGCCTCCAGCGCGAGCAGGGCGAGTACGAACGCGGGCGCCACGGCACCGCCGATGCTGTCGGCGCGCGCGGTGATCGAGTCGAAGCGCAGGTAGATCTCCCACAGCAGCGGCCTGCCGCTGGGGGTGAGGACCCGCTCGTAGACCTGCAGCAGCTGGCCGTAGGAGTGTTCGAGCTTGTTCTCGTCGGCGGCGAGATCGGACAGGTTGGCCGTGGCGTTGCCGGTCGCCAGCACTTCCCGGTCGTCCGCTTCGAGCGCGAACCTCTCGCCGATGAGCCGGGGATCGTCCGAGTACACGATGGTGCCGTCAGCGGTCCACAGCTTGACCCGGACCTGCCGGTCGCTGCTCAGGTGCGTGCGGACGATCCGGTCGAACTCGGCGACCGCGGCCGGATCCCCGGCCGCGAGCGCGTCGGTGATCGCGGGCTGGACGACGTGCCTGGTCTGCAGGTCCGCGATCTCGCGGGCCTGCAGCACGGCCTCCTTGGTGGCGGCACTGCGCAGCGCGGCCATGCCGATGAGCGCGAGCACGACCAGCGCGGCGATCCCGGCGACGGCGAACTGCCCGATCGCCACGGCCCCGGACATCTCCCGCCCGGGACCATGCCGACGGGACCGGGAGCGCAGCCTCACGCCGTGCCCGCGGCCAGGTAGAGCGGCTGGCGGATCGAGGCGGGGTGGCTGGCGATCCGGTTCCGGCGGTCCCCGGCCTGGTCCCGGCGCTCCCGGACCGGCGGGAACGCCGCGACCTCGGACCGGCGATCCGCTGTGGACTCGGCAGAGCGGACCAGCCCGCCGAGCACCCGCTGGCGGGCCGCCGACATGGTGCCGGCCAGGGTGTCGCGCACGACCGGGTACCGGAACTCGAAGCCGCGCCCGGCGGCCCGCAGCATCCCGGAGTCGGACAGCTCCTCCAGCCGGTCGACGGCGGGCAGCGGCTGGATCCCGAGCACCCTGGCCAGCTCCTCGGGACCGCAGGGCTGCGGGAGCCAGGCGGCCACGGCGGCGGTCCGGAACAGGTCCGGGCCGAGCTCGGCGGATCGGGTGAGCACGAGTTCGCGCAGGTTGCTGGGCTCGGCGAGCCATCCGGCGACGTAGAGGGGCAGGCCGCCGGTGTGCTCGGCGAGGTCCGCTCCGTCGATGCCGCCGGGTCCGGCGAGGCCGTCGAGGTCGGCGGCGGTGAGCGGCCACAGGGTGAGGCGGGCGGCGGGTTCGAGCCGGGCCAGCGCGCGGTGGCCGCCGGTGCGGCAGGCGAAGATCAGCGCGCCGGACGAGGGCCCGTCGAGGCGCCGGGCGGCCGAGGCGAGGATCGCCACGCTCTCCGGATCCGCCCAGTGCGCGTCGTCGACGAGCAGCACGACGGGCCGCTGCCGGAGCAGGCTGCACAGGGCTTCGAGGACGATCGCCCGCGCGCCACCGGCCGAGGGATCCGCGGTGGTGAACGTGTCGAGTACCAGTTCGGTGACCGACGGATCCGACGACAGCGCCCGGACCACGTCCCCCAGCAGCGCGCCACGCAGGTCGCTCTCGAACTGCGCGCAGCGGATCCGCACGACGTGCCGTCCGGCGATGGTGCCCGCCAGTTCGTCGAGGAGCCGAGTCTTGCCGGCCCCGGTCTCGCCGTCGACGATCGCTACGGCCAGGCCGGTCGCCGCCGCGGCGCCCGAGGGGGCGGCCGTACCCGAGCACAGCGCGGTGAGCTGGGCCAGCTCGCCGGACCGCCCCACCAGCGGCAGGGATCCGGACGCCGGAGCCGCGGTCACGACCACGGGCGCCACGGCATCGCCGGGACCGGGCAGCAGCGCGCTCAGCGGGGCCCTGGCGAGGATCGCCTCGTGTAACGCGGACGTCTCGCGCATCGGCTCCAGGCCGGCCTCGTCCCGCAGGATCCGCTGGCAGGTGCGGTAGGTCAGCAGGGCCTCCTGCTGGTTGCCCGCGCCGTAGTGGGCGGTCATCAGCAGGCGGTAGCCGTCCTCGGCGAGCGAGTCGGCGCGGACGGCCGTGGTCGCGTACTCGGTCGCCTTGGGCATGTTGCCCCCGGCGAGGGCGGCCTGGGCGGCGGCGATGACCAGCCGCTGGTAGCGCTGGCCGTAGTAGCCGCGGGCCTTCATCGCCCAGTCCGCGTAGGGCTCGTCCTCCAGCAGCTCGGCGCTGGCCAGGCCGATCGCCTGTTCGAGCTGCGGCAGGGTCGTCGCGCGGTCCGCGAGCTCGGTGAACGCGGTGATGTCGAGCCACGCTCGCCCGTTGTCGATCCGGTAGCCGCCGTGACCGGTGACCAGCAGGGACTCCTGCGGCCGGCCACCGGGGTTGAGCCGCTTGCGCACCAGCGAGACGTAGTGCTCCACGGTGCTCGCGAAGTTGACCGGCAGCTTCTCGCCCCACAACAGATCCGCGAGCTGGTCCTTCGCGACGAACCGGCCTTCCTGCAGCAGCAGGATCTCCAGCAGCTGCTTGGGCTTGCGGCCGCCGAAGTCGCGGCTACCCAGCGTGCGGGTGGCAGCCGTCGCCTGCAACGTGCCGAACAGGGTGAAGCTAGTCACCGGCTGCCTCCGTGCCCTGGGCCGATCCTGAACGTGGCCTGAAAACCGTAACTCTCAGCAACTTCTTAACGACTCGGGTGATGAGGCGGGGGTCGTACGACGATCCGCGATCAGGACACCTCCGATCGTCCGGAATCCTGTCGGCGCCACGGATCGCGGTATCTGGGCGCCCGTAGGTGCCTCTGTTCGGTCTGTGGCGGCCCAGGCTGACCATCGTTTCCGGATGTGCGGGGCTGAACTGCGGCCCGCCGGGGTAAGGAGCCGTCATGCGGATCAGGCAGGCCGTCGTCGTCATCACCGGGGCGTCCAGCGGTATCGGACGGGCCACGGCACTACTACTCGCCCGGCGGGGCGCCGTGCTCGTGCTCGCCAGCCGGAACTCGGCGGCGCTCGCCGAGGTCGCCGCCCAGTGCCGCGCGCGCGGCGGCGAGGCGCTCTCGGTCCCGACCGACGTGACGGACGCGGCCGCCGTCGGCAACCTCGCCGCCCGCACGGTCAACCGGTTCGGGCGCCTCGACGTGTGGATCAACGCGGCCGGGGTGCTCGCCTACGGCCCGTTCAGCCGGCTGCCGCTCGACGACGTCCGCCAGGTGCTCGAAGTCAACGTCATGGGCACGGTCCACGGTGCCCAGGCCGCGCTCCCGCACATGCGCGACCAGGACAGCGGCGTGCTGATCAACGTCTCGGCGATGACCGCGATCGCGCCCCAGCCCTACGCGCACGCGTACTCGATGTCGAAGGCCGCCGTGCGCGCGCTCGGGGTGAGCCTGCGCCAGGAACTGTGGATCGAGGGCGCGAACGGGGTGTCCGTCTGCACGGTCCTCCCGTCCGTGGTCGACACGCCCCTGTTCGAGCACGCGGCGAACTACACCGGCCGGGCGACCGCCGCGATGGCGCCCGTGTACTCGCCCGAGCACGTGGCCGGGGTGATCGCGGCCGTGATCCGGCGGCCGCGGCGGGAGGCCATCGCCGGGCCGTCCGGCCGGATCCTCGCCGTGGGCGCGAAGATCGCTCCGGGCCTCACCGAGGCGATCACCGCGATCCAGTTCGACCGGCAGCAGCTCTCCCGCACGGCCGAGGCCGAGGCCACCCTCGGCACGCTCTACCAGCCCGGCGACGACACCGGGACCGTCCACGGTGGCCTGCACAGCCGCCGCCGCACGGCCGTCCGCCGGGTGCTCACGGCGGCCCTGGTCACCGGCGCCTTAGCCGGCACGGCCCGCCTGGCCCGCCGCTTCACCACCTGAGCCCAACCCTGCGCCTTACCCTGCCCCGGCGCCCGCCCGCCCTCGCGCCCGCCCGCCCCGGCGCCGAACTGTCGGGGAAGGTGCGGCAATGCCCGGCGGTTTGGGCGCGTTTACCCGAACAGTTCGGTTCACACCGTGCGCGCCCAGAAAACCATCCTGACGACGAACAACGCGAACCCGAGCACCGGCCGTCCTCTGACAGTCCAGGCGCGAGCCGGAAAAGAGCCACCACCAGCGCGCCCTGACAAGGGGCGGGACAGTCACCACCGAGGCCCACCCGCGCCCCGCCGAGCCCACCCCGCGCCCCGCCGCGCCCACCGAGCCCCGCGCAACTGTCGGGGAAAGTGCGCCTACCAGCGGCGATTACGCCGCGAATACCCGAATAGTCCCGCCAAAGAGGCGAGTGGGAGGGCGAGCGGGAGAGCGGGCCGGAGCGGCGGGTGGGTGTGAGCGGCGGGTGGGTGTGAGCGGCGAGTGGGTGTGAGCGGAGGGTGGGCGGGCGTCAGGTGCCGAAGCGGGGGTAGATCACCTTCGGGTCGGCGTTGCTGGCGCGCTCGGCGAGCCAGGTGAGCAGGCTCAGGTGATCGACGGGCTTGGAGATGTAGTACCCCTGGATCACGTTGCAGCCGACCTTGGCCAGGTGGGCCGCGGTCTCGGCGTCCTCGACCCCTTCGGCCACGACCTGGAGCCCGAGCGCGTGCCCGAGCTGGATCGCCGAGTGCGCCACGGCCTGGTCGCTGGCGTCGTGCATGAGCCGCTGGACGAACGACTTGTCGATCTTCACTTCCTGGATCGGGAGCGACCGCAGCCGGCCGAGCGAGGAGTATCCGGTGCCGAAGTCGTCGATCGAGAGCTTGACCCCGAGGGCGTGCAGCCCGTCGAGGGTGGCGAGCGACCGGGCCGGATCCGCCATGATGCTGCTCTCGGTGATCTCCAGGGTGAGCGCGCTGGCGGGCAGTCCGGCCTGGACGAGCAGCCGGGCGACCGTGTCGGAGAGGGTCCGGTCGACCAGCGAGGACGGCGACAGGTTGACCGCCACGTGCAGCATGTGGCCCTTCGCGCGCCACTCGGCGCAACGGGCGAGCGCGGTTTCGAGCACCTGGAACGTCAGCGGCCGGATCAGGCCGGAGTGCTCGGCGATCTCGATGAACTGGTCCGGCGGGACGAAGCCGTGGCCGGTCCGGTGCCAGCGGGACAGGGCCTCGGCGCCGATCACGGCACCCGTGCGCGGATCCACCTTGGGCTGGAAGACGACGTCGAGCTCGCAGCGCTGGATCGCCGTGCGCAGGTCCGCGATGAAGGCGAGCCGCGTCGGCGTGTTCTGGTCGTCCTCGGGCTGGTAGACCCGGACCCCCGAGCGCGCCTTCTTCGCCGCGTACATCGCGACGTCCGCGCGCTGGATCAGGGTGTTGGCGTTGTCGCCGTGGTCGGGCGCGAACGAGATCCCGATGCTGGCCCGGGCGTCGAGCATGAGGTGCCCGACCGGCACGGGGCGCTCCATGGCGTGGGTGAGGTCCTCGCCGACGGCGAGTGCGTCCTCGCGGGAGCTGATCGAGGGCAGCAGGACGGCGAACTCGTCCCCGCCGAGCCGGGCGACGAGCCCGCGGGCGCCGAGCCGCCGCTGCAGCCGGGCCCCGACTTCGTGCAGCAGCGCGTCGCCGGTGTCGTGCCCGAGCGCGTCGTTGACCTCCTTGAACTGGTCGAGGTCCATGAGCATGACGGCGAACGTGTCGTCGGGGGTGGCGGCGAGCGCCGCGTCCACGAGGGTCTGGAACTGGCGCCGGTTGGCGAGCCCGGTCAGCGGATCGTGCAGCGCCAGGTGTTCCTTCTCCGTCGCCTCGCGCCGCAGCTTGTCGACGAGCTGGACGTTCGCGAGCGAGACGCTGGCGTGGTTGGCGAGCGCCTGGAACAGCCGCAGGTGCTCCTCTTCGAACGTGGTGATGTCGGCGAGGCTGCCGGAGACCAGCAGGACGCCGGTCAGTTCGCCGAGCTGGACGGGCACGGCCATGCCGTCGGCGTAGACGTCCGCGGCGCCGCGCCCGCGCTTGGCCCTGGCGGGCTTGGTCGTGCCGAGGGGCTGCAGGACGGGCTGGCCGTCGGCCGCCGGGGCCCACCACTCGCCTTGGGGAAGCTCGTCGATCCGGTTGCTGACGACCTCGCCCTGGCCGATCATCTGGATCTGCAGGAAGCCGTGCCCGTCCAGCGAGGGCACGAGCAGTTCGGCCTTCTCGGCGCGCAACTGGTCGCGGGCCTGGTCGAGGACGATCCGGACCACCTCGCGGGTGTCGAGCGAGTTGCCGAGGGCGCGGGTGAACTCGTACAGCTCCTCGACCTGGGCGTGGCCCTGGCTCTGCCGGGCGTACCCGCGGTAGGCGAGGTAGGCGGCCAGCGAGACGACGCCGAGCAGCGCGACCGCGCGCGGATCCGTCCGGGCGACCAGGGCCGTGAGCAGCGCGAAGCTGGTCGTGATCGCGACGAGCGGGGTGCCCTGCATGGCCGCCCGCAGCCGCTTCCACTCGCCGCGGTCGTCGTGGAAGGCGATCGCGGCGGTGACCAGCACGACGGCGAGCACGTCGGTGACGAACATGGCCGTGTAGGCGGCGATCCACTGGCGCGGGCCGAGCTCGGTCGAGGGGCCGGCGATCTGGTGGAACAGGAAGATCGCGACCAGCGAGGTGATCCCCAGCAGGGCCACGTTGAACAGCAGCTTGACCCCGCGCTGGCGGCGGAACAGGGCGAGGCCGATGGCGCCGGCCACGATCCGGGTGAGCAGGAACAGCACCGGATCGGTCCCGAGCAGCCCCAGGACCAGCGGGATCTCGCTCAGGCTGACCGCGTGCCCACCCCGCCGGACCCGCAGGTGGATGACGAACCCCTCGGTGGCGGCGAACAGCAGGAACAGCACCCACAGCGGCACGATGCCCTTGTCGCGGAACCCGATGCCGTGAAGGACCCACGGAATCTGCGCCACGGCGGTGACCACGAGGAGCGCGATGCTCATCGTGGCGACCCGGCCGTTCGGCCGGTGCCACCAGGGACGCCCCGGTTCGGCGTCCTCGGTGGCCCGCGCGCCGGAGGCGGTCGGGCGCCCCGGGGGGATCCCCGGAGGCCCGGCCGCCTGGCCGGCGTCGTGGTGTTGGTCCGTCATGGCTCCTATGCCCTCAGCGGTGGGACGTGCTAACGCCAGATGCTGTCGGCCCACCTGGTGTCGGTCCAGGTCGTGCCGGTCCACGTCGTGCCCGACCAGGTTCGGCCGGACCAGGTTCGCCCGGACCACGTCCGGCCGTCCCAGACGGCCCCGCTCCATGTCCGCCCGGACCACGTTCGTCCGGACCAGGTGTTTCCGGACCAGGTGACGCCGCTCCACGTCCGGCCGGCCCACGAGCTGCCGGTCCAGGTGGATCCGCCCCAGATGGCCCCGTTCCACGTCCCGCCGGACCAGGTGCGGCCGCCCAGGGCTGCCGGGCCCCAGGTCAGGCCGTTCCACGGGCGGCCCATGATGTCCTTCTCGCCGGTCAGCTCGGTGCCGTCGACGGAGTCCGCGACGTGCGAGGATCCGCGGGAGGCCTCCAGCGATCCGGTGCCCAGCGTCGGGAAGTGCGCGGTCAGGGCCAGCGGGGTCGGGGCGGCGAGGGCCTTCTTGACGTCGAGCTGGCCGTTTCCGTCCAGGGACCGGTCGGTGTTCCGCAGCGGCGTCGCACTGCCCGCGAGCAGCGCTTTCACCTGGTCGGGGTTCAGCGTGGGCCGCTGCTGGATCAGCAGCGCGGCCGCGCCGGAGACCACGGCGGTCGCCTGCGAGGTGCCGCTGCCGCGGAAGTACCGCCCACTCGTGTCGCCCGGCACCAGGCCGGTGGGGTAGCGCGAGTCGATGTAGGAGCCCGGGACCCGCAGCGAGACGATCGACCGGCCCGGCGCGACGAGGTCGGGCTGGCGCAGCAGGGATCCGCGGTTGCTGAACCCGGTGACCTGGTCGTCCTTGCGGTCCTGGGTGCCGAGGGAGTCCGCGGCGCCGACGGCGATGATGTCCGGGTTCACCGCGGGCATCGTCAGCCGGGTCGAGGTCTGGCCCTCGTTGCCCGCCGAGACCACGACGACGATCCCGCTCTTCCAGGCCGCCTCGACCGCGTGCGAGAGCGGGTCGAGCAGCGGGTCCTGGCTGGAGTCGGTGCCGAACGAGAGGTTGAGCACCCGGATGTTCAGCCCCGGGTCGGCGCGGTGCTGCACGACCCAGTCGATCGCGGCGATGACCTGCGAGACGTCGGTCGCGCCGTCCGCGCTGGCCACCTTGACGTTGATCAGGCTCGCGCCAGGGGCGACCCCGCGGAAGTGGGCCGGGTCGTCGGTCGCGGTGTCGGGGTCGTTGCCCAGGATGATCCCGGCCATGTGGGTACCGTGGCCGAAGGTGTCCAGGTGGGCGAGGCTCGGCGCCTGCGACTCGAACGAGAGGTCGGGGCCGTTGACGATCCGCTGGGGGCTGTTCAGTCCCTGCACCGGGGCGATGCCGGAGTCGATCAGGGCGACGCCGACGCCGGTCCCGTCGATGAACTTGCCGGCGGTGTCCTTCTTCTTCCAGGCCTCCCGCGCACCGATCGACGTGGTGACGCTGTACATCGAGTTGGAGTCGTCCTTCGCGTTCCAGCCGCTGGCCATCAGCGTGAGCGAGGAGTCGGTCGTGACAGCCCGCACGCCGGGGGCACTGCCGAGGGCGCCAAGAGCGGCCTTGGGGATCGTCGCGGCGACCCCGCCGATCAGCGCGAGCGGCCTCCCGACTGTGCCGCCGAGGCGCGTGATGTCCGCGGCGACCTGGCTCAGGCCGGATCCGCCGAACTCGACGATCACGGGGACGCTGGCACCGTGGGCACCGGATCCGGGGACGGTCGCGGTGACCGCCGCGGAGGTCAGCGCTGCGAGCGCGGCGGTGGCCACCACGGCACCGAGCCGCCTGGTCCCCGTCGCCGAGTCGCCGATCCCTAGTCCTGCCCGCATGGGCGTGCCTCCACTCGCTCGGTCAACGCATGCCTCACCGGCCGTTGACCTGCGTGATCGGTCTCGGTGCTGACAGCATCTGCCGCACCACGACGTCACATCGGCCGACTCGCCGCGATTCTGAGAATTTGGCGCGCACGCGCCTGCCCCCGGCCGCCGGGTCGTGGCGTCCGGCCTGGTCGCGTCGGCGCTGGTGGGCGCCCCGCGTCGGTCTGGGGTAATAACTCGCGCAGCATTGCTGTCGGTCTCCGATCCATCGCACTGTGTACACCCATCATCACACTTGGTGACGCTCACTGGATCTGCCGCCCGGTCCTCTTTCGCATCCGAAGGGATCACCGGACTGGCCGATCAGCCGGGGTGGCGAGGGTGATTTGCGTGGTCTGCGTGGCTTGCGAGGCGCGAGCACCATGACGGCATGCACCGGATCCTCGTCAGCACCCTCGCCGCGGCCGTCCTCATGCTGCCCGCGGCTCCCGCCTCAGCCGCGCCAGCTTCCGGCTGCGCCGTGATGGGGGACGAGGCGGGGGTCCTGGGCGCAGGCCTGCCCGCCGTGGAGGCGGCGGCGGGGCGGCTCGCCGCGGCGGGGGCCATGGTCCGGGTGCGGGCCTGGCGCTCGGTCCCGGGCGGCGACCTGGACCAGTTCGCCGCACACGAGTCGGTGCGGTGTGGCTGGCGGCAGAGTTCGAGTCTGAATCCACGGCTGATCCTCGTCACGGTCGCCGTCACGGATCGCCACACCGGCCTCTACTACGGCGCGAACTGGGCCACCGCGCTCGACGGCCAGTGGGACCGGATCCAGCAGCAGGACATGAATCCGCACTTCCAGGCTGGCGACTTCGCCGCCGGACTGGCCGGTGGGCTCGACGGCATCACCCA
Organism: Actinomycetes bacterium; assembly: GCA_025963185.1. Taxonomy (GTDB): domain Bacteria; phylum Actinomycetota; class Actinomycetes; order Mycobacteriales; family Cryptosporangiaceae; genus RYN-140. The sequence continues at coordinate 39,030 of JAOPVE010000544.1, forward strand.
GCAGATCACCGACGCCGCCGCGCCGCCTGGAGACACCGCGCCTGGCGGCATCGCGCCCGGAGATACCGCACCCGGCGACCAGTACCAGGGGCAGGACGTGCCGGACGGCCTGTACCAGGACGGCACACCGGTGGACTCACCCGAGGCGCCGGTGTTCGCGCTGCTGCCGTTGCTGATCCTCTCGATCGGCGTGTGCGTGCTGCTCGGGTTCTTCGGCTACCGGTTCCGCCGCAGGTCACAGGCTCGCCGCTGGGCCTTGGCGAGCGCCGAGGAAGCGCGGCGGGCCGAGGCCACGCTGTCCGCCGCGCTCGCCAGTCTCGCCACGGCGGAGGCTCCGGTCGAGGACGCGGGCGAGGGCGCACAGGTGGCCACGGTCCGCGCCGAGGCGGCGTCGGCGCGCAGATCGGCGGAGGGCGCGCTCCGGCGGATCCGCGAGCTGGCCGGGCCGTACGCGCCCGAGTTGCTGCGGCGGGCCTCCTCGGCGCTCGCCGGAGTCGCCGTGACCCGCTGGGACGACGCCACGGCCCAGGCCAGCGCGGCCACGAACGCGGTCACGGCGGCCACCGCATCGATGACATCGTTGTCGGAGCTGCTCGCCGCGACCCCGCAGCGGATCGCCGAGCTGGGCCGCCGCCACTCCGCCGCGGCAACCGCGATCGCCCGCCTCGCCGCGGACGGCTGGAAGACCGTCGATCTGACGGCTGCCCACGAGCGGTCCGGCGGACTCGTCGCACGCGCCAGCAAGCGGATCGCCGCAGGTCAGCGCGGTCTTGCCCTCGACGGAGCCACCGAGGCCACGCGCTCGCTCGACGAGCTCGACGCGGCCGTGACGGGCCTCCCGTCCCGCCGCACCCGGATCCTCGACGCCGTCGCCGACCTGCGCACCCGCGTCCCCGCCGCGGCCGCCGACGCCGGGGCGGCCCGCGACCTGGTCGGCACCCTCGACCGCAACTACGGCGAGGCGTGCGCGAGCGACCTGGCCCGGCCCGCCGATCCGCTGGTCGAGCCGGTAGCGCAGGCCGAGGCGGCCGCGTCGATGCAGGTGCAGGACTGGGACGCCGCCGAGCGCCTCTGCGCCGAGGTCGCCGCGGCGTGCGAGGCCGCGACCGGAGCGCGCACCGCCGCCCAGGCCCGCGCCGCCGAGCTGACCTGGATCGCCACCGAACTCCCCAGGACCCTCGCCGCCGCCGGATCCGCCACCGAGGACGCCCGCGCCCGGATCGGCTACTACGCCGCCGAACTCCCGCCCCGGCTCGCCGACGAGTTAGCGGCCACGGATCGCAGACTCGCCAGCCTGACCACCCTCGCCACCGGATCCCGGCCCCCGCTGCTCACCCTCCACCGCGACCTCGTCACCCACACCACCGACGCCTACGCGCTCGCGGGCCGCGCCGAGCAGATCCATGGAGAGGCGCTCGCCGCCGCCGAGTCGGCCGCCGAGGCCGCCCGGGAGATCCGCCGGCTCGACTCGGCGCTGGGCTGGCAGCTCTTCGGCGCGTCGGCCAGCACCGCCCGCCAGGCAGCCGAGACGCTGCTCGCGAGGGCCAACGCGGCCGGCCGGTTCGACTACGCCACCCGGATCGACCTCGCCCGCCGAGCCGCGGCCACCGCCGTCGCCGCCCGCCACCAGCTCGAGGCCGAGCGGGCCCGCCACCGCGCGGCCACCGCGTTCTCGTCCTCGTCGTCCTCATCCTCGTTCTCCAGCAACTCGTCCAGTTCCTCGGGCTCCAGCTCGTCGGGCTCCTCGATGGGCGGCGGCTCGACCTCCTGGTAACCCACCCCGAAGTGCGTGCCGTACTGCCGCCCCTGACCCGGCCCAACGGCACACACTTCGCGACAGGGCGTCAGGCCCGAGGAACAGGGCTCACCGGGCGGCTGGTGCCACTGGGCGGGTGATTGTCACCGCGTGGAGGGGGGCGGGCAGCTTTTCCGTGGAGGTGAGCAGGTAGCGGCCGTCGATCGAGTAGGTGATCGACTCGCCCTGGCGGGTCGGGGCGAGGGGGATCGTGCGCGGCGGACCGGCGAGCATCGCGGCCACGATGTTCCCGTCCGGGGCGTCCCACTCGTAGGCGTCGCTGTAGGTGCGGATCACCACGTGCTGCCCACCCGCAGCCACGGCACCCCCGGTGACCAGCACGGACGCCCTGCTGGACGGCCTCATGGCGCGCAGGTCGAGGGATCCGGCGAATCGCAGTTGAAGGCGTGGCATCCCGGCGAGCAACGGGACCGTGTAGATGGCGCTGTGGCCGTCGCGCTGCTTGGTGACGATCACCGCGTCGCCGAGCTGGGAGATCATCAGCGCCTCGGCGTCGTGCGGCCCGTCGGGGTAGTCGAGCTGGACCGTCGAGACCGTGCCGTCGGGGGTGCGCTTGTCGAGCAGGACCGACGGGCGCCGGTAGACGTTGCCGCCGATATCGCCGACCCACAGGGTGCCGTCGGGGCTGCGGCCGAGATCCTCAGTGTCGTAGACGCGGAGACCCAGGTCGATCACCTTGCGGACCTGACAGTTCCAGTCGAGGCCGAAGATCGCGGCCGGCGCCTTGTCGTTGAGGACGTACAACCCGTCGGCCGAGGTCACCATGCCGCTGATCTCGCGCAGCCGAGGATCCGTCACCGAGCACCGCAGTCCCGGCGCGCTGTACGTCACCGCGCCAGGGACGGCCACCGCGGCCCGCGGCCCCACCCCGAGTATCGGCAGGGCCACGGCCGCGAGCGCGAGGGCGATCCGCCGGACCGGACGGCCGCTGCCCGGCCGCACGGGGGCGGGGCGGGTCGTCTCGGGTCTCGTGCTGGTCGGACGGGTGGCAGCGGGACTCACCGCGTGAACCTGACGGCGGTGGCGTGTGGCGTGCCCGGTATGGCCCCCGGAGGCGGCGAGGCGGGCGGCTTCGGGATCGGCTTGGGCTTGGGCTTGGTCGGCCTCGGCGAGGGTGCGGGCGACGGCAGGCTCGCCGATCCCTGGTTGCGGTGCCGCCGGGTCGTGGATCCGGACCGGCCGTTGCCGTAGGACGTCGAGTTGTCGAAGGAGTTGGCGCTGCTGTCGTTGCCGTACGCGCGGGCCCGGGTCGGCGGCACGAACTTGATGTCGGGCGTGTACGGCAGCGATCCGACCATGGCCTTCTTGAACACCTCGATCGGGACCCGCGAGTTCGGCACGGACGAGGTGTTGGGCGCGTCCGGATCCACGTAGAACGCGGCCCCGGCCAGGCTCGGGGTGAACCCGACGAACCAGGCCGCCCGGTTCGCGTCCGTGGTGCCGGTCTTGCCGCTGATCGTGCGGTCGATGGTGCGGCCCACGCTCGCCGCGGTCGCGCCGTTGCCCGCCGTGCACTTGCCGGCGGCGTGGTCGCCGACCGGGCAGTGCGCCGCGTCCGCCGCCGCGTCGGCCACGTCCTGCGGGATCACCTGCCGGCAGTGCGGGTTCCCGGCCGCGAGGACATGGTTGTTCCGGTCGAGGATCCGCTGCACGGGTGTCGGATCGCACTTCTTGCCGCGCGCCGCCACGGTCGCGTACGCGTTCGCCATGTCCAGCGGGGGCACCAGCGCGGTGCCGAGGGTGAACGATCCCCACTCGCCGTTCGGGTTCTCCTGAACGGCGTCGCGGTTCTGCTGGTCCTTGTACGAGCGGAACACGATCCCCAGGTCCTCCGCGGCCTTGACCGCGGCCTTCACGGTGGCCTTCTGTTCGAGCTGGATGAAGTACGTGTTCACGGACTCGCCGAAGCCCGACCACATCGTGTGCCGCCCGGTCATCCCCGGACTCGCGTTGTGCGGGCAGTAGCGGTCGCCGCAGCTCGCCTGACCGGTGCTGTAGTAGATCGAGCGGTACTGCTGTGGCGCGTAGAAGCTGGTCGACAGCGGCATGCCCAAGTGCAGTGCGGCGACCATGGTGAACATCTTGAACGTCGATCCGGCCTGGTAGCCGGGGGACACCGTCGAGCCCGTGAGCAGCGGATTCACCGTGTTCGGGTAGTCCAGGCCGCCGGGATTCGGGGTGAGGCTGTAGGTCCGGGTGATCGCCATGGCCCGTACCCGCCCGGTGCCGGGCTCGATGAGGACGGCCCCGGTGGCGTACCGGCTCTCGCGGCTGACCTCGTCGTCGGCGCCCTTCTGCGCGGCGGACTGCATCCGGCCGTCGAGCGCCGCGGTGATCCGGTAACCGCCCCGGCGCAGGTTGTCCATCCGCTTCGACGGGGTCGCGCCGAACGCCGGGTTCGAGCGCCACCAGTCCACGAACCAGCCGCAGTAGAAGCCGTAGGCGGGATTGCCGTTCACGCAGGATCCGGCGGGGCGGGAGGGCCTGAGCCCGAGCTTGGCCTTCTTGGCCTTGTCCGCGTCGCCCTGCGCGAGGAAATGCAGGTCCACCATGCGCTGGAGGATGTAATTGCGCCGGTCAAGTGCCGCGGTGCCGCTCTTGCCGATCGGGTTGTACGCGGTGGGGCTCTTCACCATCCCGGCGAGCATCGCGGCTTCGGGAAGGGTGAGCTTCTGCGGACCGTGCGAGAAGTACACCTGCGAGGCCGCGCCGATCCCGTATCCGTTGTTGCCGAAGAATGCGATGTCGAGATAGCGCTGCAGGATCTGGTCCTTGCTGAGCTGCTTTTCCAGCGCCATCGCATACCGGATCTCGCGGAGCTTGCGCGCGGCCGTGCGCTCGGTCGCGAGGCGCTCCTCCTCCTTGGTCTTCGCCGTCGCCACAAGCACGTTGCGGACGTACTGCTGGGTCAGCGTCGACGCGCCCTGGGTCACCCCGCCGGCGCCCTGGTTCGCGACGAACGCCCGCACCACGCCCTGCGGATCCACGCCCGCGTGCTGGTAGAACCGCGCGTCCTCGGCGGCGATCATCGCGTGCCGCATGACCAGCGGGACCGCGCTGAGCGGCGTCGGCACCCGGTTCTGGTCGAAGAACGTCGTGATCAGCGCGCCGTTGGACGCGTAGAGGTAGGACGTCTGCGGAAGCTGCGGAGTCTGCAACTGACTGGGCAGGTGCTCGAACGAGTCGGACGCGGACTTCGCGCTCATTCCCGCGAACCCGACAGCGGGAAAGAAAGCCGCGGCGACCATGATCCCGCCGAGCGCCCCGCACGCGATCAGCGCGAGGAAATTCGACAGCACGCGAGTGCCGCGAGACCGCCGTGCGCGGACTCGTGCGTTAGTACGCCCCATGACGCCCCCCGTCGTGCGGCTGCGGTGTGGGCGACCTCAAGTATGTGCCGCAAACCGCATCAATTTCGCCGTCTGTTTCGCATCTTCACCAGCACGTGACCTGACCTGGAATCGGGTCTTCGGGCCACCCCCAGTGGATGCAAGGCGCCCCATCCGTTCGCTTCCACACAACGATCCCCGGAAAAAGCATTCTTTCTCATTGGATCGGGAGAATTCCGGCGCGCCGCGCCGGACCCGCCGGAGCGTGCTGGAGCCGCCGCGCCGATGACCCGCTCCCGAGCCGGGAGGTCACGCGGCCGACACGCCACGCGCCGGCGCGCGCACCAGCGCCACGCCGGGGGACGCCCCTCGTTGAGCCGGTCAGACCGGCACGGGGCGGACAGAAACGGCGCAAACCACCCAATCTTGGGGGCTTCAGGACTCAGAGCGGCAGTGACACGCCGCCGCCAGGCTCGTTGAAGGGAAACACAGTGGGGGTTGGAACCGGGCGGCCTCGCCGAGCCGCCGGAATCTCGCGGATCGCCGGGGGCTTCATCGCCACCGGGTCGATCGCGCTGGCGGGGGTGGCGCTGACCGGCGTCGCCCATGCCGACGAACGCATGACCGTCCGGCTCGATCCGCTGACCTCGAACGTCAGCTCCGGGGACCGGCTCGGCTACACCGCCTTCCTGCAGTGCTCGATCTCGCCGCGCTGCCAGCACGTCACGGTCACGTTCAGGCCGCCCGCGGGTGCGGCCGGACCGGGCGCGGTGTCCCAGCCGCTGCCCGTCGACGTCGAGAGCGCCGTCGCCAAGGCGGACAAGAGCCTGGTCGTGACCTACGGCCAGATCGTCGCGGGGCACAGCAGCCAGCTCTCCGTGAGCTGGCCGAGCGCCAACTACTACACCGCGCCCGGCCCGCAGACCGCGTCGATGAGCGCCGCCGTGGCCAACGGCAAGGGCGCCCCGAGCACCGACACGGCGACCGTCGACGTGGCCGCGGATCCGAACCCCGTGCTCACCAAGACCGGCCCGGCCAGCGCCCGGACCGGCGACGAGGTCACCTACTCGATCCAGGCGACCAACAACCCGGGCAACCCCAGGCGCCCGCGCGGCGCCCTCGCGCTCGAGGACGCCACCGTCACCGACGCCCTGCCCGACGGCACCCAGTTCCTCTCGGCCACCCCGGCCGGGTACGTCTACAACCCGCTCGCCCGGACCGTCACCTGGGGCCCGATCGACACCGACGGACTACTGAGCGGTAATCAGTTCGGCCAGGTCACAAGATTCCCGTACGCGAAGCGGTTCCAGGTCAAGGTGCGGATCACCGAGCCTTCGCAGGGCACCGCGCTGACCAACCACGTGCGGCTGACCGCGAACCCGTACGGGCCGGACAACACCCCGATCCACCGGGACGCCGAGGCCACCACCACGGTCGGCGCCGGGCAGCTCGGCGGGCGGTTCACCAAGTACGCCAGCATCGGCAAGGCGATCGACGGCCAGCGCGTCTCGTTCACCCTCCAGACGGCGAACAACGGCTCGGCCGGCGCCACATCGACCGCCACCGACACGATCCCGGACGGCTTCGACCCGTCGGACGTGACGATCTACCAGCCCGGATCCACCGGAATCTGGACCGGCCCCGGCAAGATCACGGTCGATTACTCCGACGGCACGTCCTCCGAGCTGGCCTGGAAAGCGCAGGCACTGCGGATCGCCAAGGTCGGCGCCGAGGTGAAGAAGGTCACCGCCGAGGTCGACGGCATCGGGCCGGGCGTGCAGGTCCGGGTCCAGCTCACCGGCCGGATCGACGCGCGCGAGCTCTCGGATCGCCAGGGAGCGGTCGAGAACTGCGCGAGCTTCGTGCTCGACGGCCACGGACCGGCGATCCAGGGCGACAAGTGCGCCACGATCACCGTCGTGCCGGACCTCGTCGTCGCCGAGATCGCCAAGTTCGCCGACCAGAACCCCGTCGGACCCGGCGGCACCATCGGCTGGAGCCTGCTCGTCCACAACGATCCGGCGGGCGACCAGTCCTCGCCGCTGCGCCCCAAGATCGTGGACCTGCTGCCCCACGAGCTCAGCTACCTCCCCGGATCCTTCGCCCTGGCCCAGGACCAGCCCTCGGCCTGCCCGGACGCCACCCAGTTCGACATCACCACGGTGGCGGACTCCAGCCGCGGCCGGACCGCCCTGCGCGCCTACGCCAAGGACGGCGTGGAGATCCCCGCCGGTGACACCACCTGCGAGTACCGGTTCATGACGGCGGTCAGCCTCGACGCCGTCTCCGGCAGCTACACCGGCGACCCGCAGTCCGCGGACTACCGGGGCAACCTCGCCGCGCTCTACGACACCGACAAGCCGATGCTCTCCGACGTCACGGACAGCGTCGACTTCGACGCCGACCAGGACACCGCCGAGCCGGTGGCCGTCGCCGCCGAGGACTTCACGATCGTCCAGTCGTCGGCCCTGTTCGTCAGCAAGGAGGTCAAGGGCGACCAGGACGCGCTGTTCCTGCCCGCCACCGACGGTCCCCCGCTCGGCACCTCCACCGTCGGCGGCACCGTCAGCTACCGGGTCAAGGTCGGCAACCTCAGCGAGAAGCAGCTCACCAACGTCGTCGCCTACGACATCCTGCCCGCGCCCGACACCAAGGGCCTGACCAGCGGCCGGTACTCCGATCCGGCGGTCAGCGAGTGGCGGCCGACGCTCACCGGGCCGATCCCCGCGCCGTCCGGGCCGGTCACGGTCACCTACTCGGAGAAGGCCGACCCGTGCCGCCCCGAGCTGGACAACACCACCGGCCACAGCGCCCCGTTCTACTGCGCCGGGAACCCGGACCCGTCCTTCAAGCCCGCCGGATCCGTGACCGACTGGTCCGCGATCCGCTCGGTGCGGTTCGACTTCGGGTCCCGGATCTTCGCGTCCAAGGAGGTCGAGACCTTCACCTGGACCATGAAGGTGCCCAGCGCCAAGGCCGGCGGTGCCGCCTTCACGGGTGGCGAGCAAACCTGGAACAAGGTGGCCGCCCAGGGTGACCGCCGCGAATCCGACGGATCCGTCACCCCGCTGCTCGCCACCGAGCCCACCTGGGTGATCGACCAGGTCATGCCCAGCGCCTCCGGCGGATCGGTGCTGCCGCCGCCCGCTCCGGGTGCGCCCGCGCTGCCGGTGACGTCCGGGGCGCTCAAACTCGGGGTCCTCGGGGCGGGGGCCGCGGTCCTGCTCGCCGGGATCGCCCTCGTCGTCGTCGGACGGCGACGCCGGGTATAGGTAACGTGCGGTAGTTCTGTCACTGAGGCCCGGCCATCCTTTCGGCCGGGCCTCAGTGCCGTCCGGACAGTGCCGTTGTGGCCGATCAGACGACTGCTGAACAGCGGAAATGCCCCTTACCGTGACACTGCTGCCCTTCCTACCCCACGGGATCGAGCGTCATGGTGTTCAGGATCCGCCCACTCTCGGTCACCCTTGTGCTCTCGTGCGGACTGATGCTCTCGGCCTCCCCGGCGCACTCCTCGGAACGGACCGCTACGGCACCTTCCGTGGCCGCCGCCGCCACACCGCACGCTTTGGCCGTGGTGCCGCCGCCCCGTGCCGCCGCACCTCGGGTCGTGCCGCCACGGGCCGTGCCGCCTCGTGCGGTGGCTCCGCGGGTGCTGCCGCCCCGATCCGCTGCCGCTTCTCTGGGGTTGTCCACCGCTCGCCGGGGCGCTGTGGTCTCCGCCGCGCCCACGGCCGCGAACCCGGCGCTGCGCGTGCGGCGGACCACCGGCACCGCCGCCGTCGCCCTCACCTTCGACGACGGACCCGACCCGCGCTGGACCCCACAGGTGCTCGGCCTGCTGCGCAAGTACCAGATCAAGGCCACGTTCTGCCTCATCGGAGGCCAGGCGCGGGCCCACCCGGCGCTCGTGAAGCAGATCGTCCGCGAGGGCCACAGCCTCTGCAACCACACGATGCGCCACGACGAGCACCTCAAGAACAAGAGCGCCCAGCGGATCGCCGCCGACCTCGCCCAGACCAGCGCCCTCATCAAGTCCGCGAGCGGCGGGATCGCGCCACGGTTCTTCCGCGCTCCCGGCGGCAACTGGTCCACCCGGATCACCGCGGTCGCCGCCAGCCAGCACATGCAGTCGCTCGGCTGGGCCGTGGATCCCCAGGACTGGCGCCGCCCACCCGCCGCCCGGATCATCACCACGGTCGAGCGAACCACCCGCGCCGGATCCGTCGTCCTGATGCACGACGCCGGCGGCAACCGCGCCCAGACCGTCGCCGCACTGCGCACCCTGCTGCCCTACCTCAAGGCGCACTATCGCCTGGTAGCGCTCTGACCTGGGGATCCGGGATGTCCCGACAGCCGCTTTGGTAACTCGGGTGCGCGTCACGTATGCTGTCCAAGCTCCCAACGCGAAGGCGAGGCGGGTGCGCCGCCAGAACCGAGCATGTGCAAGCATGTACGAGTTCGGGTAGCGCCCTCATCGTCTAGCGGCCCAGGACGCCGCCCTTTCAAGGCGGTAGCACGGGTTCGAATCCCGTTGGGGGCACGACCGGGTCTCACCGGACCAGGTCCCGTGGAGCAGCACGGAGTGCTCGCCGCCCTGTCAAGGCGGAGGTCGCGGGTTCAAATCCCGTCGGGACCGCTCAACCCCCTTTCCTGATCACTGGGAAGGGGGCTGGGGCAGGTAGCTCAGTTGGTACGAGCGTCCGCCTGAAAAGCGGAAGGTCGGCGGTTCGACCCCGCCCCTGCCCACCTCCGATGACCAGGCCAATCGCCTGGTCATCACTGGTTTCCG
>JAOPVE010000004.1 GCA_025963185.1 Actinomycetes bacterium
CGGCGGGCCCGGCGCCCGGTCGCCAGGTCCAGCTCGACGTCGGTGTGGCCGGCCGCCGCGGTGATGGCCTCGACGGCGGCGGCCGACAGCGGCGCCCGGCCGAGGTTGGTGTGCAGGACGACCCCGGTCGCGTTGATCACCGGCCGGAGCCCCACCGCGGCGCCGTCCAGTTCGGCGGCGGCGCACCCGGCGACGTCCTCGGGCGCGATCTCGCCGCGGCGGGCCCGCTCCTGCGCGCGGACGACGGCGGCCTTCACGGGGAACCGCCCGAGGCGGGCGGCCACCTCGGCGAGCAGCGGATCGGCGAGCACCAGGTCGGTGCGCGGGATCCGCCGCCGCGGGTCGGGCGATCCACCCACCGTGCACCTCCGCAACGACGCCGGGAGAAGCCATGGCGGAGGCGGACGGGAATCGAACCCGCCTGGCCCGGATCCCGGGCCACTCCGGTTTTGAAGACCGGGAGGGGCACCAGCCACCTGAACGCCTCCACGAGCACCCTAAGCCGTAGCCCCACCCACCTCAGCACCGAAGTGCGGTAACTGGGACCGGTCCGGACCGGCCGTGGTTACCGCGCTTCGCGAGGGGGAGGATCGCTGGCATGACGACGATCCCCGGGCTGGCGCAGACCTACCGGCTCACCCAGTTCGCGCACGGCGGCGGGTGCGCGTGCAAGATCCCGCCCGGCGAGCTGGAGTCGATCGTGGCGGGCCTGGTGGCGCCCCCGGCGGGCGACGACCTGCTCGTGGGGCTGGGTGACGGGGACGACGCGGCCGTGGTCCGCCTCTCGCCCACCCTCGCCGTGGTGGCGACCGCCGACTTCTTCACCCCCGTGGTGGACGACGCCTACGACTGGGGACGGATCGCGGCGGCGAACGCGCTGTCCGATGTCTACGCGATGGGCGGGACCCCCACGGTGGCGGTCAACCTGCTGGGCTGGCCGCGCGACGTGCTCCCCCTCGAACTGGTCACCGAGGTGCTGCGGGGCGGGCTCGACGTCACCCGGGAGGCCCGCTGTCACCTGGCGGGTGGGCACAGCGTCGACGATCCGGAGCCGAAGTACGGGATGGCGGTGACGGGGATCGCCGATCCGGATCGGCTGCTCCGCAACGACGCCGGCCGGCCCGGTGTGCCGCTGACCCTGACCAAGCCGCTGGGGATCGGGGTGCTCAACAGCAGGCACAAGGCCACCGGCGAGGTCTTCGCCGAGGCGATCGCGACGATGACGGCCCTGAACCGGGACGCCTCGGCCGCCGCGCTCGCCGCCGGGGCGATCTGCGCCACCGACGTGACCGGCTTCGGCCTGCTCGGGCACCTGCACAAGCTGGCGCGGGCGAGCGGGGTGTCAGCGCGGATCGACGCGGCCGCGGTCCCCTACCTCGATGGTGCCCGGGCGGCTCTGGGCGCGGGGTACGTGAGTGGCGGCACCCGCCGGAACCTGGACTGGGTGCGCCCGCACGGCGACTTCGCGGGCATCTCCGAGGACGAGTTGCAGCTACTCGCCGACGCGCAGACCTCGGGCGGCCTGCTGATCGCCGGGGAGGTCCCGGGCTACCCGGTGATCGGCGAGCTGGTGCCCGCGAGGGCCGACGGCGTTACGGTGAGCGTCCGCTGAACCGGTCCGGGGTTCGGGTGTTTGGGATCTCACCGAGGGGTAGTTAACGCCGCAGGGAATGGTGGAGGTGCCCGTGGGAGTGCGCGAGTTCATCAAGGGCTGGCCGGTGTACCGGCAGCTCACCGGTACGGATCCGCTGGGCCGTGGCGCCGCGGCGAAGTCATCCCACTCCGAGCAGCTCACGGCCCGGACCAGCACGGCCGACTCGGTGGCGCGATCCGTCTGCCCGTATTGCGCGGTCGGCTGCGGCCAGAAGGTGTTCGTCTCCGGCGGCAAGGTCGCCCAGATCGAGGGCGATCCGGACAGCCCGATCTCGCGCGGCCGGCTCTGCCCCAAGGGATCGGCGAGCAAGAACCTCGTGACCAGCCCGCTGCGCCAGACCACGGTGAAGTACCGGCGCCCGTACGGCACCGAGTGGGAGGACCTCGAACTCGGCACCGCGATGGAGATGATCGCCGACCGGGTGCTCGCCACACGGTCCGCGACCTGGCAGGACGCCGACGACAAGGGCCGCCCGCTGCGCCGCACGATGGGGATCGCGAGCCTCGGCGGCGCCACGCTGGACAACGAAGAGAACTACCTGATCAAGAAGCTGTTCACCGCGATGGGGGCTATCCAGATCGAGAACCAGGCCCGTATTTGACACTCCGCCACCGTCCCCGGTCTGGGGACCAGTTTCGGGCGCGGCGGCGCCACGGGGTTCCAGCAGGACCTCGCCAACGCCGACTGCATCGTGATCCAGGGCTCCAACATGGCCGAGGCGCACCCCGTCGGGTTCCAGTGGGTCATGGAGGCCAAGGCGCGCGGCGCCAAGGTCATCCACGTCGATCCGCGGTTCACGCGCACGTCCGCGATGGCTGACCAGTTCGTGCCGCTGCGGGCCGGATCCGACATCGCGTTCCTCGGCGGGATCGTGAACTACGTGCTCCAGAACGAGCTGGACTTCCGCGAGTACGTGGTCGCCTACACGAACGCCGCGACGATCGTGACCGACGGCTACCGCGACACCGAGGATCTGGGGGGGCTGTTCTCGGGCTTCGATCCGGAGACGAACACCTACGACCCGGAGAGCTGGCAGTACGCCGGGCACGAGCAGAACGGGGCCGAGCGGCAGGACCATGCCCGGCAGCGGGAGACCGCGGCGGCGCTCCAGCACGAGACGCACGGGATGAGCGTCAAGGGCGAGACCGAGCGCGACGAGACCCTCCAGCACCCGAACTGCGTGTACCAGATCCTCAAGCGGCATTTCGCCCGTTACACCCCGGAGATGGTCGAGACGGTGTGCGGGGTCTCGCAGGACGCGTTCGCCGAGGTGTGCCAGGCGTGGACCACGAACTCGGGCCGGGAGCGGACCACAGCACTCGTGTACTCGGTGGGCTGGACCCAGCACAGCGTGGGAGTCCAGTACATCCGCACGGGCGCGATCCTGCAGTTGCTGCTCGGCAACATGGGGCGCCCCGGCGGCGGGATCATGGCCCTGCGCGGCCACGCCAGCATCCAGGGATCCACCGACATCCCGACGCTGTTCAACCTGCTCCCCGGCTACCTGCCGATGCCCGACGCCGAGAAGCACCCCAGCCTGGAGAAGTGGATCGACGCGGTCCGCCACCCCGGATCCAAGGGGTTCTGGGCCAACGCCGGCGCCTACGGCGTGAACCTGCTCAAGGCCTACTGGGGGGCGTCGGCCACCGTGGAGAACGACTTCCGCTACGACTACCTGCCCCGGATCAACGGCGACCACGGCACGTACCGCACGGTGCTGGACATGATCGACGGCAAGGTCAAGGGCTACTTCCTGCTCGGCCAGAACCCCGCCGTCGGATCGGCGCACGGCCGCGCCCAGCGCCTCGGCATGGCCAACCTCGACTGGCTCGTGGTCCGCGACCTGTTCGAGATCGAGAGCGCCACGTTCTGGAAGAACTCGCCCGAGATCGAGACCGGCGAGATCGTGCCCGAGGAGTGCCGCACCGAGGTGTTCCTCATGCCCGCCGCGTCCCATGTGGAGAAGGAGGGCACGTTCACCCAGACCCAGCGCATGCTGCAGTGGCGGGAGAAGGCCGTCGAGCCGCCGGGCGACTGCCGGTCCGACCTGTGGTTCTTCTACCACCTCGGGCGCATGGTCAAGCAGCGGCTGGCGGAGTCCACCGACGAGCGCGACCGGCCGATCCTCGACCTGACCTGGGACTATCCGGTCGGCGGCGAGCGCGGCGACGAGCCGAGCGCCGAGGCCGTACTCAAGGAGATCAACGGGTACGAGGTCGCGACCGGCCGTCCGCTGTCGCTGTTCACCGAGATGAAGGACGACGGATCGACCCTCGGCGGCTGCTGGATCTACACCGGCGTCTTCGCCGACGGAGTGAACCAGGCGGCCCGCCGCAAGCCCGGCAGGGAACAGTCCTGGGTGGCGCCCGAGTGGGGCTGGGCGTGGCCGGCGAACCGGCGGATCCTCTACAACCGCGCCTCCGCCGATCCGGACGGCAAGCCCTGGAGCGAGCGCAAGGCGTACGTGTGGTGGGACCAGGCGAAGGGCGAGTGGACCGGCGAGGACATCCCCGACTTCCCCAAGACCACGCCGCCGTCGTACCGCCCCGATCCGGGCACGAGCGGCGTCGAAGGACTCGCCGGTGACGATCCGTTCATCATGCAGGGCGACGGGAAGGGATCGCTGTTCGTGCCCGTCGGGCTGATCGACGGTCCGCTGCCCACGCACTACGAGCCGGCCGAGTCGCCGGTCCGCAACCCGCTCTATCCGCAGCAGGCGAGCCCGACCCGCATGGTCTACCGGCGGCCGGAGAACCCGCTCAATCCCAGCCCGCCCGAGCACGACACGGACCTCTTCCCGTACGTCTTCACCACCAGCCGCCTCACCGAGCACCACACGGCCGGGGGCATGAGCCGCACCGTCGAGCACCTCGCGGAGCTCCAGCCGTCGATGTTCTTCGAGGTCTCCCCCGAACTCGCGGCCGAGCGTGGCCTCAAGCACATGAAGTGGGGCCACGTCGTCACCGCGCGGGCCGCGGTCGAGGGCCGGATCTTCGTCACCGACCGCCTCACCCCGCTGCGGATCGACGGCCGGATCGTGCACCAGGTGTGGCTGCCCTACCACTGGGGTAGCAACGGATTCGTCACCGGCGATTCGGCGAACGACCTGTTCGGGATCGTCCTCGACCCGAACGTGCTGATCCAGGAGAGCAAGGTCGGGACCTGCGACGTGCGTCCCGGCCGCAGGCCGACCGGGCGGGCGCTGGCCGAGTACATCGCCGGGCTGGGGCGCGCGGCCGGCCAGCACCAGGCGGCGAGCGTGACCGCACCGGCACCCGCAACCGACCCGGCGGCCAGCAAGCCCGACGAGGAGCCCACATGAGCAGCTTCTACGGCCCGCTCGATCCCGCGCCGGACGCCGGGTACGCCGACCCGCCGCCGCGCAAGGGCTTCTTCACCGACACCAGCGTCTGCATCGGCTGCAAGGCGTGCGAGGTCGCGTGCAAGGAGTGGAACGCGATCCCCGCGGACGGCTACAACCTGCTCGGCCAGTCCTACGACAACACCGGCGGGCTGACCGCGAACTCCTGGCGGGCCGTCGAGTTCATCGAGCAGCCGCTGGCCAGCGGGCAGCGCTCGGCCCCGTTCGCCGGCGCGCCCACCGGACCGTCGGCGAGCGCCACCTCGGCCGTCCTCGCGGCGCGCACCGGACAGGACACCGGCACCGAACCCGGGATCGAGCCCGCCCCGGATCCCACGGCCGCCGCCCCGGCCGCCGAACCGCAGTTCCTCGGCATGCCCGGCATCGACCTCCCCGGCCGGATCGACGACCCGGACGGCGTCCGGCGCACCGACTTCCGCTGGCTGATGATGTCCAACGTCTGCAAGCACTGCACCCACGCGGCCTGCCTCGACGTCTGCCCCACCGGATCGCTGTTCCGCACCGAGTTCGGCACGGTCGTGGTCCAGGAGGACATCTGCAACGGGTGCGGCTACTGCATCCCCGCCTGCCCGTACGGGGTGATCGACCGGCGCGAGGAGGACGGCCGGGCCTGGAAGTGCACGCTGTGCTACGACCGGCTCGGCGCCGGGCAGACTCCGGCGTGCGCGCAGGCCTGCCCGACCCAATCGATCCAGTACGGCGACCTGGACGAGCTGCGGGTGCGGGCCCAGGAGCGGGTCGACCGCCTGCACGAGGTGGGGGTCGGTGAGGCCCGGCTGTACGGCCACGATCCCGAGGACGGGGTCGGCGGGGACGGCGCGTTCTTCCTGCTGCTGGACGAGCCGGAGGTGTACGGGCTGCCGCCGGATCCGGTGGTGACGACTCGCGATCTGCCGTCGATGTGGAAGACCGCCGGGGTGGCGGCGGCCGGCATGGTCGCGCTGGTCGCGGCGGCGTTCGTGCGGGGTCCCCGGTGACGGCGCCCCGTGCCGGGCGCAGCGGGGATGGGCGGAAGGGCGGGCACCGGCCCGGCGGCGAGGAGCTGGCCGTCCCGCCCGCCGAGTTCCGCTCGTACTACGGCCGGGCCGTGCTCAAGGCGCCGGTGTGGAAGTACGACATCCCCGCCTACCTGTTCACGGGCGGGCTCGCCGCCGGATCGTCCCTGGTCGCCGCAGGTGCCGACCTCACCGGCCGGTCCGTGCTGCGGCGGGCGGCCCGCGCGGCCTCCCTCGGCGCCGTGGGCGTGAGCACGTACTTCCTGATCAACGACCTGGGACGGCCCGAGCGCTTCTACAACATGCTCCGGGTCGCCAAGCCGACGTCCCCGATGTCGATGGGCAGCTGGATCCTGGCCGCCTTCGGCCCGGCCGCCGGGATCGCGGCGGTCGCCGAACTGGCCGGGGCGCTTCCGCACCGGGGCGTCCTCGGGCTGGCCCGCCGCCTGCTGCCCACCGCCGGGCGCGCCGCGGGCCTGGCTGCCGCCGCCGCCGCTCCCGCCCTCGCCACGTACACCGCGGTGCTGCTCGCCGACACCGCGGTGCCGTCGTGGCACGAGGCCCGGCGGGTGCTGCCGTTCGCGTTCGCCGGCGGCGCACTGGCCAGCGGCGCGGGCGCCGGGCTCATGGCCGCGCCGGTCAGCGAGACCGCCCCACTGCGGCGGCTCGCGGTAGCCGGGGCCGCACTGGAACTCGCCGCCGTGCACGCGGCCGAGAACGACCTGGGGCTGCTCAGCGAGCCCTACCAGACGGGCCGCCCCGGACGGCTGCTGCGGCTCGCGCGAACCCTCACCGCGGCCGGGGCGATCGGCGCGGTGGCCGGGCGCCGCAGCCGGATCCTGTCGATCCTGTCCGGCGCGGCACTGCTCGGCGGATCGCTCGCCACCCGCTTCGGCGTCTACGAGGCCGGAGTGGCCTCGGCGAAGGATCCGAAGTACACGGTCGTGCCGCAACGAGCGCGGCTCGGCGCCGGACGGCCCGCAGGCGCGGCGCCCAAGGACACGGGGGCCCATCAGCAGGGATAGATCGGAGGACCCGGCCATGTCGACGGATAGCCGCCAGAGCGCGGACACCAGCGCGACCCCCACCCGCGGCCGCTGGTACATCGTGATCGCCGCCGTGCTCGTGCAACTGGCACTCGGCGCGGTCTACGCGTGGAGTGTCTTCAACAAACCACTGCAGGCCGAATTCGGCTGGTCGAAGTCCGAGGCGGTGCTGCCCTTCGAAGTGGCGATCGGCACCATCTTCATCGGCACCTTCATCGGCGGCCGGATCCAGGACCGCCGGGGACCCCGTCCGGTCGCCCTCGCCGGGGTGATCCTGTACTCGGTGGGCATCATGCTGGCGTCCCGGGTGTCGAGCTCCGGTCAGCTCTGGCTGCTGGTACTCAGCTACGGCGTGCTCGGCGGGATCGGCTTGGGGCTGGCCTACATCACCCCGATCGCGATGCTGGTGAAGTGGTTCCCCGACCGGCGCGGGCTCATCACCGGGGTCGCCGTCGGCGGGTTCGGGTTCGGTGCCGTGATCACGGGCCCGGTGGCGAAGTGGTTGCTCTCGGGCGCGTCGAACAAGCCGAGCGTTTTCCTGCCGCTCGGGATCGCGTACCTGGTCGCGGGGGTCCTCGGGGCCTCGATGTTCCGCAATCCGCCGGAGGGGTACACGGTGCCCGGCTACGATCCGGCGGCCGCGACGGGCCGGGCGAAGCCGTCCGCGACCGTGTACTCGCTGCGGGACGCCCTGCACACCCGCCAGTGGTACCTGCTCACGCTGATCCTGTTCCTCAACACCATGTGCGGGATCGCGTTCATCTCCCAGGCCTCGGACGCCGCCCAGGACGTCACCAACGTCACGGCCACCACCGCGGCCACGTTCGTCGGCGTGATGGGGCTGTTCAACGGCGCCGGCCGGATCCTGTGGGCCGCCCTCTCGGACCGGATCGGCCGGATGCAGGCGTTCCTCGGCATGCTCGGCCTCCAGGGCATCTGCTTCCTGCTGATCTCGCACGTGGCGTTCGGCGTCTTCGCGGTCCTGGGCGCGCTCATCTACCTCGCGTACGGCGGCGGGTTCGGCACCATGCCCGCCACGGCCGCCGACTTCTACGGCACGGCCAACGCCGGGGCGATCTACGGCGCGATGATCGTGGCCTGGTCCGCCGGCGGGGTGATCGGGCCGCTGATCGCCGCGAGGCTGTTCGAGTCCAGCGGCGGCTACACGGTGCCGTTCACGGTCCTCGGGATCGTGGCGCTCGTCAGCCTGGTCCTGCCGCTGCTCGCCCATCCGCCCGCGCCGGTCACGGAGGGCCGCCCGATGCGCCCGGCCACGACCTAACTCCGCGACGGCGAAGTGTGGACCGCGTTTCAGCCCGCCGCGACCGGGGACGGTGAGGCCATGACGATCCGGATCGGGCTGGTCGGCGCCGGCCGCCGGGCCATCGAGGTCCACGCCCCGGCACTGGCGTCGTGCCCGGACGTGGAGTTCGCTGGGGTCTGGGCGCGGTCCCCGGCTCCCACGGAGGCGCTGGCCGGCAAGTTCGGGGTGCCGGCCCACCGCCGTTTCGACGACCTGCTGGAGCACTGTGACGCGCTCGCGTTCGCGGTGCCGCCCGCCGTCCAGGCCGAACTCGGCGGGCTCGCCGCGGCGCGCGGCAAGGCCCTGCTGCTGGAACGGCCGATCGCCGCCGACATCGCCGGGGCCGAGCAGCTCACGCTCGACGCCGAGACCTCCGGTGTCGTCACCCAGCTCGCGCTGGCCTGGCGCTACGCCCCCGCGATCCGGCGATTCCTGCGCACCGACGTGCCGAGCTTCGGTCCGGCCGGCGGCTCCGGCCGGGTCATCTGCGGTCCGCCGGACGGCGTCTCGCCACCGAACACGCTGGCGGCCGAACGGGGCGTGCTGCTGACCAGGGGCACCGACCTCGTCGACCTGCTCGACGCCGCGCTCGGCCCGGTCGCCGGGGTGCGGGCCCACGGCGACCGCACAGGCTGGATCGGGCTGATGCTCGAACACCAGATCGGCCGCTACAGCGAGTCGTCGCTGTACGGCGGCGCGCCGCCGGGCACGGACATCGCGGAGGCAGAGGTCTTCGGGCCCGCGGGCGCGCTCCGGATCGACTGCGCCGAGGCGGTCGGCCCGCTCACGTTCGAGCGGATGTACCAGGAGTTCGCCGAGGCGGTGTCCACGGGCCAGCCGCACGAGCTGGACGTCCGGCGCGGGCTGCATCTCCAGCGGGTGATCGAGGGCGCCGAGACGGATCTGGTCGCGGGCACCTGACCCCGGATCCGCGGACGGCGATCCGTGGCCGGGCCTGACCGCACACGATCCCTGGCAGGAGGCAATCCATGTCGCCAAGCGCGCTGCGGCGCATCACACTCCCGGCCGGAGAACAGATCCCGGTACTCGGGCAGGGCACGTGGCGGATGGCCGAGATCCGCGAGCGCCGGAACGAGGAGATCGCCGCGCTCCGCCTCGGCCTGGACCTCGGCCTGACCCTGGTCGACACCGCCGAGATGTACGCCGACGGCGGCGCGGAGCGGCTCGTCGGCGAGGCCATCGCGGGACGGCGGGACGAGGTGTTCCTGGTCAGCAAGGTGCTGCCGTCGAACGCGACCCAGAGCCGGATGATCCTGGCGTGCGAGGCGAGCCTGCGCCGCCTGAACACCGACCGGATCGACCTCTACCTCCTCCACTGGCCCGGCCCCGCGCCGCTCTGGCAGACGATCGACGGCTTCCGCGAACTGGTCGACCGCGGCTGGATCCGCTACTGGGGTGTGAGCAACTTCGACGTGCCGGACCTGGCCTCGCTGTGGGACCTCCCGCTCGGCACCGACGTGCAGACCGACCAGATCCTCTACAACCTGGCCCGGCGCAGCCCCGAGTACAGCCTGCTGCCGTGGTGCCAGGAGCACGAGCTGCCGGTCATGGCGTACTCGCCGGTCGAGCGCGGCGACATGGTGCGGCACCCGGCGGTCCGGGGCGTGGCCGAGCGGCGCGGGATCGCTCCGGCCCAGGTGGCGATCGCGTGGGTCCTGCGCGAGCCGCTTGTATGTGCGATCCCCAAGTCCGGATCGCGCGGCCACGTCCGCGAGAACGCCGCCGCGGCCACGATCACCCTGACCGGCCCGGACCTGCACGAACTCGACCTCGCCTTCCCCCCACCCCTCAAACCCGAACCCCTCCAAACCCACTGATCCCACCGCACCCCACCCGCCGTCCCGGGCCACGCAATTCCCGAAGCGCGGTAACTCCCGCCGGTCCTGGCCGGTCGCAGTTACCGCACTTGCCGAGGACGCGGGCCGAGGACGGTGTGCCGGGGTCAGTGGGTGGCGGTGCGGATCGCGTCGCGGATCTGGTCGTGGACGGCCCGGCCCGGGGCGGACGACGGCGCCGGCTCGTCCGCCCAGCCCGGCGATCCCGAGTCGCGTGGACGGACCGAGGCCGCCTCCTCCGCGGCCCGCAGCCCGGCGGCGAGTTCCCGCGACTGCTCGGGCGAGAGGGCGCGCTGGAGGTCGACGAACTCCGTGCGCTCCTCGTGCCGGAGGTGGGTGAGCACGTCGTCGCGCATGGCCTCCAGTGCCGTGTCCGCGCTGCTGTCGAGCGGCCGGCCGACGAGGTCGGCGAGCTGGTCGCTGATCCCGCGCTCCTCGTCGAGGAGGCCAACCACCGCGCCTCCGTCGGGCTGGACCTGCCGGAACAGCGGGTGGATCAGCTCCTCCTCGGCGATCTCGTGGGCCGCGATCAGCCTGCCGAGCTCGGCGAAGGTCGCCCGGCGGGACTCGCCGCTGGTGTCGGACGCCCTGGTGAGCAGGTTCTCGATCCGGGCGTGCTGGGTGCGCAGCAACTCGATCACGTTGTCCGGACCGCCGTCGCGGGGCCAGCGGGTGCGGTCGTAGGTGTCGCGCGCGGCGCCGGTCCCGACGGTGTGCGGGTCCATTCGGTGCGCGAGCACCCGGCGCAGGTGGCCCAGGCTCGGGCCGAACCGGGCGGGCTCGGGCAGGCTGGTGCCGACGACCTCCTCCGGATCCCGGCCCTCCCGCGTGCGCAGCAGGTGCCCCGCGGCCTGCAGGTGTGCCAGCTCCATCTCCAGGAACAGCTCCCACACGGCTCTGACCTGCGGATCCGTCTCCTCTTCCAGGAACGAGTAGTACAGGTAGCACTCGGCGCACTCGTGCATGACCAGCCGTTCGCCCCACGAGCGCCCCGCGCCGGACTGCTGCTCGTCGCGCTCCCAGGCGATCGCGGCCACGTCCTGGGCCAGCGGGCGGGCGATCGGCTCGACCGGTCCCCCGGCGGCGGATCGGTAGTACGCCATGAGCTGCCGCTCGGACGCGCCCACCGTGAGCGTGTGCAGCTCCGAGAGCAGATCCGCGGACCCACCGGGCGGGCGGGCGCCCCCGGGCTCGCCGGCGGCCGTGGCCGAGCGCGGCATCACCCCGTCGACGTCTCCGACTACCCGGTCCGCGCGGCGGTGCGCGGCCAGTTCGAACAGGTTCGCGTACCGGTACAGGCGGTCGAAGTCCGCCATGGCCCCGTGCTCGTAGACGTCGGTGCGGTATGGATCGCCCTCGGACTGCGCCGCCCACGTCACCATCTGCAGGGCGGCCTGCTCCTGGGCGATCATCGCGGCGAGCCCGGTGCCGAGTTCGGGCAGCAGCCCGTCCAGCACCCGCCGTTGCATCGACTCGACCGCCCCGAGCGAGCCGAGCTGCCACCGCGTGTCCTCGTCCGCGGATCGCCCGGACAGTCTGCGGCCGAGCCGTCCGGCCTGGGCTTCGAGGCCGCGGGTGGTGATGATCCGGAAGAGCGTGAAGGTGTCGGCCTCGCTGTCGACCGGTGTGACGTCGAGTTCGTGCCAGTGCCGGGCGTGCCGGTCCAGCGGGATCCCTGGGTGGTCGAGCGGAGTGAACATGGCTGGTCCTCTGGTCGCGCCGCTCCGTCTCAGGTCCGGCGACCCGCTCTGCGTACCCCGCCACGGCCGCGCCACGCAACCGATCCGCACTTGTACTCAGGTGACGAATGCTCGCGTTCGCCATGCTGTGGACACGCTGTGCCAGCCTGGTCGGTGGCCGCGCATCCACCCGCTCGCCAGGACACAGACACGGGGATCCACCATGAAACGCTCGCAGTTAGTGCTGACCACCGCTGTCGTCGTCGTAGCCGGCCTCGTGGCGGCGCCGTTCGCCGCCGACCTGTTCAAGGCGGATCCGAAGCCGGTGTCTGTGCAGGTCCGGCAGGTGCCCGAGCCGACGCTGGAGCCGAGCCCCTCCCCCAGCCCGTCGCCGTCCCCGTCTCCGCCGCCGCCTGCCCCGTCGCCCAGCCCGGAGGAGAGCGCGCCCGGCCTGCCGTCCTGTTACAAGCACATCGGGACGGACGCGACCCGGCCGCAGATCCGCAACATGCTCACCGCGGCGGCCCGCAAGCAGTACTGGACCACCACCAAGGGCATCACCGCGCCGGTCGCCCTGGTCAAGGCAATCGCGTGGCAGAAGACCCGCTGGCAGTCCTCGATCGTGTCCTGCGACGGATCGACGATCGGCGTCATGCAGGTCTCGCCGAAGACCGCGGGGTGGCTCAACGAGCGGTTCACCATGACCTACGACGTGCACACCCTCAGCGGCAACGCCGCGCTCGGCGCCGAGTACATCCAGTGGCTGATCAAGCACTACGGCGACTCGGCGTTCGCCTCGTCCGCCCACCCGTACGACGTACTGCACAACAACGGCATGCTCGACATGGTGATCGGCGCCTACAGCGCGGGCACCAGCGCGATCGACGCCCGCGGCGTGGCGGGCATCCCGAACCCCGACTTCGTGGCGCAGGTCAAGCAGCTCATGTCGGACTGTCCCTGCCTGGCTTACTGACCCGCTAGCTACTGGCTCGTGACCTGCTGGATCCACGCCTTCGCCGCGAGCGCGCTGACGTAGATCGACGGGCCGGCGGCGCACACGTCCGTGGTGCCGTCGCTCGTGATGCCCGCGAGCAGCCAACCGCCACCGGTCCCGTGGGCCAGCGCCGGGCCGCCGGAGTCGCCGTAGCAGGATCCGGCGCCGCCCGGGCTGTCGACGCAGAGCTGCCCGGCTCCGATGCCGCCGGGGTGCCGCGCGCTGACGCACCGGCTCGGGGTGACGAGGGTCGTGTCGAGCTGCTGGAGGATCCGGGGCTGCTCGGCGCAGCCGCCGGTGACCGGCTGCGTGCACCCCCAGCCCAGCAGCCGCAGCGCGCTGCCGTCCGGGGCGGCGCCGGCGATCGGCACGGGCGTCTCGGTGACCGGCGCCGTGAGGTGGTACGCGACGAGATCGGCGGTCGGGTGGCTGACCGCGCGGTCGGCGCTCGCCACCGTTCCGCCCGCCGTACGGTCGACCGATCCGACCCGGAACCGCAACTGGGGCAGGGGGAACCAGCCGTCGCAGTGCGCGGCGCTGACCACCCAGCTCGGCGCCACCAGCACGCCGCCGCACCAGTGCGTCTGGCTGCTCACCTGGATCGACACCATGAACGGGTACGGCGCGGGCGCGTTCTGGCCGCCGACGATCTGCGGGCGGACCGTGCCCGCGTGCGCGGCCGCGACCGGGAGAGCGAGCGCCGCGGCGAGTAAGGACAGCAGCAGCCAGCGGGATCGCAGGCGCATGGCCGGCTCCGATCGTCGAGCGGCGGGGATCCCCCGAGCATGCCCACACCGTCAAGACACGAGCGTGGGGCCGGACCCGCAGGCCCGGCCCCACCTACCGGTGCCCGGTCAGCCGATCCCGAGCTGGTCCATGAAGCTCTTCTGGTCGTTGAACAGGTACTCCTCGTCCATGGTCTTGGTGACCGGGTTCCAGATGCCGACCGTGCACATGTTCATCACGAACGTCTTGCCGGTCGGCTGGATGAAGGTGCCGTCGCCCTTGGGCATCGGGCGGGTGAAGGTGCCGCTCGCGATCCCGGTGACGGCCGTCATGTTGCCCTTGGCGATCTTGAGGGGGTGCGCGGTCACGCGGGTGTTCGGGGCGAAGACGAAGGGCTGCTTGAGATCCGCGACGTGCTGGGCGATGCCCTCGGTGATGTGCCCGTCGGGCCAGTGGACGCGGATGTTGGGCGAGTGGCTCTCACCGATCCGCTCCCACTTCTGGTTGCTGTAGACGTCGAAGTCGAGCTCGTCGAAGATCCGGAGAAGTTCAGCCTCCAAGCCGTTGTCGCGCGACGCGGCCTCGGCCGGGGTCACTCCACTTTCGACGGCGGCGAGCGCGGCGGCGCCGAATGCGAACGCGCCTCCGGTGGCCAGCAGGGTCCGGCGGTCCATCGTCATTACTGCTCCTCGTTTCAGTGCTGCCCGGCTCTGACCGGGCACGCCGTGGGGCACAATCTTTATCAGGGACCCTGATGGTATTCAGATCGCACTAGTGGTGTCAACGGAGAGCTGTGGTGTAAATGGCCCGAACTGTCTGCCCGAATTCGCCCCTACAACGTCAGGGGGTGAGCGGCAGGCCCACGTAGTTCTCGGCGAGGGTGGTGGCGGCCGAGGCGGATCCGGTGACCAGGTCCAGTTCGGCGAGCTGGCGGCGGACGTCGAAGTCGTTGGTCCCGTCGAAGCGGTGCAGCATCGAGGTCATCCACCACGAGAAGTGCTGCGCGCGCCACACCCGCCGGAGCGCGGTGGCGGTGTAACCGTCCAGCAGGGACGTATCGCGGCGCTCGTAGTAGGCGGCGAGTGCGCGGTCGAGGAGGTAGACGTCCGCGACGGCGAGGTTGAGGCCCTTCTGGCCGGTCGGCGGCACCGTGTGCGCGGCGTCCCCGGCGAGGAACAGCCGCCCGTGCTGCATCGGCTCGCAGACGAAGCTGCGGAACCGCAGTACGGACTTCTGGAAGACCGGACCAGTCTTGACCACGGCCCCGGCCCCGGCGACGCGGGCGGAGAGCTCCTCCCAGATCCGGTCGTCGGGCCAGTCGCCCGGATCGGTGTGCGGGTCGCACTGGAAGTACAGCCGCTGGACCGTGGGCGAGCGGGTCGAGATCAGCGCGAAGCCACGGTCCGAGTGGGCATAGATCAGCTCGCCGCTCGACGGCGGCGCCTCGGCGAGGATCCCGAACCAGGCGAACGGGTACTCGCGGAACAGGTCGGCGCGGCCCGGGATCAGGGCGCGGGTGGTGCTGTGGGATCCGTCGGCGCCGACCACGAAGTCGCACTCGACGCGCTGCTCGGATCCCTCGTGGGTGAACCGGATCGACGGCCGGTCGCCGGAGATCCCCTCGACCCGCGTGCCGGACACCCCGAACCGCAGGTCGCCGCCGTCGGCGAGGCGCCGGGCGATCAGGTCGGTGAGGACCTCGTGCTGCGGGTAGACCGTCACGGCCCGCCCGTTCGTGAGCGCGGCGAAGTCGATCCGGTGGAGTGCGCCGCCGAACGCGAGGTTGATGCCGTGGTGCACGGATCCCTCGCGCCGGAGGCGGTCGCCCACGCCGGTCTCGGTCATCAGGTCGACCGTGGACTGTTCGAGCACCCCGGCCTTGATCGTGTGCTCGATGTCCTCGCGGGTGCGCAGGTCGACGACGACCGAGTCGATGCCCCGCAGGTGCAGCAGGTGGGCGAGCATCAGCCCCGCGGGGCCGGCACCGACGATGCCCACCTGCGTACGCATGTCCTTAACGGTAGTACCGGTGGACGGCCTGGGCGACGCACGCGGGCTTGTCGGATCCGTCGCGCTCCACGGTGAAGTCCACGACGACCTGGACCCCGTCGCCCTTGATCTCCTCGACGGAGACGAGCGTCGCCGCGGCCCGGATCTTGGCCCCGGCCGGCACCGGGCCGGTGAACCGCACCTTGTTCAGCCCGTAGTTGACCTTCGTGGTGACGCCCTCGACGGTGAGGATGTCGTCCCACAGCGGGATCAGCAGCGACAGCGTGAGGAACCCGTGCGCGATCGTCCCGCCGAACGGCCCGGCGGCCGCGCGCTCGGGATCGGTGTGGATCCACTGGTGATCGTCGGTGGCGTCGGCGAAGGTGTCGATCCGGTGCTGGTCGACCACGATCCAGTCGCTGTGGCCGAGGTGCTGTCCGGTCAGTTCGGCGAGCTCGGTGAGCCCTGGCACGACGGTGGTCATGGCGTTTCTCCCTCTGGGTCGGGTTCTCAGGTCGTGGATCCGTAGTGCTTGCGCAGTTCGGATTTGAGGAGCTTGCCGTTGGCGGTGTGCGGTAGTTCGGCCACGAATTCGACGCTCTTGGGCACCTTGTAGCGGGCGAGCCGGGTGCTCAGGAAGTCGAGCAGGCCGAAGCCGGGCCTGCCCTCGGCCAGGACGACGACGGCCTTGCCGACCTCGCCCCACTTCTCGTCCGGCACCCCGATGACCGCGCATTCGGCCACGTCCGGGTGCTGGTAGAGGGCGTTCTCGACCTCGGCGGGGTAGATGTTCTCGCCGCCGGAGATGATCACGTCCTTGGCCCGGTCGACGATGTAGGCGTAGCCGTCCGCGTCGAGCACGGCGATGTCGCCGGAGAAGAACTCGCCGTCGGCGGTGAGCACCGCGCGGGTCGCCTCGGGCTGGCCCCAGTAACCGCGCATGACGTTCGGGCCGGCCACGAGAATCTCCCCGGGCTCCCCCGGCGCGCAGTCGGTGAGGTCCGGCCGGACCACGCGGACATCGGTGAAGAAGTGCGGCACGCCCGCGGATCCGACCTTCGCGGCGGTCATGACCTTGTCGAGCACGAGCGCGCCCGGGGACGTCTCGGTCATGCCGTAGCCCTGAATGAACCACAGTCCGCGGCCGAGGTAGAGCTTGACCAGCGACTCCGGGACCGGCGCGCCGCCGCAGATCAGCGTGCGGACCGAGCCGAGGTCCGCGGTGGCCCACCGGCTGGACGCGGCGAGCGCCGAGTACATCGTGGGCACACCGAACATCAGCGTGATCCCGCGCTCCTCGACGAGGTCGAACACCCGCTCGGCCGCGAACTCGGACTCGACCACCACCTGGCCGCCCTTGAGCAGGGTGGGCAGGCAGGTCAGGTTGAGCGCGGCCGTGTGGAACATCGGCGCGGTGATCAGGGCGACCTCGTCGGCGGCGATGTCGATGTCGACCAGCACGTTCACGCAGTTCCAGACGAGGTTGGCGTGGGTCAGGGTGGCGCCCTTGGCCCGGCCCGTCGTCCCGGACGTGTACATGATCATCGCGGGCTCGTCCTGCGCGACGGGCTCGTCGAGTGGATCGGTGGGCGTCGAGTCGAGCAGGGCCTCGTATGCGGCGCCGACGACAAGCCGCTCGGCGTCGGTGGCCACCTCCTTGGCGACCCGCTCGCACTCCGGCGCCACCACGAACACGGCCGCGCCGGAGTCGGCGAGCATGTACTCGATCTCCGGGGCCGCGAGCCGGCTGTTGAGTGGCACGAACACCGCGCCGAGCGCCCCGGTGGCGAACAGCGATTCGAGGAACGCCGGGTGGTTGGGCCCCAGGTAGGCGACCCGGTCGCCCCGCCGGACCCCCAGGGTGCGCAGCCCGTGCGCCAGCCTGGTGACCCGCTCGTCGAGCTCGCGGTAGGTCAGTTCCCGGTCCCCGTGGACGATGGCGACCCGCCCCGGTGACGTGCGGGCCCTGCGCCGCGGCCACGATCCGATCCCCTGGTTGCGCATGTCCGGCTCACTCCTTCGCCAGTCCGAGCAGGCGGGCCGCGTTGTCCTTGAGGATCAGCGGGCGGACCTCGGGCTTGATGTCGAGCCGCTCGAAGTCCGCCAGCCAGCGGTCCGGGGTGATGACGGGATAGTCCGACCCGAACAGGACCTTGTCACGCAGCAGCGTGTTCGCGTATCGCACGAGCTGTGGCGGGAAGTACTTCGGCGACCAGCCGGACAGGTCGATGTACACGTTCTGCTTGTGGGTCGCCACGGCGAGCGCCTCGTCCTGCCAGGGGAACGACGGGTGCGCGAGCACGATCCGCAGGCCCGGGAAGTCGGCCGCGACCGAGTCGACGTCCATCGGGTTGGAGTACTTCAGGCGGATCCCCCCACCGCCGGGCAGACCGGCGCCGATGCCGGTCTGCCCGGTGTGGAACACCACCGGGACGTCGAGCTCCTCGATCGCCGCGTACAGCGGGTAGGCGAGCCGGTCGTCCGGGTGGAAGCCCTGCAGGGACGGGTGGAACTTGAACCCGCGGATCCCGTGCTCGGCCACCAGCCGCCTGGCCTGCCGCACGGCCGCCTGCCCCCGGTGCGGATCGATACTCGCGAACGGGATCAGCACGTCGGAGTGCTCGGCGCACTCGGCCGCGACCTGCTCGTTCGGGATCGGCGGGTGCCCGGTCTCGGCCTCGGCGTCGACCGTGAACACCACGGCCGCGATCCGGCGCTCGCGGTAGTACGCGGCGGTGGCGGCGATCGTGGGCTGCGGATCCCCGGACTTGAAGTAGCCGGCCTTGGCTTCTTCGAGCAGCGGGCTGAGTGACGGGTGCCCGTCCGCGGAGATCTCGGCGTGGGTGTGGACGTCGATGGCGACGACCGAGTCGAGGTCGATCACGGGGTCTCACCGTCCGGGGGCTGGGGCGCGGGGATCCCGACGGTCTGCGCCGAGCGGCCCAGGGTCGTCGGCCACGCGCGGGCGATGTCGTCCGCGGCCCAGCCGCCCTCGCGGAAGGCCACGGCCACCTCCTGCGGGTGCGACCACAGCGCGATCCGGTCCCCGCCGATCCCGATGCACTGGCCGGTCACGCCCGCGGACTCGGCCGAGGCGAGGTAGACCGCGAGGCCGGCCACGTCCTCGGCGGTCCCGAAGCCCTCGGCCTGGCGCAGCCACGCCGGGAACGGCTCGCCGGTCTCGTCGTAGGCGGCCACGTGCGGCGCGAACGCGGGGATCGTCGCGGTCATGGCCGTGGCGGCGACCGGAATGATCGCGTTCACGGTGATCCCGCTCTTCGCGCACTCCATCGACCAGGTCCGGGCCATCGCGGCGATCCCCGCCTTGGCGGCCGCGTAGTTGGTCTGGCCGAAGTTGCCGCGCTGGCCCGCCGGGGATCCGACGAGCACGAGCCGCCCGCCGCCGTCCCGTTCCCGCATGTGCCGGACCGCGGCCCTGGCGCAGGTGAAGGTGCCGCGCAGGTGGACGTCGATCACCGCGTCGAACTCCTCGTCGGACATCTTCCACACCACCCGGTCCCGCAGGATCCCGGCGTTGGTGAGCAGCACGTCCAGGCGGCCGAACTCCGCGACCGCCCGGTCCACGAGCCGTTCGGCGACCTCGGTGGATCCGACGGCGCCTGGCTCGGCGACCGCCGTCCCGCCGGCCGCGGTGATCGTCTCGGCGGCCTGCTTGGCGGCGGTGTCGTCGGCGTCGTTGACGACGACAGCGGCTCCGGCGGCGGCGAGCGCCGTGGCGTACGCGAGGCCGAGGCCCCGTCCGGCGCCCGTGACCAGCGCGACTCTGCCTGTGAGGTTCATGATCGGTGACTCCCTCTCGGTTCTCGGCTCGTGGGCTCAGCGGGCGGGGGACGCCTGCATGCGGACCGGCGCGGGGCTGGTTTCGGCGTCCACGGCCCGGTCCGCGGCGAGCTCACGGCTGCGGGTCTCGGTGGCGAACCAGATCGACACGGCCGTGATGCCACAGGCGGCGACCAGGTACAGGCAGACCAGCGCGGTGCTGGTGCCGCCGCTGCTGGCGAGCAGGCTGCCCGCGATGATCGGGGCGAAGCCGGCGCCGAGGACCGCCGCGAGCTGGTACCCGACCGAGGCGCCCGTGTAGCGGATCCGCGTTCCGAACATCTCGGTGAACAGCGCGGCCATGGGCCCGTACATCGCGGGGTGCAGCACGCTCTGGCCGATGACCAGGGCCAGCAGGAGCAGCGGGGGCTTCCCGGAAGAGATCAGCGCGAACAGCGGGAACGCGGCGACGGCCATGGCGATCGCGCCACCGAGGATCACGGGGCGGCGGCCGATCCGGTCCGAGAGGGCGGCGAACGCGGGCAGCCCGACGATGGCCAGTCCGGACGAAATGGTCAGGGCGAGCAGGACCTGCGAGCGCGAGTACCCGACCTGGACCGCGTAGGCGATGACGAAGACCGTCAGCAGCGACTGGGCGACGAACGCGCCGATGCCGATCCCGGTGGCGAGCAGCAGGTTCTTCGGGTGGGTGCGGATCACCTCGAGCAGCGGCCGCTTGCTCACCGCGTCCTTGGCCTTGACCTCGGAGAACAGCGGGCTCTCCTGCACAGACAGCCGGACGAACAGGCCGATCGCGAGCAGGACGATGCTCAGCAGGAACGGCACCCGCCAGCCCCAGGAGAGGAACTGGTCCTCGGGCAGCCGGGAGACGAGGGCCAGCACACCGGTGGACAGGACCATGCCGGTGGGCGCGCCCATCTGGGTGACGCTGGCGCGCAGCCCGCGGCCCCGGTTGCCGGCGTGCTCGGCGGCCATCAGCGCGGCGCCGCCCCACTCGCCGCCGACCGCGATGCCCTGGACCAGCCGCAGGGCGACGAGGAGGATCGGCGCCCAGATGCCGATCTGGGCGTAGGTGGGCAGTGCGCCGATGAGGAAGCTGGCGATCCCCATGAGGCTCATCGTGCCGACGAGCATCGACTTGCGGCCGATCCGGTCGCCGAAGTGGCCGCAGATGATGCCGCCGAGGGGGCGGGCGAGGTATCCGACGGCGAAGGTGCCGAAGGCCGCGACCGTGCCGGCGAGCGGATCCAGGCTGCTGAAGAACAGCTTGCTGAACACCAGTGAGGCGACCGTGCCGTACAGCAGGAAGTCGTAGAACTCGATCGTCGTGCCGAGGTAACTCGACAGCACCACCCGCCGCAGTTGCTTACGGTGGTCTGTGTCGCTCGTAGCCGGGCGGTGTGCGCCGTTCTCTAAGGCTGAGGTTGACATCGCAGGACCCCTTGTCCGATGCGGGATGACGGTTCACGCGGGGACTTCCGGGGTAGTTCGCGCGGCGGGTCCGGTAGTCCATGAGCCGGCTGGGCCGGCGGAGCGTGTAGTGCTCTTGTTACGAGAATGAATCATCAGGTACCCTGATGATGAACGGATTACACCGAGGCTGTCAACAGGGAAGTGGAAACCGATGTCCAACGCTGCTGGTGCCGCCGCCGAGACCGCCGCCGCGACCGAGAACGCCCAGTCCGGGCACCTGCTCTACCTGGTGAAGCAGGTCGAGCAGGCGATCAGGGCACATCTGGACGGTTTGTTCCGGCCGCTCGGCCTCACCACGCTGCAATACACCGCTTTGTCCGTGCTGGAGCGCCGCGACGGGCTGACCTCCGCCGAGCTGGCGCGCCGGTCGTTCGTCCGGCCGCAGACCATGCACGAGATGATCACCGGCCTCGACGAGCGGGGATTCATCGAGCGGCGCCGCGATCCGGACAACCGCCGGGTGCTGCTCATCAGCCTCACCCCCCAGGGGCGGGCGATGCTGGCGGCCTACGACGAGCAGGTCCGGATGCTGGAGGCGGACATGCTGGCCGGCCTGAGCCCGCGGCGCCGCGCCGACCTCGCCGCCGCGCTCGACG
>JAOPVE010000006.1 GCA_025963185.1 Actinomycetes bacterium
GCGACACCGGAACCGGCGGGAGCGGCACCGGAGGCGGTGCGACCGGCGCGGACGCGATCGCCCGCGCACTCGGCGCGCTGACCCCGGCCAGCCCGCCGCCCGAACCCGCAGAGCCACCCGAACCCGCCGAACCGACAGAACCCGCCGAACCGGCAGAGCCCATCGACCCTTCGAGCGAGCGCTCCATGGACGGATGCCGCCCGAGCGCGCCGTCGCCCTCCCGCCGCCGGGGCGGATCGTCGGCCCGGATCACCGCGAACACGCCGGTCGGCAGCTCCAGCGAGACGCCCTGGAGCGCGTCGCGGAAGGTGGCGGCGTCCGGGAACCGGTGTGCCGGATCCGCTGCCATCGCGGTCCGGAGCACGCCGGTCAGCGCGCTGGGCACGCCCTTGACGTCGGGTAACGGCTGGTCGGCGAGGCCGATGATCGCCGCGATGCTGGGGTGCCCGGCGTCCGGCCAGCGCGGCGGACGGCCCGTGAGCAGCGAGTACAGGGTCGCGCCGAGGCCGTAGACGTCGACGGCGGTGGTGGGCTGCGCCATCCGGAAGACCTCGGGCGCGGCGTAGGCGGGCGTGAGCGCGTCGATCGTGGCGGACATCTGGCGGGCGGCGTCGTAGGAGGCGGCCATGCCGAAGTCGGTCAGCCCGGGGGCGCCGAACCGGTTGAGCAGGATGTTCGCGGGCTTGAGGTCGCGGTGCATCACCCCGGCCTCGTGGGCGCTGGCGAGCGCGTCGGCGATCTTCACCCCGATCCCGCGGACCTCGCCGGGCTGCATCGGGCCGTCCTTGCGAAGCCGGTCGGCGAGCGATCCGCGCGGGCACAGCTCCATCACCAGGTACGGATGCCCGTCGGCGGTGATGCCCGCGTCGTACACGCTGATGACGTTCGGGTGGTCGGACAGGGCACCGGCGGCGCGGGCCTCGCGGAGGAAACGGCGCCGGTCGCGCTCGTCGTGCGCGAACCGGTTGTCGACCTTGAGGGCGACCTCGCGCCCCACGGACTCCTGGCGGGCGCGGTAGACCACCGCGAACCCTCCGTAACCGAGGACCTCTAAGACGGTGAGTCCGGGCACGGGGGACGGCAGGCTCACAGTCCTCGCACCTCCTCGACCCAGCCACTTGCTGACCTGTCTATCGTTCGCCCTGGTAGTGAGGGTACGTCGGAGGGGAAGTCAGCGCAGGACCCGAGGGTGGCACGTCGGTAACAACAGGCCTGTACCCGTGCCCATAGACTCACGATCCTGTACACGCCGGAGCTGGAGGTGGGGTTCAGATGGACGAGGTGCTCGCACGCTGCGGCCTGTTTCAAGGGGTCGAGCCCGAGGCGGCCGAAGCGCTGGCAAGCCACCTGGAGTACCTCGACGTCCCCAAGGGGCAGACGATCTTCTCCGAGAGCGAGCTCGGGGACAGTCTGTACATCGTCATGAGCGGCAAGGTGAAGGTCGGCCGCCGCGCCGCCGACGGCCGGGAGAACATGCTCTACGTGATGGGGCCGTCGGACCTCGTGGGCGAGCTGAGCCTGTTCGACCCGGGTCCGCGTACGGCGAGCGCGGTGGCGCTGACCGACGCGAAGCTGGCCCGGCTGCGGCAGTCCGCGCTGCGGCCGTGGATCACGAACCGGCCCGAGATCGCCGAGCAGCTCCTGCGGGTGCTGGCTCGCCGCCTGCGCCGCACGAACGACGCGCTCGCCGACCTCATCTTCACGGACGTGCCCGGCCGGGTCGCGAAGAACCTGCTCCAGATGGCGAAGCGGTTCGGCACCCGCGAGGGCAGCGCCCTGCGGGTCACCCACGACCTCACGCAGGAAGAGCTGGCGCAGCTGGTCGGCGCGTCCCGGGAGACGGTCAAGAAGGCCCTGGCGGATTTAGCCTCCCGTGGCTGGCTGCGGCTCGAAGGGAAGAGCGTAGTCATCCTCGATCACGAGCGGCTCGCGCGCCGGGCCCGCTAGACCCAGACGCTCTTCGCCGAAGTGCGGTAACTGCGGCCGGTCAGGACCGGCCCCGGTTACCGCACTTCGCTGTTTTGGGCGGAATGGCGGTCTCCACACTGGGCAGTCGGCGGCGCAGGTACCATGCCCCCTTGTCGCTGTTTGCCCGTAACTTGCCTTTTGCCACCCCCGCACGGGCTGGCCGGTCGGGAGTAACTCGATGATGGACGCGTACCTCCAGTGGTTAGCCGCGGAGGACCGGAGTCAGGACGACACCTTCCGCAGTTACATCCGGGACGTCGCCCAGACCAGATTCGTGACGCGCAAGGTGTTCCGGATCGTCGACGAACAGGCCAGAGCCGCCGGTGTCGAGCCGCTGCAGTTCCAGGTCCTGCTTCAGGTGCTCGGCGCGCAGACGGACGTCGTGCACGTCAACGACGTCGCGGATCGGCTCGACGTGGCCCCCGCGTTCGCGTCCCGGCTGATCAAGGAGCTGGAGGCCAAGGAGTTGCTGGCCCGATCCCAGTCGACCGTGGACCGCCGGATGACGAGGGTGGCGGTCACGGACGCGGGCTGCGAACTGGTCCGGACCGTCGACGCGGCGGTCCACGTGCACCTGGACTACTTCCAGAAGCAGCTCGCGGACCGGGACCGCTTCGCGGCGCTCACCACGTTCGCCTTCTGCGTCGGCCTGCCCGCCGACTCCCCCGTGGCGACGGCCCTGCGCGGAGCCCTGGCGAACTAGCCGATGGTCGCGAGTACGGCGTCGCTGACGGCGCGCTCGGCGACCTGCTCGGTCGCGTAGGCCAGTTGCACGGCGTCCTTGGCCGCGACGGCCGCGCCCTCCCGGTCCCCCGTGCGGGCGAGCGCCAGGGCGAGCACCCGCTTGGCGACGATCTGGCTGCGCAGGTCCTCGGCGGGTACCTGCTGGGCGCGCCGGGCCCACTCGACCGCGTCGGCGTCCTGTCCTGCGTCGAGGAGAGCGGACGCGTACAGCGCGAGCACCTGGCGGCGCGGGAAGACCAGCGCGGCGGATCCGGACTCGGCCACATCGGCGAGCAGCGAGACGGCCTCGGCGAGGTGGCCCTGGCCGCGCCTGGCCTCGGCGAGCAGCGCGATCGGGCCCACCCTGGCCGGTTCCTCGACTTCGAGCGGCGCCAGCAGGTCCAGGGTGGCGCGGGCGTCCTGCTCGGCGCCCGCGTAGTCGCCTGCGTCGACCCGGCAGTAGCCCCGCAAGGTGCGGGCGATCCCGGCGGTCAGCGGGTGGACCGCCTGGGTGGCGACCCGCTCTGCCTCGTCGAGCAGCGGGATCGCGGCCTCGGGCCGTCCGGCGCCCCGGGCCACCAGCGCCCGGACCGTGAGCGCGAGGCTGCGGCCCCAGGCGTCCGTGCTGGTCTCGAACCCGGCGAGCGCCCGCCGGGCCTGCCGCTCGGCGTGGGTCAGCTCGCCGAGTTCGGCGGCGGCGAACGCCTCGACGGTCCGCAGTGCGGCCACGCCCCAGGTGTCCCCGGCGCGCTCGCCGAAGGGCATGAAGTCGTTGGCGAGCCGCCGGGCCATGCCGAGCCGTCCCTGCAGCAGCCCGACGAACGCCTCCGTGCCGCTCACCCACGACTGCCCCGCCGGATCCCCGAGTTCGCCGAACAGCGCGCCGGCCCGGTGCAGGGCGTCCTCGGCCGCCCGGAAGTCCCCGCGCGAGGTCGCCGACCAGGCGAGATTCTGGAGCGCCCAGCCCTGCCCCGAGTTGTCCCTGGCCTCGACGGCCCGCTGGTAGGACTGGAAGAACCGGTTCTCGGCCGAGCGCAGCCGCCCGTCGAGGTAGTCGTGCATGCCCAGCCGGCGCAGCGCTTCGGCCTCGAACCGGGGCAGCCCCTCCCGCCTGGACTCGCGCGCCGCCGAGTTCCACGAGGCCACGGCCGCCCGCGACTGGCCCAGCTCGCGGTGCGCCTCGCCGAGCGCGAGCAGGGCGCCGAGCCGGACCGGCAGCTCGACCTGTCCGGCGTCCGGCTCGACCAGGGACGAGGCGAGCGGGACGGCCTCGGCGGCGCGTCCGGTCTGCAGCAGAGCCCTCGCGCGGATCAGCCGGCGCGGCGGCGAGAGCGCGCCCGGGGCGAGTTCGGCGGCCCGGTCGAGCAGGGCGATCGCCCGGGACGGATCCCCGGCGGCCAGCGCGGCCTCGGCGAGGCGGCCGAGCGCGTCCGCCCCGAGCTGGGCGACCCGCCGGGCGTCGCTGTTCTCCGGCAGCAGCATGGCCTGGGCCAGCGAGGTCGCGCGCTCGACCTGGGTGACGATCAGCTCGTCGCGCTCGGCGTCGGTGAGGCCGCGCGGGTGGGTGCCGTCGAGCCAGCGGGCGACCCGGGCGTGCCGTTCGGCGAGGTCGGCCTTGCCGATCCCGGAGTAGGCGGCCTCGCGCATGAGGGTGGTGGCGAACGCGTAGCCGCCCCGGGAGGTCCGGCGGCGGAGCATGCGGCGGGAGACCAGCTCTTTCAGGGCCCGGTCCAGGTCCTCGGCCGCCGTGCCCGTGGTGCCGCGGAGGGCTTCGAGCGAGCCGACGGGGATCCGGTCGCCGATCACCGCCGCGTCCCGCAGCACCGCCCGGACGTGAGCCGGGAGGGTGTCGATCCGGGCGGCGAGCACCGCGGCGAGGTCGGAGGAGAGCAGCCGGCCGGTGAGGCCAGCGAGCCGCCAGCCCGCCGATCCGCCGGTGAGTCTGCCTTGTTCGACCAGCAGCGAGACCAGCTCGGCGAGGTAGAAGGGGTTGCCCTGGGCCGTCGCGAGTAGCTGGTTCTCCTCGCCCTGCGGGAGGCGGCCGCCGCCGAGGTAGGAGCGCAGCAGCCGGCCCGCCGCGGCACCGGACAGCGGCGGGAGTGGCAGCGCCTCGGCGTCCGGGAGGCGGGTGAGCACCCCGGCCTGGCGGACCAGCTCGGGGCGCCCCAGCAGCAGCACGAGCACCGGACCGGTGAGCTGCGCGACCAGGACCCCGAACGCGTCCACCGCCTCCGGGGTGGCGTTGTGCAGGTCGTCGACGACGAGCAGCACCGGATCCTCGGCGGCGAGCCCCGAGAGCAGCTCCGACACGGTCATGGGGAGCCTGCTCGCGTGCCAGGTGCCGGGCGCCGAGAGCCCGCCGAGGGGCGACTCGGGTTCGGTGGCGATCCCCAGCAGCTCGAACAGCGCTTCCAGGGCGGCCGGGGCGAGGTCGGTCTCCGGCTGGTGACCGAGGCGGGCGGCGACCCGGCGGACCTTCGCGGCCACCCGGTCGGAGTCGTCGTCGGGCTCGACCCCGATCGCCTGGCGGACCACGTCCGCGAGCGGACCCCAGCGCCGCCCCTCGCCGTACGGCCGGCAGCGGACCGACAGGACCCGCGAGCCCAGCTCGCCGCCGATCCCCCGGGAGGCCTCGGCGGCGAGCCGGGTCTTGCCCGCACCTGCCTCGGCCGTGACGACGAGCACGTGCGGGACCCGGCGCTCGGCCGTCTCGGCGAACCGCCCGAGGATCCGCCCCAGCTCCGCTTCGCGGCCGACGAACGAGGCCTCGTCGCCGAGCCCCGGCCGGATCCCCGGGGCGTCCCGCAGCCCGAGCAGCTCGAACGAGGCGACCGGCTCGCGCTTGCCCTTGAGCCGCAGCGGGGGCAGCGCGCGCCAGGCGGCCCTGTCGCGGGTCGCCCGAGCCGTGCGCTCGCCCGCGAGTACCCCGCCGACGACGGCCGAGTCCGAGAGCCGGGCCGCGGTGTTCACGGTGTCGCCGATGACCGTGTACGACACGGCCGCCTGCACCCCCGCCACGACCGGGCCGGTGTTCAGCCCCACCCGCAGGCCGAGCTGGCGGCCACCGCCGACCTCGTCGTCGATCAGGCGCTTGACGGCCCGCTGCATCGCCAGGGCGGCGCGAACAGCCCGCTCCGGATCGTCCTCGTGCGCGACCGGCGCCCCGAACACCGCCATGATCCCGTCGCCGGTCAGCTTGTCGACGTGCCCGCCGAACGCCGTCACGGCCTGCGCGCACGCGGCGAGGACCCGGTCGGTGACGGATCCGACGCGTTCGGGATCGAGATCCTCGGACCAGGCCGTGAAGTCGGACAGGTCCCCGAACAGCACGGTCACGACCCGGCGCTCGGTGCCGGGCATGGTCACGGCGTCAGGCAGCGCGGCGCCGCAGTGGTGACAGAACCGGGCCCCCGGGACGGCCACGGTGCCGCAGACGGGGCAGGTCACGACAGGTACTCCAGCTGGGCCCGGACCGACAGCTCGGCTGCACCCCACAGTTGCGGATCCACCTCGGCGTACACCGCCTCGACCACCTCGCGCGGGGTGCTGGCCCCGGCCGCCACCGCGGCGCGCACCTGGGCGAGCCGGTCGTGCCGGTGGGCGAGGTAGCGCGCGGCGGCCTCGGCGACCGACGGCAGCACCGGACCGTGCCCGGGCAGGACCACGAGCGGCCCGAGCCCCATCAGCTCTTCCAGGCTCGCCAGGTAGTCGCCCAGGTTGCCGTCCGGCCAGGCCACGACCGTCGAACCGCGTCCGAGGATCGTGTCGCCGGTAAGCACCGCCTGCCCGTCGACCAGGTACGACACCGAGTCCGCGG
This sequence comes from Actinomycetes bacterium, assembly GCA_025963185.1. GTDB lineage: Bacteria > Actinomycetota > Actinomycetes > Mycobacteriales > Cryptosporangiaceae > RYN-140. The sequence continues at coordinate 6,509 of JAOPVE010000006.1, forward strand.
TGTGCCCGGGGGTCGGCAGCGCCTCGATCACCAGTCCGGCCGCGCGCACGGATCCGGTGCGCACCTCGGCACCGGTCAGTTCGAGGAACCGGGGCAGCCCCTCGACGTGGTCCGGGTGGCCATGGGTCAGCAACACGGCCTCGACCGGACCGTGCGCGGCGACGGCGGCGAGATGCCCCTCGTCGAGCGGCCCCGGATCCACGACCACGCACGAGCCCGCCGACGGATCGCGCAGCACCCACGTGTTCGTGCCGTCCAGCGTCATCGGACCGGGGTTCGGCGCGCGCACGAGCGTCGCCCACCCGGGGACCACGGCGGGGATCACGGCAGCTCGAACCGGACGCCGCCCGGCTCCGCGACGAGCAGCGGCGTCACGGGGACGACCTGGCGCTGATCGGCGGCGGCGAGCACGTCGACCACTGTGTCGTACCCGGCGAGTTCCGCAAGGGATATCGCCGTCGGCGGAACCATCACGTACTCGCCGCGCTCCACCGCCGCCAGCGCGTCGGCGGGCCGTTCCCAGCCCAGCGAATCGGCCTCGCCGGTCGTCTCGGCGGTCGCCTGGCCAGCGGGGAGGGCGGCCACGAAGAACCGGGTGTCGAACCGCCTGCGCTCCTGGATCGGCGTGATCCAGTGCGCCCACGGCCGCAGCAGGTCGGCCCGCAGCACCAGCCCGCGGCGATCCAGCAGGGCGGCCAGGTGGGTCTCGTGCGCTTCGAGGGCGATCCGCTCGGCGGCCCAGTCCGGTCCGCTGACGTCGTCGACGACCTGGCCCGGTGACGGTCCGGCCAGCAGGACCCCGGCCTCCTCGAACATCTCGCGGACCGCCGCGCAGACCAGCGCCCGGGACAGCTCCGGCGAAGCCCCGAGCGGCCACGACGCCGGATCCGGACCGGACCACGGCACCTCACCGGCGTCCAGCGGATCCACCCGCCCGCCCGGGAACACGGTCATCCCCCCGAACGCGGCGAGCGCGGCCCGCCGGTGCAGCAGGAACACCTCCAGCCCACCCGGACCGTCCCGCAGCAGCAGCACGGTCGCCGCGTCGCGCGGGGCCACCACCTCGCCGGACCAGTCAGCCAGGTGCTCCGCGATCGCGGGCGGGACCTCGAACCTCATCCCCGCATGGTAGGTCCGCACTGATCTGTCCCAGGCCGCCAGTCCTTCTCAGGCCGCCAGTAGCCTGCTTCGCGTGAACGGGGACAGCGGCGAGCACACCTTCGCCATCGACGAACTCGCGGACCGGTCGGGCATGACGATCCGGACGATCCGCGCGCACCAGTCCCGGCGGCTGCTCCACCAGCCGCACCGGGTGGGCCGCCGCAGCGTGTACGACGAGAGCCATGTGGAGCGCTTAGCGCTGATCCGGCGGCTGCAGAACAGCGGGTTCTCGCTCGCGGCGATCCGGGCCCTGGTGCAGGCGGGCGGCGAGGCCGGGGAACTCGCGCTGGCGTGGCACGCCGAGGCGGTCGCCATGCGCTTCCTGCCCGGCGACGGGTTCGACGAGTCCAAGCTCGCCATCGAGCCGGCCGGGCTCACGGAACTGATCCGCCAGCCGGGCGCCCTGGCCGCGCTGGAGCGGTACGGGATCACCCGGCGGGATCGCCGCGGCAACTGGCAGGGCACCCACCCGGTACTGGTCGAGGCCGGACGCCGGGCCCGTGAGCTGGGCGTTCCCTCGGCGGAGATCACCCGGATCCAGCTCGCGGTCGCCGAGCGGGCCGAGGCCATCGCGCACGAACTCGTGACCACCCTGCGCCGCCACTTCGGCACCGAGCGGCCCAGCGACGAGCTGCTGGAGGACTACGCCGTGCTCACGCCGATCGCCACCGCCATCGTCACGGCGACCTTCGAGGTCCAGCTCGCCCGCGTGCTGCGCGACGAGCTGGGCCTCACCTGACACCTAACGGACTTCGGCGATGACCTCGACCTCGACGGGGGCGTCCAGCGGCAGCGCCGTCACTCCGACCGCGCTCCGGGCGTGCTGACCCGCCTCGCCGAACACCGATCCGAACAGCTCGCTGGCCCCGTTCACCACGCCCGGCTGGCCGGTGAAGTCCGGCGCCGAGGCGACGAAACCGACCACCTTGACGATCCGGACCACGTTGTCGAGCCCGGCGAGCGCGTCGATCGCGGCGAGCGCGTTCAGGGCACAGGTCGCGGCGAGCTCCTTGGCCTGACCGGGATCGACCTCGCCGCCGACCTTCCCGGTCGCCGGCAGCTTCCCGTCGACCATCGGCAGCTGCCCGGACGTGTACACGAGGTTCCCGGTCCGCGCGGCCGGCACGTACGCGGCGACCGGCGGCACGACCTGCGGCAGCTCCAGCCCCAGCTCGGCGAGCCGCTCGCGAGCACCCATCACGCGTCCTTGGGGCGCTTGAGGTAGGCCACGAGCTGCTCCGGGTTCGGACCGGGCACCACCGCGACCAGCTCGTACCCCTGGTCGCCCCACCCGTCGAGGATCTGCTTGGTCGCATGCACCAGCAGCGGAACGGTCACGTACTCCCACTTGGTCATGCCGGCGAGCTTAGAGTGTCCGCCGATAGGGCGGGCGGAGCGAGGCGAGTGCCAGGGCCGCGTGGGGAAGGCGCCGGTTCTCTGGCGTGCCGGTGTTGCACGTCGGAGAGCCGGTAACGCAGCCCACGTGGTTCTGGTGCCGCCGGAGCCCGCATGGCCCTGTCGGCGGACGCTCCTGAGCGTGTGCGCCGGGTGAGCGGGCCGGCCACCCCTGGGGAAGTGCGGTAAGCGCGGCCGGTCCGGGCCGTCCGCAATTACCGCACTTCTGAGGATGTGGTCTCGGTGAGGCTGGTCACGCCCGGGGGCCGGCCGGGCCGGTCATCAGGCGGGAACCGGTGTTGGGTCGTTACGCTCGGAAAGTGCGTCAGGCATCCAAGGGCTGGCCGTCCGCACGGCTGCACATCGTCACGGGCAAGGGTGGCACCGGGAAGACCACGGTGTCGGCCGCGCTCGCGCTGGCGCTCGCGGCCGGCGGGAAGCGCACGCTGCTGATCGAGGTCGAGGGTAGGCAGGGCTTCGCGCAGCTCTTCGACGTCTCGCCGCTCCCCTACTCCGACCGCAAGGTCGCGGTCGCCCCGCGCGGCGGCGAGGTCCGGGCGCTGGCGGTCGACGCCGAGCAAGCGCTCCTCGAATACCTCGACATGTTCTACAAGCTGGGCCGGGCCGGTAAGGCACTCAAGAAGCTCGGCGCCATCGACTTCGCGACCACGATCGCCCCCGGCATGCGGGACGTGCTGCTCACCGGGAAGGTGAAGGAGGCCGTGACCCGCGTGGAGAACGGCCGCCGGGTGTACGACGCGGTGGTGCTCGACGCGCCGCCGACGGGCCGGGTCGGGCGCTTCCTCAACGTCACCGCGCAGGTCGCCTCGCTGGCCCGCGTCGGCCCGGTCAAGAGCCAGAGCGACGGCGTGATGGCCGTGCTGCGCTCGCCGATGACCGCCGTGCACCTGGTCACGCTACTGGAGGAGATGCCGGTGCAGGAGGTGTCGGACACCATCGCCGAGCTGATCGACTCCGGCCTGCCCGTCGGATCCGTCATCGTGAACGCCGTCCGCACCCCGGCCCTGGCCGCGAAGGTCACCGGTCCGGAGCTGCGGCGCGGGCTGGCCGCCGCGGGGCTCGCGACCGACAAGGAGACGATCCGGGGGCTGCTCGACGAGTCCTCGGCGTACGGGTTGCGGGTCCAGCTCGAGGATCGCCTGCGCGCCGAACTCACCGAACTCGGGCGCCCGATGCTGGAGCTGCCGTTCCTCCCCGAGGGCGTCGACCTCGGCGGCCTCTACAAGCTCGCCGACACGTTCTGCGCCGCGGGGGTGCATGCCCCGTGACGAACCACCTGGACATCGACGCGCTGCTCAACGATCCGGACACCCGGATCATCGTGTGCTGCGGATCCGGCGGGGTGGGCAAGACCACCACGGCGGCCGCGCTGGCCCTGCGTGCCGCCGAGGCCGGGCGCCGCACGGTGGTGCTGACGATCGATCCGGCCCGCCGCCTGGCTCAGTCGATGGGCCTCACCGAGCTGGACAACGTGCCCCGCGAGGTCAAGGGCGTGACCGCCGAGAACGGCGGCGAGCTGCACGCGATGATGCTGGACATGAAGCGCACCTTCGACGAGGTGGTGCTCGCCCACACCGCGGCGGATCGCGCCGAGGAGATCTTCGCCAACCCCTTCTACCAGGCGATGTCGTCCTCGTTCTCGGGTACGCAGGAGTACATGGCCATGGAGAAGCTGGGCCAGCTCCGGGCGACCGGCGAGTGGGACCTGATCGTGGTCGACACCCCGCCGAGCCGATCCGCCCTGGACTTCCTCGACGCCCCCCAGCGGCTGTCCCGGTTCCTCGACGGGCGGATGCTGCGGCTGCTCCTCACCCCGGCCCGGCAGGGCGGCCGAGGGGTGCTCAAGGTCGTGTCGGCGTCGTTCTCGTTCTTCAGCCGCACGATCACCAAGATCATCGGCGCCCAGTTGCTGACCGACCTGTCCGGCTTCGTCGCGGCGCTGGACTCGATGTTCGGCAGCTTCCGCGAGCGCGCCCAGCAGACGTACGACCTGCTCAAGACGTCCGGAACGGCGTTTGTCGTGGTGGCGGCGCCCGAGCCGGACGCGATCCGCGAGGCCTCGTACTTCGCGGAGCGGCTCTCGCAGGAGCAGATGCCGCTGGCCGGGCTGGTCCTCAACCGGGTCCACCGCACGGGCGTCGAAACCCTCACCGCGGATCGCAGTCTCGCGGCCGCCGAACGGCTGGAGGCCGAGGGCACGTCCCCGGCGACGGCCAGCGCGCTGCGGCTGCACGCCGAGCTGGTCAACATCGAGGCGCGCGAGCGGCGGATCGCGGCCCGCTTCACCTCCACCCACCCCGCCGTGCCGATCGCCGAGGTGCCGGCCCAGCCCGAGGACGTGCACGACCTCGCCGGCCTGCGCACGGTAGGCGCGGCCCTGGCCGAACAGGGCTGACCTGCCCCGCATACTGGACGTGACCTGCGTCATCGTACGCCGGAAATGGTTGAAGGCTAAATTACCTCGACGTAGGATCAGTGGTATGTCCGGACCCCGATGGCTGAACACCTCCGAGATGCGCGCGTGGCGCGGCCTCATGGGAATGAGCCGCCTGCTGTTCGAGCAGCTCGGCCGCGAGCTCGGCAAGGAGGCTGGGCTCTCCATGGCGGACTACGAGGTCATGGTGCAGCTCTCCGAGGCCGAGGGGCGCCGGCTGCGGATGAGCGACCTCGCGGCGATGTCCCTGCTGTCCAAGAGCCGGCTCTCACATCAGGTCGCCCGCATGGAGGCCACCGGCTGGGTGCGGCGCGAGTCCTGCCCGAGCGACCGCCGGGGCGCCTTCGCGGTGCTGACCGACGAGGGCTTCGCGGTGCTCGCCGACGCCGCACCCGGGCACGTCGAGGGCGTCCGCCACCATCTGTTCGACCTGCTGGACCCCGACGAGATCGAGCAGCTCGGCGCGATCACCACGAAGCTCTACCAGCACCTCAACACCGTCGTGGAACGCGACTGCGCCGCCCCGAAGCGGGACGGCGCAGTGAGCGAAGCGGTATAGCCGGGGGGATCAGCCGGTGGGCTGCAGCTCGTGGCGCTTGCGGGCGGCATCGAGCAGCTTCCACCAGGATCGGACGTCGGGGCGCTTGCGGAGAAGGGCCCGACGCTCACGCTCAGTCATCCCGCCCCACACGCCAAACTCGACCCGGTTGTCCAGGGCGTCCGCCAGGCACTCGGTACGGACAGGACACCCAAGACACACGGACTTCGCCCGGTTCTGCGCGGCACCTTGGACGAACAGAGCGTCCGGGTCGCTGGCACGGCACGCTGCTTTAGTAGCCCATTCGGCGATCATGCTCATGCCGGCCCCCTCGTGACGAGTCCAGAGGCGAGCCGTACGGTTGGGCACGCCTGACTCAGGACGGTAGGAAAGGGACACACGGGTGCACAGCGGCTAATCGACTGGTAGGCCGTTAGTACTTTTAGACACCGTCCCTCATCCGAACGGTGGAAGCACGGCAGGTCAGATGCCCCAATCGCCCCCTCTTGGCGCCGCGCACGGTAGCTCGTATTCAGAGGGTGTACACACGATTATTTTGAGTTACGACCGTCAGGACGGCCCGGAGGGCCACCTTTTGCCCGGCGAACCGGGACCGTACGGCCGATAGCGCACTCCAGATTCGCCGCCCCCCACCAGGGGTGCGCGCCTGCGTACCCTGTTCCCGTGAGTGCCAGCCGTAACATCCGGATAGCGACCGACGTCGTCTCCTTACTGATCTGCAGCCTCCTCGCCGGCGTGCTGGTGGCTGCGGCTGCCTTCCCCGCGCTGGGCATGACGGGGCTGGGCGCCAAGGAGGCGGCGGACTCGTTCCAGAACCTCCCCAGCGATCTGAACGTGCCGCCGCTGCCCGTGAAGTCACAGTTAGTGGCCGCCGACGGCTCGCCGATCACGTCGTTCTTCACCGAGAACCGGGTCCCGGTCACGATGAAGGACATCCCCGTCGTCATGCAGCACGCCATGGTGGCCGCCGAGGACTCCCGCTTCTACAAGCACCGTGGCGTCGACATGCAGGGCGTGGTGCGGGCTCTCGTCGCGAACCAGCAGGCCGGGGAGGTGACCCAGGGCGCGTCCACCCTCACCCAGCAGTACGTCAAGAACGTGCTGAAGTACAACGCGAAGACCACGAAGGAAAAGCGCCAGGCTGAGGCCCCCACGGCGGCCCGCAAGTTACGCGAGATGCGCCTCGCGCTCGCGGTCGAGCAGAAGTACACCAAGTCGCAGATCCTCGAGGGCTACCTGAACATCGCCTTCTTCGGCAACGACGGCTACGGCATCGCGGGCGCCTCGCAGGTCTACTTCTCCAAGATGCCCAAGGACCTCACCCTCGCCGAGGCCGCCATGCTGGCCGGCGCGGTGAAGAGCCCCACCCAGTACAACCCGGCCGCCGGCGGCAAGCACGTGGCGGCGGCGCTCGACCGGCGCAACTTCGTCCTGCGGCGGATGGCCGAGCTCGGGTACGTCAGCAAGGCCGACGCCGACAAGGCCAAGAAGACGCCGATCGGCCTCCACACGAGCAAGAAGCAGGGCAACTGCAACACCGGCGTCGTCGCGTACGGCTTCTACTGCCAGTACTTCCTGGACTGGTGGAAGAA
>JAOPVE010000020.1 GCA_025963185.1 Actinomycetes bacterium
TCTAGCTGTATATACGGGGGGTGTGCAGATATACTGCGGCCGAGGTGGTGGATATGACCAAGACCCTGATCGACATCGATGACGCGCGGCTCGCCGAGGCGGCCGTCGCACTGGGAACCGTGACGAAGAAGGACACGGTGTCCGCCGCGCTCGACCTGGTGATCGATACCGCCCGGCAGCGGCGGCTCGCCGCGCTCGAGGAGCTCCGCGCGATGGCGGACGCGGGAGCTTTCGATTTCGAGCGGCTCGCCGAGCTCGACGAGTGAACTTCCTGATTGACACGAGCGCGCTCGTCCGCGTCCTTCGCGGCCAGGTGTCTCCGCACTGGGGTGAGCGCAGCGAACGCGGCGTCATCGCGATATGCGAGCCCGTCGTCACCGAGACGCTCACAATCGCCGCCGCCACGGCGTACACGCAGGCAGAACAGCGGCTAACGGACCTCTATCCGTGGGTTCCGGTCCCCGACGGTGCCTGGACGACGGTGCGCGACATGCGCCGCGCACTCGCCGCCCGCAGCGCTCACCAGGGCATTTCCGTAGCCGACTACCTGATCGCGGTGACGGCGATCCACCACGACCTCACCCTGCTGCACGACGATGCGGACTTCGGAACGGTCGCGGCGATCGTTCCGGCGTTGCGGCAGGAGCGGATCAGCTGAGTGTCGGCCCGCGGGCCTTACCGGGGTCGCGGTACGGTGTCGAACATCTGTTCGGCAGTTCGGAGGGCGCAGGCGTGCGGGTACTCGGAGTCGATCCCGGGCTGACCCGGTGCGGTATCGGCGTGGTCGACGGATCCGCGGGGCGGCGGTGCGAACTCGTGCACGTCGAGGTGGTCCGTACCCCGCCGGACGCCGAGATCGGTGCGCGCCTGCTCGCCCTCGACGAGGCCCTGAGCGCGGCGATCGAGCGATTCCGGCCCGACGTCGTGGCCGTCGAGCGGGTGTTCGCCCAGCACAACGTCCGCACCGTGATGGGCACCGCGCAGGCCAGCGGCGTCGCGATCACCACCGCCGCGAGGGCGGGGCTGCCGGTCGCGCTGCACACTCCCAGCGAGGTCAAGGCCGCCGTCACCGGGTCCGGCCGTGCGGGCAAAGAGCAGGTGACGATGATGGTCACGCGGGTCCTCGGGCTGGCCACCGCGCCCCGCCCGGCCGACGCCGCGGACTCGCTCGCGCTGGCCATCTGCCACCTGTGGCGGGCCCCCGCCCAGGCCCGGATCGACGCGGCGGTGGCCCACTCCCGGCTCACCGCGGCGGCCGCGGCACAGGCGCGAGCGGCCGCGACAGCAGCAGCCCAGGCACGGATCGACGCCGCGGTGGCGGCGCAGAGGGGAACGGCCCGATGATCGCCAGCCTGTCCGGAACCGTGGCCGCGATCGCCCCCGACGGCGTCGTCGTCGAAGTGGGCGGCGTCGGCCTGTCGGTGCAGTGCAGCCCCGGCACGATCGCCGGACTCCGGGCGGGTGAGCCGGTGCGCCTGGCCACCAGCCTGATCGTCCGGGAAGACTCCCTCACGCTCTATGGCTTCGCGTCCGAGGACGAGCGGTCCCTGTTCGAGCTGCTCCAGACCGCGAGCGGGGTCGGGCCGAGGCTGGCCCAGGCTGTCCTCGCCGTCCACCAGCCCGACACCGTGCGCCGGGCCGTCGTGACCGGTGACGTGGCCACCCTCACCCGGGTCCCCGGGATCGGCAAGAAGGGCGCCGAGCGGCTGATCCTCGAACTCAAGGACCGGATCGGCGCGATCGGCGCCGGCGGCGTGGCGCCGCTCGGCGGGTCCGAGCCGGGCTGGCAGGTCCAGGTCAGGCAGGGCCTGATGGGTCTCGGCTGGGCGCAGCGCGAGGCCGAGGAGGCCGCGGCCGCGGTCGCCGTGGACGCCGGTCCCGAGCCCGACGTGTCCGCGCTACTCAAGCAGGCGATCCGGATGCTGGGCCGCCCGTGAACGGGCCGGACCCGGCTGTCGTCTCGGCGGTCGCCGATCCCGGTGAGCGGGACCTCGAACAGAGCCTGCGGCCGCGCTCGCTCGCGGAGTTCATCGCCCAGCCCCGGGTGCGCGAGCAACTTGAGGTGCTCCTGCGCAGCGCCCAGCGCCGGGACCGCCCGCCGGACCACATCCTGCTCTCCGGCCCGCCCGGCCTGGGCAAGACCAGCCTCGCGATGATCGTCGCGGCCGAACTCGGATCGGCGATCCGGGTCACCAGCGGGCCGGCGATCGAGCGCTCGGGCGACCTGGCCGCGATCCTCACCGCGCTCGCGCCGGGGGACGTGCTGTTCATCGACGAGATCCACCGGATCGCCCGGCCCGCCGAGGAGTTGCTGTACTCGGCGATGGAGGACTTCCGGGTCGACGTGGTGGTCGGCAAGGGGCCGGGCGCGACCGCGATCCCGCTCGACGTCGAGCCGTTCACGCTGGTCGGCGCCACGACGAGGTCCGGGCTGCTGACCGGCCCGCTGCGGGACCGCTTCGGCTTCGTCGGGCACCTGGACTTCTACGAGCCGGACGAGCTGGAGCTGTTGCTGGCCCGCTCGGCCGCGATCCTCGGGGTCCGGATCGACGCCGTGGCCGCCCGCGAGATCGCCGGCCGGTCCCGGGGCACCCCCCGGATCGCCAACCGCCTGCTCCGCCGGGTGCGCGACTACGCCGAGGTCAGGGCGGACGGGCAGGTCACCCACGAGATCGCGGCCGCCGCACTGTCGGTGTACGAGGTCGACCAGCTCGGCCTGGACCGGCTCGACCGGGCCGTCCTCGGTGCGCTCGTCACGAAATTCGGGGGCGGACCGGTGGGGCTCTCGACGCTCGCCGTGGCCGTGGGGGAGGAGCGGGAGACGGTCGAGGAGGTCGCCGAGCCGTTCCTCGTGCGGATGGGCTTCCTGGCGCGTACCCCGCGCGGCCGGATCGCCACCCCGGCCGCCTGGGCGCACCTCGGACTGGCCGCGCCATCGGCTGCCGTGCCCACCAGCGTGGACACCGCCCTCTTCGAGGACTGATAGGGCTCCGCGACCCGGTCCCGGTTAGACTTCCGGACGGTCGGAGTACCGATCGTCAATCCTTCATGCCCGAGAGGTCGTTCCGTGCCGGAGATCGTTTCCCTGCTTCCCCTGGTGGGCATCGCCTTGCTGTTCT
>JAOPVE010000022.1 GCA_025963185.1 Actinomycetes bacterium
GTCAGGGTTTGATGGCTACTACTCGGATTCGGCGGTAGTCGGCCCACCAGGAGGCGTCTCGCCACAGGGTCGGGCGCAGGGCGGCCTCCACCGCGGAGAGGTACCCGTCAGGGTCGGGGAGCCCGGCGAGGAGGTGGCCGGCGAACATCCGCAGCCAGTTGGCGGCCCCGTGCTCGCCTTCGAGCCGGGTCGGACGGTCGAACAGCCACGCGGCGCTGACCTGGAGCCCGGCGGCTTCGAGGACCGTGGCGTACTCGCCGATCGTCGGGTAGTACCAGGGCGAGGGGACCGGGGGCGCGCCCATCCCCGCCCGGACGGACTCGGCGACAGTGATGAGCGACCGGACGTTCCCGGCGCCACCGAACTCGGCGACGAACCGTCCGCCGGGGCGCAGGCTGCGGGCGATCGCGGCGGCGGCACGGTCGGCCGCGGGCACCCAGTGCAGAGTGGCGTTGGACAGGATCGCGTCGAGGCCGGAGTGGTAGTCGATCTCGCGGGCGTCGGCGACGGATACGGGGAGACCAGGGTTCTTGGCGACCGCTCTGGCGATCATCTCGGGGCTGGAGTCGATGCCGAACGCGTCGGCGCCGGTGGAGAGCAGGGCCACGACGTGGTCGCCGGTGCCGCAGCCGAGGTCGAGGATCCGCTCGCCGGGCTGGGCGCCGACGAGATCGAGCAGGTCGTTGCCGAGTGCGGAGACAAACGAGTGCTGGGAGTCGTACAGGTCGGCGTCCCACCGCTGATCGGTCATGGTCCGACCCTACGTGAACCGTCCTACCTTGCGGGATCCCGCTCTCACATTGTGGGCAGGCTCACGTGCTGGAGAACGTGCTGACGTAGTCGCCGACCCGCTCCATCGCCGCACGCAGCGCGGGTACGGCCCAGGCGGCCGAGAAGATCGCCAGCGCGGTCAGCCCTGGTAGCAGGATCACCCGCTCGAACCAGCCGTTGACCGGGATGGCGATCGCGTCCGGGATCCCGAACTCCCACCAGCGCTGCCGGCGCCAGATCAGCGGCCAGATCACCGGGCAGCCGTGCCGGGTGATCATGTCGCCCAGCGTATGGATCACCCCGCCGGCCGCGACCGCCACCCCCAGCAGCGGATATCCCCGTCCGGACGGCAGGGTGAGGATCGCCAGCCCCGCCGCGGCCGCCGCGAGGAGCGTGACGAGGATCCAGCCGCTCTGGCGCGCCGCCTCGGCCATCAGCCCGCGCACGGCCAGCCCGAACGTGAAGAACAGGATCCCGACGACGGCCGCCTTGCCCACGGACTCGCACAGCCACCCCGCCCCGAGGCCGAGCAGGACGTTGAACACCCAGGTGTGGGTGAGCGTGCGGTGCCCGTTGGTCCGCTTCGAGTCGTGCCCGGTGGCCGTGAGCCGGTAGATCAGCAGCGAGAACTTCTCGACGCACTCGGCCAGGAACAGCGAGAACACGCCGAACGTGTGCGCGACCGTCGCGCCGCCCCGGTTGCGCATGACCGCGCCCGAGCAGTCCAGGTCGGGCAGGAGTGCCGATCCGGCGCAGACCGCCGTGTAGACGGCCAGCTCGACCGGGTTCTGGACGTGGCCGAAGATGGCGGCGGTGAGGCCGGCCCCCGCCAGCCACGCCGCCGCCCCGGACACCGCATGGGTCGGACCCATCACCATCGCGCGCGATTCCCATCCCGTGGACACGTGTCCTGTGGACACCCATCGTGTGGACACCTGCTTCCACTGTGGCCGGCCCGCGCAGCCCGTGTCGCACCGGGACAGGTTTCACCCAGAAACGGACTCGTGCCCCAGCAGCCAGCGCTTCGCGTCCAGTCCCCACCGGAATCCGCCGAGCGCGCCGCCGATCCGGAGCACCCGGTGGCACGGCACGAACAGGGCGGCCGGGTTCCGGGCGCAGGCGCTCGCCGCCGCGCGCACCGCCGACGGCCGGCCGGCCAGCGCCGCGAACTCGCTGTAGGTGACGGGGTGCCCAGCGGGAACGTCCCGCAGGACCTTCCAGGCGTGCGAAAGGAATTCGCCGGATCGCTGTCGCACCGGCACCGAGCCGATGGCGTCCAGGTCGCCGGAGTGGTACCCGGCGGCAGCCCTGGTGAACGGTCCGAGGTCGGCGCGGTGGGTCACCGAGGCCGGTCGCAGCGCCGGGTGGATCAGCGCCACCAGCTCGGCCGGATCGGCGGTCCAGCCGCTCGCGTAGACGGCCTCGTCGTCGGTGACCAGCGAGAACGGTCCGATGGGGGTGTCGATCGTGGAGGAGTACATCGTCAGCCTTCCAGGGTGGACGCCTGCCACAGGTGCAGGACGGCGTAGGAGCGCCATGGCCGCCAGCGCTCGGCGTGTGCGGTCAGGTCGGTGATGCCGAGGGCGGTGGCGCCGCGCCGCACGGCCAGGTCGGTGTCGAGCAGCACGTCGGGCAGGCCGAGCGCGCGCATGGTGAGGTAGCCGGCGGTCCAGGGGCCGATGCCGGGGATCGCGAGCAGGCCGCGGTGGGCCTCCTCGGGATCCGCGCCGGGGTCGAGGTCGATCGCGCCGGTGGCGATCGCGGTGCTCACCGCGCGCAGAGTGGCCGCCCGGGCCTGGGGCATGGGCAGGTCCGTGGCGTCGGCGAGCGCTGCCGCGGCGGGGAAGGCCCGGGTCACCTCGCCGTCACTAGCGCGCAACTCGGTGCCGTGCGCTGCGGCGATGCGCCCCAGGACGGTCCTCGCGGCGGCCACCGAGACCTGCTGCCCGACGATCGCCCGCGCGGCCATCTCGCCCGCGTCGGCGGATCCGGGCAGCCGCATTCCTGGCACCTTGGCGACCAGGGCGGCGAGGAACGGATCCGCGCCGAGCAGCGCGTCGACGGCCTGCGGATCGGCGTCGAGGTCGAAGATCCGCCGGCACCGCTGCACCGCGCTGGCGAGATCGCGCAGGTCATCCAGGCGCAGGGTGCACGTGACGTGCCCGTCCCCGGGGCTCAGCGTGACCGTGCCCAGCCCGTGGGCGAGCCGCAGCGCCCGGGTGTACCCATCACCGCTGAACTCGACGCCCGCGATCGCCCGCGCGGCGAGGAAGTCCCACGGCCCGGTGAACGGAGTCCGGTACGGCAGCCGGACCGTGACCGCGCCGCCCCCGATCGGGATCCCCCGGGACCGCCGCTGCCGCAGTCCGCTCGGGGTGGTCGCGAACACGGCCCGGACCGTGTCGTTGAACTGCCGCACGCTGGCGAATCCCGACGCGAACGCGATCTCGGCGAACGGCAGATCGGTGGTCTCGATGAGGATCCGCGCGGTCTGGCCCCGCTGTGCCCTGGCGATCGCGAGCGGTCCGGCCCCGAGCTCGGTGGCGAGCTGGCGGTGGACGTGCCGCTCGGAGTAGCCGAGCCGCCGGGACAGCCCGCCGACGCCCTCGCGCTCGATCACGCCGTCGGCGATCAGCCGCATGGCCCGCCCGACGAGGTCGGCTCGGAGGTTCCAGTCCGGAGATCCGGGGGCGGCGTCGGGGCGGCAGCGCAGGCAGGCGCGGAAACCGGCTTGCTGCGCGGCGGCGGCGGTCGCGTAGAACCGCACGTTGCGCCGCTGTGGGGTGACCGCCGGGCAGCTCGGCCGGCAGTAGATGCCCGTGGAGGTGACCGCCGTGTAGAACCAGCCGTCGAACCGGGCGTCCCTGCTCTGGACCGCGCGGTAGCAGTGGTCGGGGTCGGGGAGCGGGCTCATGGATCCATGATCACAGCCGCCGGCGGGCGTTGCTGGCGGGATTCGGACCTGGGCGTCGGGCCCTCCGCGGACGCCCGGGCGGGTAACTTCGGGGTACGACGAGGAAAGGGCGCCGCGTGCCTGCCACCCTGCTGAACTTCCGCTCCGGCGGACTTCTCCTGACCGGCGACCTGCGGGTTCCCGACGGGCCACCGCCCGGCGCCGGATTCCCCGCGATCGTCTTCACCGGACCGCTCTCCGGCGTGAAAGAGCAGGTCACCGGCTTGTACGCGCAGCGGCTCGCCGAGCATGGGTACATCACGCTGGCTTTCGACCACCGCAACTTCGGCGCCAGCGAGGGCGAGCCGCGCCAGCACGAGGATCCGGCGGGGAAGTTCGCCGACCTGCGGGACGCCGTCAGCGTGCTCGCCGCGCACCCGGACGTCGATGGCGAGCGGATCGCCGTGGTCGGCATCTGCCTCGGCGGCGGGTACGCGCTGCGGTTCTCCGCGTTCGATCCGCGGGTGCGGGCCGTGGCGTGTGTGGCGGGCGGGTTCAACGATCCGCGCGCGATGCGCGACAGCATGGGCGCGGACCAGTACCGCGGGCTGCTCGCCCGCTTCGCGCAGGTCGCCGCGCACGACCACGCCACCGGCGTGACGAGCTACACCCTGGCGGTCTCGGGCGACGAGACCCCGGCCGTGATGGGCGGTGCCGAGCCGTTCGACTACTACGGCAGCGAGCGGTCGGCGAGTCCCGGCTGGGTCAACCAGCTCACCGAGCTGACGGTCCGCGAGCTGATCACCACAGACCTGGCGATCGGGGCCGACTTCGTCTCGCCCACCCCACTGCTGATCGTGCATGGCCGCACCGACGCGTACTGCTCACCCGAGGGCGCCCAGGACGTCTACGAGCGGGCTGGCGAGCCGAAGGAGCTCCTCTGGCTCGACACGACCAACCACATCGACCTCTACGACCAGCCGCAGTACGTGGAGCCCGCCATCGAGCGGATCACGGACTGGTTCGCGAAGTTCGTCTGAGGCCGGCTCCGGCACACCGCGCGGCCCGGCGGAACGGATTTACACTCCTCCCGGCGTGGGTCGTAATGACCCACGCCGGGAGGGCGGAGCGAGACGCACGCCCCACACGTGCGCCCGCTCGGAGGCCCGGCCTTCCGTTACCGGTTTCGAGCACTGCCTCTGTGCTCGCGGCCGGTGCCTGCTCGAGGCCCGGGACCTGTACCCGGCGCGGCGTTCCGCGCGGTGGTACCCGTCCCAGCTCGACCAAACCTAGAGATGGTTCAGCGCCCCGTCTGTCGCCTGATCGTCCCCCCGCGGGCGGCCGTGCGACGGCAGCTAGGTCCTCCGTTATACCCCGAGGGCGTGGCCGATAGGCCCCGACTAGGGGTTATTCGGTGAATTAACTCCGTCGCGCGGCATGCTGGCGGATCAAGCGCCTTCAGCGTAACGGGACCGCGCACGCCTGTGCGCCGATCGTCGCTTCAGCGCGGGAGGAAACTGGGCGAATCGGACCTGTGTGCTTGGACACCCTGGTGGATCGCGCACGTCCGGCAGTGGACACTTCCGCAGGTCACGCGGGTTATCGCCAGTCGCGCCGGACCTGTTCCGCCGTCCGGGCCCGGCGACTGTGACGCTGCCCGCACTCTCCGCACTGCTCCGGCGGGCGTGTCGTTCGTGTGCCTCCTGATAACCCGTTAGTTATGCGGTGCCCTTGGGGCTGTTCTGGCATTCGCCAATAACACACGAAGAGTGACCGTACGATTACTGAAGTGCGGCCGTGTGCATGCGGGACCCGCGCAGTGCTTGAGCAGACCGTCTCTGAGGAGGCAGCCGATGTCCACGGTGGATCCACCGCCCCCGTTACGGCGGCCCGCCACTGTCCAGTACCTTCTCATCGCTTTCGCGGTCGCCGGCGCCGCGCTGGCGCTCGCCATCGGATCCATCGGCATCGCCCTCACGGCCCTGGGCTGGGCGGTCAGCGCGAAGGCCGACACCCGGGGTGGCGGCGGATCCGCCCAGCACGCCACCGTGGCGCCACGGAAAACCCCCGCGCCGGCCCCGCCCGACACCGGCTACCGGCTGCACTACGCGTCGACACCGCTGCAGGTCCGGGTCGTGTGCGGCTTTCCCGAGGGCCTCGACCTGGACGAGCCACAGGTCAGCCCCGACACCGGATCCGACCTCTCGATCTCCGGATGCAGCAAGCCCAGCCTCAAGCTCGACTTCGAGAACGACGTGCTCGCCAGCGTCGTGACCAGCCCCAAGGCGGGTCCCGGCGACTGCTCCGACGCGATCCGGCTCGGCGCCGGGCCGCAGGAGCTCACCCCGGTGGCCGGGCAGTCCCTGTGCGTGCGCACGTCTCGCAGCGCGGCGGCCAGCGAGGGCCACAAGCAGCTGTTCGTTCTGCTGCACGTCGACGCGATCGCCGCCGACGCCACCATGAACCTCACCGTCACCGCCTGGGACATCCCCGGCTGACCGGCGTGCGTGCTGGCTGCCCCGCGTCGCCTAGACTCGCCGGTCGTGGCACTTACTCTCGGCATCGTCGGCCTGCCCAACGTCGGCAAGTCCACGCTGTTCAACGCGCTGACCAAGAACGACGTCCTGGCCGCGAACTACCCGTTCGCGACCATCGAGCCCAACGTGGGCGTCGTGGGGGTGCCCGATCCGCGGCTCAAGGTGCTCGCCGGCATCTTCGGATCCCAGAAGATCGTGCCCGCTGCCGTCTCGTTCGTCGACATCGCCGGCATCGTCAAGGGCGCCAGCGAGGGCCAGGGACTGGGCAACAAGTTCCTCGCCAACATCCGCGAGGCCAATGCGATCTGCCAGGTGATCCGCGCGTTCAGCGATCCGGACGTGGTGCACGTCGACGGCAAGATCTCCCCGGCCGACGACATCGAGACGATCAACACCGAGCTGATCCTCGCCGACCTGCAGACCCTCGACAAGGCACTCCCGCGGCTGGAGAAGGACTCCCGCCTGAAGAAGGACCTCGTGCCGGTCGCCGCCGCCGCGCGCGCCGCCAAGGACCTGCTCGACACCGGCACGACCCTGTTCGCCGGAGCCGCGAAGGCGAAGATCGAGGTCGAGCTGCTCCGCGAGCTGAACCTGCTCACCACCAAGCCGTTCCTCTACGTCTTCAACGTCGACGAAGAGGAACTCGGCGACGAGAGCTTCCTGCAGTCCCTGCGCGACCTGGTCGCCCCCGCCGAGGCGATCTTCCTCGACGCCAAGGTCGAGTCCGAGCTCATCGAGCTCTCCGACGACGAGGCCCGCGAGCTGCTCGAAGCCATCGGGCAGGACGAGCCGGGGCTGCACCAGCTGATCCGCGTCGGCTTCCGCACCCTGGGCCTGCAGACCTACCTGACGGCCGGGCCGAAGGAGTCGCGCGCCTGGACGATCCCGGTCGGCGCGACCGCACCAGAGGCCGCGGGCGTCATCCACTCCGACTTCCAGCGCGGATTCATCAAGGCCGAGGTCGTCTCCTTCGACGACCTGACCGCGGCCGGCTCGATGAACGAGGCCAAGTCCGCGGGCAAGGTCCGCATCGAGGGCAAGGACTACATCATGTCCGACGGCGACGTAGTCGAATTCCGGTTCAGTCCAACGTCTGGATCCGCCAAGAGCTGAGTTGCTGGCGGGAGATGCCCCCGCCCGGCCCCGGGACCACAACCAGGCTCACGTCCCCCCATTCGCCGCGCGAGGCACCGTTTGACGAGGTCAGCTGGGTGCGAGCGGCGACGCTGACGACACCTGACCGCATCTGACTGGGAGCCGCCGCTCCCAGTTCTGCTCCCGTGTGGGCCGTTCTCGCTGCGGGCCATTTGCCACCAAGCGTGCGGCGATGCGTGGAGGCATCGTTGGGTGGCTTGCCGGTAGGCCCGAACTACCCGCGATGCGGTCTGGCGAGGCTTCCATGGAGGCAGCCGATGTCATCGATCCCGGTAGCGGTGTGGACGCTGCTATGCCTGTGC
>JAOPVE010000052.1 GCA_025963185.1 Actinomycetes bacterium
GCCGGGGTGACCCTCGACCGGCTCTCGGTGTGCCGTGCTCTGTGTCTTCGATGTGCGGCTCGATGTGCGCCGGTACGCCTCGCTCAGGCGGTCGGCTCGTCGACGAGCAGGTTGCGCGTGCGGTTCGGGTCGACCGGGATGCCGGGGCCCATCGTCGTCGAGAAGGTGACCTTCTTGACGTACTTGCCCTTCGCCGCGCTCGGCTTGGCCCGGCTGATCTCCTCGATCGCCGCCGCGTAGTTCTCGACCAGCTTCTCGGCGTCGAAGCTCGCCTTGCCGATCACCAGGTGCAGGTTGGCCTGCTTGTCGACGCGGAAGTTGATCTTGCCGCCCTTGATGTCGGTGATCGCCTTCGTCACGTCGGGCGTGACCGTGCCCGTCTTGGGGTTCGGCATGAGGCCACGCGGGCCCAGGATCCGCGCGATCTTGCCGACCTTGCTCATCTGGTCCGGGGTGGCGATGGCCGCGTCGAAGTCCAGGAAGCCGCCCTGGATCCGCTCGATGAGGTCGTCCGATCCGACGACGTCCGCGCCCGCTGCCTCGGCGGCCGCGGCCTTGTCACCGGTCGCGAAGACGATGACGCGGGCGGTCTTGCCGGTGCCGTGCGGCAGGTTGACCGTGCCGCGGACCATCTGGTCGGCCTTGCGGGGGTCGACGCCGAGCCGCAGCGCCACCTCCACGGTCGCGTCGAACTTGGCCGGCGAGGTGGTCTTGGCCAGCCGCGCCGCCTCGAGCGGGCTGTACAGCTTCTCCCGGTCGAACTGCTCTTCCGCCTTCTTGTATCCCTTGCTGCGCTGCATTGCTGTCCTCCAGGTAAGGATTGTGGTTGCCAGGCCGCGCTGGGCCCTCCCACGTGATGCGGAAAGTCGTCAGTCCCTGACGGTGATGCCCATCGAACGAGCGGTACCGGCGATGATCTTCTCCGCCTGGTCCAGGTCGTTCGCGTTGAGGTCTTCCTTCTTGGTCTCGGCGATCGCGCGGACCTGCTCGCGGGTGACCGTGGCGACCTTCGTCTTGTGCGGCTCGCCGGATCCCTTGTCGACCCCGGCGGCCTTCAGCAGCAGGCGCGCGGCCGGCGGCGTCTTGGTGATGAAGGTGAATGTGCGGTCCTCGTACACCGAGATCTCGACGGGGACGATGTCACCGCGCTGCGACTCGGTGGCCGCGTTGTAGGCCTTGCAGAACTCCATGATGTTGACACCGTGCTGACCGAGCGCGGGGCCGACCGGCGGCGCGGGGGTGGCCGCGCCGGCCTTGATCTGGAGCTTGATGACCGCGGAGAGTTTCTTCTTCTTGGGAGGCATTCCGGTTTCCTGGGCTTTCTATCGGACTTCGGGCGCGCCGCGGCTCGGCGTCCCGGCTTGCAACCGAGGCCTAGATCTTCGAGACCTGGTTGAAGTTCAGCTCCACCGGGGTCTCCCGGCCGAAGATCGACACGAGCACCTTGAGCTTCTGGGCGTCCGGGTTGATCTCGCTGATCGTGGCGGGCAGCGTCGCGAACGCGCCCTCGGTGACGGTGACCGAGTCGCCGACCTCGAAGTCCACAACCTTGATCTGCGGCTTCGTTTCCTTCTGCACGGTCGGCGCAAGGATCTTGAGCACCTCGTCGAGGCTCAGCGGGCTCGGCCGGTCGGCACGCGAGGTGGCGCCGACGAAGCCGGTCACGCCGGGGGTGTTCCGCACCGCGGACCACGACTCGGGCGAGAGCTCCATACGCACGAGCAGGTAGCCAGGGAAGACCTTGCTCTGGACCTGCTGGCGCTTGCCGTTCTTGACCTCGGTGATCTCCTGCGTGGGCACCTCGATCTGGAAGATGTAGTCCTCCATGTCGAGCGAGGTGATGCGGCTCTCGAGGTTGGTCTTGACCTTGTTCTCGTAGCCGGCGTAGGAGTGCACGACGTACCACTCGCCGGGCGCGAGACGCAGCGCCTGGCGCAGCTCGTCGAGCGGGTCCTCCTCCACGGCGACTGCGGTAGCGGGCGACTCGCTGGCCGGCTTCGCGTCAGCCGCCGCGGTGGCGTCGTCACCCTCCGGGGCGGAGGAGTGGCTGATCTCGTCGAAGTCGGACACGCGGTAGCTCTCTTCCTCACTGCTCATGTGGTGATGATCCGTCGGATCGGGCGGACATGCCGCCCGTGACGCGTTACTTGGCGCTCGGATCGCCGAAGACGTACAGGACGCCCTTGTGGAAGACCCAGTCGAGGCCGAACACGACCGTAACCATGATCACCACGAACACGACCACGACGCCCGTGTAGGTCAGCAGCTCCTGGCGGGTCGGGTAGATGACCTTGCGGAGCTCGGCCACGACCTCACGAAAGAAACGTGCGAGCCTGGTGATCGGATTCCCGAAGCGCCGTCTCGGCTCTTTGACAGTTTTCGACGACGAAGCGCCCTTCGCTGGCTCCCGGTCCTCGGAGGACCCGGAGAGAGCCTCGGCGCTCCCCTTGCTGTCGGCCACTGGTGACCTCTTCCGTCGTCGACCTCACTGGTGTACTCGGCGCAGGGGTGACAGGACTTGAACCTGCAGCCTGCGGTTTTGGAGACCGCTGCTCTGCCAATTGAGCTACACCCCTTCGCGCGCACCCGTCAGGTGCGCACGAGGACATCCTGACATGACCCACCATGACCACGGAATCGCACCGGGGCACGCGAGGACAGGCGTCAGGACGCCCTAGGCCAGCCAGCATACGGGGTGGGTGCTCATTCGCCCAATCCCATCCCCCCGTGCCCCGGATCGGCCGTTCCGCGAGCAGTCCCACCAGCGGCGAGGCCCGGCCGGCCCGTCCCCGCCCAGGAGCGCCGATCTGCGAGCATGACGGCATGACTTCCGCGCAGCAGCCCGTGACCCACCCGTCGCCGGCCCGCCGCGTCTCGACGCGCGTGGGCAGCATCGCCGAATCCGCGACCCTGGCCGTCGACGCCAAGGCCAAGGCCCTCAAGGCAGCCGGACGGCCCGTGATCGGCTTCGGCGCCGGCGAGCCCGACTTCCCGACGCCGGACTACATCGTCGAGGCCGCCGCCGCCGCGTGCCACCAGCCGAAGAACCACCGGTACACCCCGGCAGGGGGCCTGCCCGAGCTCAAGCAGGCCGTCGCCGCCAAGACGCTGCGGGACTCGGGCGTCGAGGTCGACGCGAGCCAGGTGCTGATCACCAACGGCGGCAAGCAGGCCGTCTACCAGGCGTTCGCCACGCTCGTGGACGAAGGCGACGAGGTGCTGCTGCCCGCCCCGTACTGGACCACCTACCCCGAGGCCGTCCGGCTGGCGGGCGGGGTCCCGGTCGACGTGGTGGCCGACGAGACCCAGGACTACCTCGTGACCGTCGAGCAGCTCGAGGCGGCGCGGACCGAGAAGACGAAGATCCTGCTGTTCTGCTCGCCGTCGAACCCGACCGGGTCCGTGTACTCGCGCGAACAGGTCGAGGCGATCGGCCGGTGGGCGCTGGAGCACGGCATCTGGGTCCTCACGGACGAGATCTACGAGCACCTCACCTACGGCGGCGCCGAAGCCGTGTCGATCCTCGCGGCCGTGCCCGAACTGGCCGACCAGACCGTGATCGTCAACGGCGTCGCGAAGACCTACGCGATGACCGGCTGGCGGGTCGGCTGGCTCATCGGCCCGGCCGACGTGGTCAAGGCCGCAACGAACCTGCAGTCCCACGCCACCTCGAACGTCTGCAACGTGGCGCAGGCCGCCGCGCTCGCGGCGGTCACCGGCGACCTGACGGCCGTCGAGGCCATGAAGGTGGCGTTCGACCGGCGGCGGCAGACGATCGTGCGGATGCTCAACGAGATCCCCGGCGTGGTTTGCCCTGAGCCCAGGGGCGCGTTCTATGCCTACCCGTCGGTGAAGGGGCTGCTCGGCCGGGAGATCGCCGGACGGGTGGCGGGCACGTCGGCGCAGCTCGCCGAGATCGTCCTCGACGAGGCCGAGGTCGCGGTCGTGCCCGGCGAGGCCTTCGGCACGCCCGGGTACCTGCGGCTGAGCTACGCGCTGGGCGACGACGACCTGGTCGAGGGCATCGCGCGGCTGCAGAAGCTGCTGGCCTGAGCCTCGCGGGCGGTCGTCCGGTTCAGCTGAGCTGGACGATCGCCCGGGCCTGGCCGAGCACCTTCTCGCCGCCGCTGACGGCGACCAGATCGACCTGTACCTGGCGGCCGTCGAGCTTCTTCTTGACCGTGCCCGACACCTCGATGACCGCACCGGTGCCGTCGTCGGGCACCACGACCGGCTTGGTGAACCGCACGCCGTACTCGACCACGGCCGCCGGATCGCCCGCCCAGTCGGTCACGAGCCGCACCGCCTCGGCCATCGAGAACATGCCGTGCGCGATGACGTCCGGCAGGCCGACCTCGTGGGCCACCCGCTCGTTCCAGTGGATCAGGTTGAAGTCCCCCGACGCCCCCGCGTACCGGACCAGGTCCGCGCGCTGCACCGGGTACCGGGCCGGCGGGAGGGCCATCCCGGGCTCGACGTCGTCGTAGCTGATCGCGGCGGCCATCAGGCGCTCTCCTCCGGGCGGTGGAACAGGGTGGCCAGCGCGGTACAGACGGGCTCGCCGGAGACCGTGGCGATCTCGGTGCGGGTGGAGATCACGTCCATGCCGGCGGCCTGCTTGACCGAGTCGATCGTCAGGGTGCACACGAGCTGATCCCCCGGGCGGATCGGCCGGGTGTGCGCGAACCGCTGCTCGCCGTGGAGCACGCGGTGAAGGGCGAGATCCAGCTCCGGATCCTCGATGACCTGCCAGCTCGTCTCGCGGGTCACCACGATCGCGAACGTGGGCGGGGCGATCACGTCGGGGTGGCCCAGCGCCTTCGCGGCCTCGGGATCCCGGTACGCGGGGTGCGGATCGTTCACCGCGTCCGCGAACTCCCGGATCTTCTCCCTGCCCACCTCGTACGGCTGCGCCGAGGTGTAGGTGCGTCCGACGAGCTTCGGATCCAGTGCCATCCGGCGTCCTCCCCAATCCCCGCCGAGACGTCCGCGGCGGCCATTCCGAGGAACCTACCGCGCCCGCCGGCCCGCCTCCCCGGAAGTGCGGTAACCGCGACCGGCCCCGACCGGCCGGAGTTACCGCACTTCGCGGAAGCGGAGGGGGCGGCACAGAAACAGGCGCCGCCCCGAGGGGCGGCGCCTGCTGGAATGGCCGTGGGATCAGCGAGTCTCGCGGTGCGCGGTGTGCAGGTTGCACTTCGGGCAGTGCTTCTTGAACTCGAGCCGGTCCGGGTCGTTACGGCGGTTCTTGCGGGTGATGTAGTTGCGGTTCTTGCACTCCTGGCAAGCCATGGTGATCTTCGGACGGACGTCGGTGGCGGCCACGGCGAAGTGCCTCTTTCATGCGAAGGATCTAGCTAGGGCAGCACACACTCTACCTGGCCGGCAGAGTGACTGAGAAAACCGGACGGCCCGAGAGCCATCCATGCGTAGCGGTGGCCGGATTTGAACCGGCGACACAGCGATTATGAGCCGCTTGCTCTGCCAGGCTGAGCTACACCGCCGCAGCGGGTGAACCCGCCAGGAGTGCCGGCCGAAACCGGCGGTGGAGCCCCCTTACGGAATCGAACCGTAGACCTTCTCCTTACCATGGAGACGCTCTGCCGACTGAGCTAAGGGGGCGTCGAGCGAGGCAAACATTAGCAAGTGTCCCGCCGATCCGTCGAATCGGTACCCCCTTCGGCGAGGCGCGCCGCGAAGGCCCAGCTCAGCCCCGTGATGACCCGCTCAGCCGGTGACGACGCGCAGGCGGCCCTCGCCGCCAGGAGCGCCCGGGGCGACCTCGGTGCGGGCGGCCATCCAGGCCTCGATGCGCTCGCGCGGCAGCGGACGCGAGAACAGGAACCCCTGGGCCATGTCGCAGCCCATGTCTTCGAGCAGGGTGAGCGTCATCTCGCTCTCGACCCCCTCGGCGACCACGGACATGCCCAGGTGCCGCCCGAGGTCGACGATGGCCCTGACGATGCCCAGGTCGCCCGAGTCGGTGGCCATGCCGAGCACGAAGGACTTGTCGATCTTCACCTCGTGCACCGGGAGCCGCCGCAGGTACGACAGCGACGAATAGCCGGTGCCGAAGTCGTCAACGGCGAGCCGGACCCCGAGGCTGGCAAGCCGCCGCAGGGTCGGCAGCGGGCGGTCCGTGTCGCCGACCATGCCGCTCTCGGTGATCTCCAGGGTCAGCTGATTTGCCGGCACACCGAACTCGGTGAGGAGCCGTTCCAGCTCATCGGGGAAGTCCGGATCGAGCAGGCTGCGGGTCGAGAGGTTCACCGCGACCCCGATGGGGCGTCCGGCGTCGTGCCAGCGGCGGCACTGCTCCAGGGCGGTGCGCAGAACGCGGCTGGTCAGCTCGCCGACCAGCCCGGTGTGCTCGGCGACCGGGATGAAGTCGTCGGGCGAGACCAGCCCGTGCTCGGGGTGCTCCCAGCGGACCAGACACTCGACGCCGACCAGCTCGCGGTTCGCCAGTGCCACCTTGGGCTGGTAGTGGACCGACAGGGCGTTCTCGTCGATCGCCTTGCGCAGTTCGGAGACCAGCCCGAGCCGGTGGACGCTGCGGGACTCCATGGCCGGGCGGTACAGCTGGATCGACCGCGGGTTGGTCTTGGCCGAGTAGGTGGCCACGTCCGCCCGCTGGAGGAGGGTGCCGGCGTCCGGGGCGTGGTCGGGGTAGAGGGCGATCCCGACGGCCGCTCCGACGTCCAGGGTGAAGTTGTCGAGCGCGAACGGCTCGACCAGCGCGTACTGCAGGGCCACGGCGGCGGCCTGGGCAGCCTCGGGGCCCGGGGCACGCAGGAGCACGACGAATTCGTCGCCGCCGATCCGCGAGATGAGTGCGCCTTTCGGGGCCTCGGCCTGGAGCCGCCGCCCGACCTCGGCGAGCAGGCGGTCCCCCGCGCCGTGGCCCAGCGTCTCGTTGACGTCCCGCAGCGAGTCGACGTCGAACTGGAGCAGCGCAACGACCTCGCCGGGGGCCGGCTGCACCGACAGGGCCGCCTCCAGCGCCGAGAGCAGCCTGCGCCGGTTGGGCAGGCCCGTGAGCGCGTCGTGGTAGGCGTCGTGGCGCAGCCGGTCGACCAGCCGGGAGTTCTCCACGGCCACCGCCGCGTGGGCGCCCAGCGTTTCGAGGAGGCGCACGTCGGAGGCGCCGAAGTAGGCGGTGTCGCCGAGCCGGTTGGTCACCTCCAGGCACCCGATCACCACGGATCCGGACCGCAGTGGCACGGCGATCAGGTCCTTGACCCGGCGGTCGCGCAGGGCGGCCCGGATCTCGCGATCCTCGTCGCCGTGTTTGGCGCTCGCGAAGACGGTCGTGCCGTCGGTGATGATCCGCTGCCGGATCACGTCGTTCCCGCTCACCGGATCGTCCACCAGCCCCGGCGAGTCGACCCGCGCGATCAGCCGGAGTTCGGGGTGGCGGCCCTGGGCGGGAAGCCACAGCGAGGCGGTCTCGGCATTGAGCAGCTGCCGCGCGCGAGTCAGCAGCGGATCGGCGAGATTGGCGTCCTGGCGAGCCGTACCGATCGCTCTGGTGAATTCGTAGAGTTCTTCCAGATTCTTGTGCTGTCGCAGGAATTGCGTATACGCCCGATATCCCGCGACGAGAACTCCGGCGAAGATCAGCAGGAGGAATACAGCGGATTTGTTGACGCCCAGAACGATCAGCACCATCAGGCCGACAGTCGCGTTGAGGACGCCCGCGAGCACAGTGCCGACGGTGAGGCGGACGAGTTCGGTCGAGGACAGCCAGCCCTGGGCCAGGGTGATCGCGGTGATGACGACGGTCGTGCTGGTGAGGTCGGCCAGCCCGACGGCCGAGTAGGCGGCGAACCAGCCGCTCACCGACGCCGGGTTCGTCACCCCGTGGAAGACGTGCGCGAGCTGGCCGAACACGTACGTGGCCACGGCGATCTCCGAGGCCTGGACCACGACGTTGATCATCGACTTGCGGCCGGGCCAGCGCAGATACCCGTACACGAGCACCGAGGCCAGCAGCCGGGACGCCAGCATCTGCAGCGGCGACATCCAGAACAGGCCGAGCACGAGCGCGACCTCGGACACCGAGAAGACGTACGTATGACGGCGGACCTCGAACCGCAGCCGGGTCGCCTCGCACACCAGCACGACGGCGCTGTAGGCCGCGAACGTCAGCACGGACCCCGACCACGCCTTGTGCGGGTCGTAGGAGTGGAGGAAGGACAGCGAGGCGAGGCCCGCGAGAGTGAGGGCGACCGCGGCCAGTGCCCGCTGAGCCCCCGCCTCCGACAGTGGCCGCCGGTCAGCGCTGGCAGCCGCGCCCTTCACCACGTGTCAACTCCCTCCGCGGTGGAGCCTACGCGTCCCAGCCGGGCGGATCGGCTGAAACGAGGCAACCCGGCCAGGCGCCAGAAGGCGCCCGCCGGGCGGTGAAGAACGTTGTTCAGCCCCAGATCGCGCCGTCACGCGAGTCGGAGGTGGTCGGCTGCTTGGCAGGGGCCGGTTCGCCGGCCGATGCCGCGTGGGCGCCGTAGAGGGCGCCAGCGGCCAGGGTGCCGATCAGAGCAGCCCGCACCGCCCACTTAGCGAGTCTGCGTGCGTCCATGGGGTGCTCCTCAAAATGACTATCTGCAAGCTCAGCATTACAGTCTGCGTCAGCGGTTCTGCGCGGTGCTCGTGGGGTTTAGCGCGGAGACAAAGCGCTTGCCTGGATGCTGCCACGGAACGGCGGCCCGTGGCAGCATGAATCGTCGAGAGCGCCTACCCAATAGGGCCACGAAAGTAAACAGCGTTAGGTGCAAATCCGACAATAGACCGCTAAATGACAGCGGTGTCATTGCTCCGGTTAGTGAAGGCGTACTCCGCGATTCGATGCACCGTGTCACGGCGGCCCGGACGGGATGTACACCCGGCCGGGCCGCCGGCGG
>JAOPVE010000077.1 GCA_025963185.1 Actinomycetes bacterium
TCGCCCACCCTTGACACCGCCGCCGAGCGCTTAACTTCGTGGCATTGGTTGACCAACCGGAACCGCAGCTCAGCCCCTCCACGCTCAAGAGGGCCATGATCAAGCCTCAGCCGTTGATGGCCTCCACGATCTGCAGGGCGGCCTGGGCGGGCGTGAGGTGCGTGGTGTCGACGACCTCGGCCTCGCCATGTAGCCACGTGCGGGCCGCCTCGGCGTAGGACTCGAGGTATTTGAGCCGGAACGGGGAAGGGACGGCGTGTTCCCCCTCGATAAGTAGCCGGAGGGTGCCTTGGTCAGCGTGGAGGACGAAGTGCCTTACCGGGATGGCATGGTGGGCGAGGCCCGTGCTGATCTCGCGCCAGTACTGCTCGACCAGGACGGTCATGGGTATCACGAGAGTGCCGCCGGTGTAGTCGAGCACGCGACGGGCGGTCTCGACTACGAGCTGGCGCCACGGCGCCAGTGCTGGAAGTTGTCCGTCTCGGGCAGTCCCGGCGTGATGTCCATGAGCGTCTCGCCGACCTTCTCGGCGTCGAACACCCGTGAATCCGGGATCAGTTCCTGCGCGAGTGCACTGGTCGTCGTCTTGCCTGCACCGTGGGTACCGTTGAGCCATACGATCATGGGATCCGACGCTAGCGCTTGAGCTCCCTCACGTTGATTTTCGCGGGACCTACTGCGCCGGTGATCAGTGCGGGCGGCACCAGACGCCAACCGGTACGGCGTCATCACGAACGCGCGCTACCTGGAAGTACTCGCCGGGTGGTCGGGAAGGCAGCTCCGGACCGCACCGTAGCCACTGCCAGCGCGGCGGTGAGCAGGACGGCCGCGCCGAGCCACGCCAGCGCGCGGGCGAACACGTACGCGTACCCGGCCCACCCCGCGATCGCCTCGTGCGGGTGCTGGAATCCGGCGGCGATCGCGGCGGCGCTGAGAACCGTCGCGGGCAGCAGCGCACCGATCCCGCCGAGTGAGCCGACCACGACGAGCCCCTGGCGGATCGGGCCGGCCACCGGCCACCGCCGCTGGGTCCACGCCGCGAGCAGCCACCCGGTGAGCGCGCCGAGGATCAGGCCCGCGGTGGTGAGCGGCGCGACGGCGGCGGGGCGGTCGGGGCGCACGCTGATCCGGCGCACTGCCTGGTGCTGGCCGAGCGGGAACGTGCTGGCCACCTCGACGGTCCAGCCGTTCCGGTGCGCCATCACGGATCCGGCCGTGACGTGATCGGTGTGCCAGCCCGCAGCCGCGAGTGCGCGGCGAGCCTGGCCGATCGGCAGGCGGGCCTCGGGAAGCTCGGCGAAGACCTGACCGGACTCGTGGGTGTCGGTTCCGCCGATCCAGTACGCCCAGCGGGGGTCGGTCATGCCTGGACGGTCGTCGAACAGAAAGTCCCAGCGGTGCAGCGCCACGGGGGATCCGGCGGGGAGCACGGGCTCGGCGATCCGCAGCGCCTGGGCGTTGGACGGCAGCGGCCGCGCGCCCTGCCAGCCGAGGTACCCGCCGAATGCGCCGAGTGCGACGGCCCCGGTCACGGCGGCCGCCAGCGCGGCGGCGATCATCCCCGCGCCGCGTACCCGCACCCAGCACGCGAGCCCGTTCCGCAGCAGGTCGGCGGCCTGCCCGCGGGTGGGCCGGCGCTGATCGCCCGGCGCGCCGTCGAGCAGGGTCGTGACGAGTTCCCGGCCACGCCCACGGCGGAACGAGGGCGGGTAGGCCCACAGCAGGCGGCGGAACCGCCGCGCGAGCTCGCTGTGCGTTGGAGAGAGTGGCATGCGGGGTCCTTTGCGGATGGTCGTCCTCCGAAGTGCGGTAACTGCTGCCGGTGGGACCGGCCGCGGTTACCGCAGTTCGGGAGGAGTGTCAGGCTGGGTGGGGTGACCAGGCGGCGAGGCGGCGGGTCGCGAGGTCGGCGTTGCGCCGCAGGGACTCGGCCTCGGCCTGGAGTGCGGCGCCGCCGGCGGGGGTGAGCCGGTAGTAGCGGCGGACCCGGCCGTCCACCTCCTCCTCGCCGCTCGCCTCGACCAGGCCTTCGCCGGTCAGCCGGTCGAGTGCGGCGTAGAGGGTGCCCGCGCTGAGCGTGACGCGGCCGCCCGAGTGCTCCGCGACCTGCCGGATCACGCCGTAGCCGTGCAGGGGCGCCCCGGCCAGGGCGGTGAGGATGAGGAACGTGGGCTCGCGCATGCCGGGCAATATAGCGACCATCGACATATGCCACCAACGGCCGGGCTCGACCCGGCCCGATCGGGCACAAGTCCCCGAAGTGTGTGCCGCTAGACCGGCCAGGACCGGCACAACGGCACACACTTCGCGAAAGGGTGTAGGGGAGGTCAGCCCCAGAGGGCTTCTACCGAAGTGCCGAGGGCGCGGGCGATCCGCAGGGCGAGGTAGACCGACGGTGAGTAGTCTCCGGTCTCGACCGAGATCACGGTCTGGCGGCTGACCCCGGTGGCCTCCGCGAGCTGTTGCTGGGTCAGCCCGGCGGACCGCCGCCCGTCACGGATCCGCGGCCCAGCGGACGGTTCCTCGGCACCCGCACGGATCGTCCCCGCCATCACACCCCGCCCGGGGCGGGCCGCCGCAGCCGTCCCACCAGGACCAGCACCAGGCCCGCCGCCACTCCCCCGAGAGCACCGGCGACGGCCCCGGCGGACCGGTACGGCCACACGCACCCGGCCGCGAACACGACGAGTGGGACCGTCCCGAGCAGCGCCGCGGACACCTTCTTGCGCGTGTTCCGGCCGGGCGAGCCCGCGGCGTGACGGCTGCGCAGGTACCCGGCGCTCACGAGGACAGGCAGGTAGAACAGCACCATGAGCAGCGCCAGCGGCGGGACGAGCGGGCGCCCGCCGGCCCACACGAGCGCGGCGGCGGCGATGGGAACGGTGCCGAGCTGGAGGTTCGCGCCGAGCACGATGCCCTCGTAGCGGCGCAGCCGCTCGCGCTCGTCGCCGAAGGCGTCCCCGCGCAGGTCGAGCGCCCAGGAGGCGACGCGGGTGAGTAAGGGAGTGGCCCGATCGGTCGTCATGCGCACATCATGAAGTCAAGTTGCCTTGACGTCAAGGGGACTTGACTTCGGGCAGGTCAGGGCGCCGGCGGCAAGTGGATCATTTCCGGCGCGAGCTCGTCGGCCGGCTCCTGGGTGACGAACGCGTACACGGTCGCCTCGCCCTCGGCCGCGTCCCGGCGCACGTGCTCGTCGGTGGCCTCGTAGACGTCCAGCAGGCCCGGCGCGAGCGACACCGCGCGCAGCGTCGTCACGCTCTCGTCGAGGCGGGTGCTCTCGCCGTCCCGCGATCCGCCCCGCAACACCGCCGTCAGCTCAGCCATCCGTCCGCGCTCCCTCGATCGGCACCAGTGACCCCACTGGCCTACCCAGGTCCGCCGCCGCGCGAAACGCCCCGGGCGCACACCTCGCGAAGCGCGGAGTCAGGATCGGGATCGGCGGCCGCGCGCG
This sequence comes from Actinomycetes bacterium, assembly GCA_025963185.1. Taxonomy (GTDB): domain Bacteria; phylum Actinomycetota; class Actinomycetes; order Mycobacteriales; family Cryptosporangiaceae; genus RYN-140. The sequence continues at coordinate 3,455 of JAOPVE010000077.1, forward strand.
AGTTCGGTGCCAAGCGCGTCGAGCCGCTGCGTCCAGAACCGCCGGTACCGGGCCAGCCAGACGTCGATCTCCTGCAGCGGCGCCGGATCCACCGCGTACAGCCGCCGCGCCCCCTCGGCCCGCACGGTGGTGAACCCGTTCTCGCGCAGCACCCGCAAGTGCTGGGAGACACCGGGCTGGGAAATGCCGAACTCCTCGCGGATCACCGACGTGAGCTCACCGGCCGGCCGCTCGCCGTCGGCCAGCAGTTCGAGGATCCGCCGCCGCACCGGATCACCGAGTACGTCGAAGGCATGCACGCCGCCGAGCATGACAACGGCTGCTTATATAAGTCAAGGCTGACCCCTTCAGGCCGTGCCAGGAGTGCGGTCTCCTGGGCGCCGCGCCGGGCTCGTCGGTACGTTGGCCCCACCGCGGAAGGGAGTTCGGTGTTGGGTGGCGTCGGAGCGCAGCTGGTGCTCGTCGGGGTACTTGTGCTGGTCAACGCGCTGTTCTCCGGCAGCGAGATGGCCCTCGTGTCGCTGCGCGAGAGCCAGCTCCAGCGGCTGGAGAAACGCGGCCGCCGCGGGCGGATCCTCGGCAAGCTCGCCAGGGATCCGAACCGGTTCCTCGCGACGATCCAGATCGGCATCACCCTGGCCGGGTTCCTCGCCTCCGCCACGGCCGCCGTGGCGCTCGCCGAGCCGCTGGTGCCGCTGCTGCGCGTCCTCGGACCCGCCGCACGGCCCGCGTCGATCGTCCTCATCACCCTGGCCCTGACGTTCGTCACGCTGGTCATCGGCGAGCTCGCCCCCAAGCGGATCGCGATGCAGCGCGTCGAGGGCTGGTCGTTGCTCGCCGCCCGCCCGCTCGACGTGCTGTCCACCCTGTCCCGCCCCGCCGTCTGGGTGCTCAGCCGGTCGACCGACGCGCTCGTGCGGGTGGCCGGCGCCGACCCGCATGCCCACCGCGACGAGATCACGCCCGACGAGCTGCGCGAGATGGTCGCCGGGCATCAGGAGTTCACCCCCGAGCAGCGCGAGATCATCTCCGGCGCGATCGAGATCACCCGGCGGAGTCTGCGATCCGTGCTGGTCCCGAGGCTGCAGGTCTTCACCGTCGACGCCGCGATGCCGGTCGCCGAGGCCAGGGCCGCGGTCGCCGCGTCGGGGTACTCGCGGGCGCCCGTGGTCCGCAACGGATCTCTCGACGAGGCCGCCGGGGTGGTGAGCCTGCGCGAGCTCGTCGTGCAGCAGGCCGGCACCGCGGGCGACCACGCCAGGCCACCGCTGCTGCTCCCCGAGAGCCTGCAGGCCGCCGACGCGCTGCGCCGGTTCAAGGCCGAGCGCCAGCAGCTGGCATTCGTCGTGGACGAGCGCGGCGCGATCGCGGGGATCATCACCCTCGAGGACCTGCTGGAGGAGCTGGTCGGCGAGATCTACGACGAGACCGACCCGGCCGACTCCGGGGTGCAGGCGGCCCCCGACGGATCGCTGGCCCTGCCGGGCATGTTCCCGGTCCACGACCTGCACACCCTCGGAGTGGACCTGACCAGCGCTCCCCCCGGCGGGTATGCCACGGTCGCCGGGCTGGTGCTGTCGGCGCTCGGGCACATCCCCACCGCGCCCGGCGAGGAGGTCACCGCCGGGGGCTGGACGTTCCAGGTGACCCGGGTCGAGCGTCGGGCGATCACCGGGGTGCGCCTCCGGCGGGCCGCGGTCAGCCCCACCACGGTCAGTCAGTCGGCGTCCTCGTCGTAGCGGTACCGCAGCCGGCCGGTGATCGGGACGACGTACCAGAACACCAGCAGCCACCCCGTCGCCACGGCCGTGAGGGCGATCGCCGCGCCGCGGCTGAGCACCACGTCGAGGATGAAGAAGATCGCCGTGCAGGTGCCCAGCATGAGGAACGTGAGCCCGCCAATCGCGAAGATCCCCGCGAGGCTGACGAGCTGGGGGCGCATCTGCCGCCGGAACGTCAGCCGGTGGTAGGCCACCGGCGCGATGAGCAGGCCGGTGGAGGCCAGCGTCATCATCAGCGCGGTCACGTAGACCTCCCGCTGGAACTGCGAGATCTCGCCGAACCGGTTCGTGAACGCCAGCGTCAGCAGGAACGCGAAGAGGATCTGCACGCCGGCCTGCGCCACCCGCAGTTCCTGGAGCAGCTCGCTGAAGTTCCGGTCGAGCTGCTGGAACTTGTTCTCCCCGCGTGCCTTGCGGTTCCAGGCGACATGGGAGTCGGTGTCCACGGTGCCGAGGTCGTCGCCTTCCCGGGAGCTGCCCTGCCGGGAACTGCCCTCGGGGGAACCCTGGTCGCGGTCGGGTTTGGCCACCATCCGCCCATCATGCCCTGGGCCGCCGCTACCGCTCACCGGCGTAACATCCCGAGGACCGCCCGCTCGACCGCGCCCTGCGTCGCGAGCTGGCCGCCCGAGGTGCCCTCGCCGAGTTCACCCAGGGCGCCGGCGACCGTCACGCCGCTGCCGAACAGGTCCACCACCCGCGGATCCACATAAGACGACTTGCACACGGCCGGCGTGTTGCCCAGGTACCCGGCCACCTCGCAGTAGGCCCGCCGGATCGCCCGCTGCCGCGCCGTCGCGGACTGGCTCGCCGCCGGGGCGGACACCGCCAGCGCCACCGCCATCAGGACGGTGGCGTGCCAGGTGCGGAAGTCCTTGGCGCTGAACTCGCCGCCAGTGACCTCGCGCAGGTAGGCGTTCACGTCCTCGCTGCGCACGTCCCGCCAGTCCCGCCCGGACCGGTAGGCCAGCAGCTCCGGATCGCCGTCCTTGCGCCGCCGTAGCGCCTGCACGACGGGGATCACATCGGGATCGGCGACGGTCTGGGTGCGCTCGATCCCGTGCTTGGCCACGTAGGAGAACACCAGCACGCCGCCGCGCATCCGCACGTGGTCCCGCCGCAGCGTGGCCAGCCCGTACGTGCCGTTCTCGTCGGCGTAGGCCTCGCTGCCGACCCGGAAGAACCCCAGCTCCAGCAGCCGGATCGCCGCCGAGAGCACCCGCTCGCGGCTCAGCCCCGGCTCGGCGAGGTGCTGGCACAGGACGCGCCGGGCCTCGGGCAGACGCTCGGCGAACTCGAGGATCCGCTCGTGCTTGGCGCGGTCCCGCTCGGCCCGCCACTGCTCGTGGTACAGGTACTGGCGCCGGCCCGCCGCGTCCGTGCCGAGCACCTGGATGTGCCCGTTGGGGGCCGGGCAGATCCACACGTCCGTCCACGCGGGCGGGATGACCAGCGCCCGGACCCGGTCGAGGTCCGCCGGGGTCAGCGCCGATCCGTCCGGGCCGGCGTAGCGGAAGCCTTTGCCGCTGCGCCGCCGGGTGATCCCCGGCGCACCCGGATCGCTGCGCCGTAACCTCACCGGATCACCGGCCGCCCAGCTCAGCGCGAAGAGCGCCGCCCAGCCCGGAACGAGAGACGCCCGCGAAGGATCCGCCGAGTACCCAGTCGACCGCGGCGGGCAGGTCCGTGGCGACCGCCGGGGCGCCGGAGATCTCCTCAGGGCGGGTCGCCACCGACGGCACCAGCAGGCCGGACGCCCCCACGGCACCGGCGGCGCTCATGTCCGCGCACCGGTCCCCGACGACGACACAGCGCTCGGCCGGGATCCGCAACCGCTGTGTGGCCTCTTCGATCAGCCCTGGCTCGGGGCGCCGGCACCCGCATCCCGCGGACGGCTCGTGCGCGCACACCTGCCACAGGTCGAAGCGGCCCAGCAGGTCCTCGATCCGGCGATGGACCCGGCGCAGCGCCGACCGGCTGACCAGCCCCCGGCTGAGCCCGGACTGGTAGGTGAGCACCCCGATCCGGACCCCGCAGCGGCGCAGCCGATCGAGCGCCGCGGCGACCCCCGGCAGCGGCCGGACCCGCGCCGGATCGGTGTTGTACGGCACCTCCTCGACCAGGATCCCGTCGCGGCCCAGCAGGACCACACCGGGCCGCGGCCTCGACGTGACGAGGATCGACATCGCTGTCCCTCCCGTTCACAGAGCGTGTGGAGAACAGGGTTGCTCCCGCTGTGGACTTCCAAACATCGCGCCGCGACGCTGACGGATCGTCACCGCCGGGATCCGGTCGGGAAACGGCCCCACGTGTGAGCCGAGGCGCGGCGGGGTAGGCCGATTCCGGACGCAGACCACCAACTGGAAGGCGAGACATGAGCTCCATCGAGCGGTCCGTGGAAGTCGAAGTCCCGGTGACCACGGCCTACAACCAATGGACCCAGTTCGAGTCGTTCCCGCAGTTCATGGAGGGTGTCGAGCAGATCGTTCAGGTGAGTGACACGCTCACGCACTGGAAGACCAAGGTGGCCGGGGTCGAGCGCGAGTTCGACGCCGAGATCACCGAACAGCACCCCGACGAGCGGATCGCGTGGCAGACCGTCGACGGCCCCCGCCAGGCCGGCGTCGTCACGTTCCACCGGCTCGACGACAACCGCAGCAAGGTCATGCTCCAGATGGACTTCGAGCCGCAGGGTTTCGTGGAGTCCGCCGGTGACGCGCTGCACCTCGTCGAGAGCCGCGTCTCGGGCGACCTGAAGCGGTTCAAGTCGTTCATCGAACAGCGCAGGCTCGAGTCCGGCGCCTGGCGCGGCGACGTAGACCAGCCGTAACAGCGTCGCCCGGGCCGGGCCGCCCCGAGCGGCGGCCCGGCCCGGCGCGCTACCGTCCCTGTCGACCGGTCCTGCCGGTCACGACTATCCCTACCGACCTATCGGGGTGTTCTTGGTGTTGGAACAGAGTGCGGGGCATGGCGCCCATCCGTCCGGGTTCGACGGCGACCTCATCGAGGTCCGGCTGCCCGCCGCAGCGACCCACCTGCCCGTGCTGCGCACGCTGAGCGCCGACCTGGCCGCGCGGCTCGACTTCAACCTCGACGAGGTCGCGGACGTACGGATGGCGGTCGACGAGGCCTGCGCCGGGCTGGTGGCCCGCGCCGCGGACGGGGCGACCCTGCGCGTCAGCTTCACCGCCCGGCAGGGGACCCTGCGCGTCGTCGCGACCGCACCCACGACGGACGGCGCCCAGCCCGCACGCGACACGTTCGGCTGGCAGGTGCTCACCGCGCTGGTGGACGAGGTGGAAACCGCCGCCGACGACACCTCCAAAGAGGTCACCGTCGAGCTGATCAAGCACCGCGCCGGGTCGGGCGCGTGAAGCAGCACCGCGAATCGTCCCAGGAAGCGCTCGCGCTGTTCCGGGAGCTCGTCCAGCTTTCCCCGGACGACCGGCGCCGGTCCCGGCTGCGGGACGAACTGGTGACGATGCACCTGCCCCTGGTCCGGCACCTCGCTCGCCGGTTCAACAACCGTGGCGAGCCACTGGACGACCTGATCCAGGTCGCCACCGTCGGGCTCATCAACTCCGTCGACCGCTTCGATCCCGAGCGCGGCGTCGAGTTCCTCTCCTACGCGGTCCCCACGATCGTCGGCGAGATCAAACGGCACTTCCGCGACCAGGGCTGGGCCGTCCGGGTCCCGCGCCGGCTCAAGGAACTGCACCTCGCCCTCACCGCCGCCGTCGCGGACCTGTCCCAGCGCAACGGCCGCGCCCCGAACGCCACCGAACTCGCCGCCTACCTCCAGATCACCCGCGAGGAGGTACTCGAAGGGCTGGAGGCGGCCAACGCGTACCGATCCAGCTCACTCGAGGATCCGGTTCGCGGCGACGAGTCCCTGCCCACCCTCGCCAACACGCTCGGCGAAGAGGACAAGGCACTCGAAGGCGTCGAATTCCGGGAGTCCCTGCAACCGCTGCTCAAGACGGTCGCTCCGCGTGAACGCCGGATCCTGCTGCTGCGTTTCTTCGGCAACATGACCCAGTCGCAGATCGCCGAACAGCTCGGGATCTCCCAGATGCACGTCTCCCGCCTGCTCGCCCAGACCCTCGCCCAGCTCCGCAGCCAGCTCCTCACCGACGACTAACCTCTGCCTTGGCGAAGTGCGGTAACTGCGACCGGTACGGGCCGGTCGCGGTTACCGCACTTCGCCGACGGCGGTACCTCGGTCCGCTCGCGCGCGGGTAGCTTTGGTCTCTCGGGACGAGGGAGGCGCACGCGCGGCTATGGACGAGCAGGTCACCGATCCGATCACCGGCGAACACGGCAGCCCAGAGCTCACCCTCGCCGCGATGGCCCTCGGCGCGGGCTCCTACCAGGAAGCCGCCCGGCACCTGCGCAACGTCCTCACCGCCGATCCCAGCAGCCACCCCGCCTACGACCTGCTGGACGAGCTGCGCGCCGCCGCCCCGCACCTGAACTTCTTCCCGTTCAACGAGGTCACGGCCGTCCCCGCCGGGACCGTCGCCGCCCAGGCCCACCTGCACGCCGCCTCCGGCCAGTACGACAACGCGCTGCTACTGCTCACCGCCGGCGTCGCCGCCTGCCCCGAACTCGACTGGTCCGGGCCGCGCTGGTTCACCGATCCCGGGCTCGGCGCCCGCCTCACCGGCGACTCCTGGCGCGCCGCGGCCAAGCTCGCCGGATCGGACGCCACCGGAAACACGGCCACCACCGGCCGCAGCCGAGGGGTCTGCCAGCGGGTCCTCGCCCTCGTCCGGGGCGCCATCGGCCGCAATCC
>JAOPVE010000093.1 GCA_025963185.1 Actinomycetes bacterium
CAGCCGGCAGGCGGTGTCGATGTCCTCGGCCGTCGCGACCCCAGACTCGTAGAGCTTCACCGCCTCCACAACCAGAGCGGAGATCAGCCGGGTCGTGACGAAACCCGCCACGTCCCTGTTCACGACGATGCACTCCTTGCCCAGGTCCTCGGCGAAGGCCCGCGCGGCCGCCAGCGTCTCGTCGGACGTGTGGAACCCGCGCACCAGCTCGCACAGCCGCATCATCGGGACCGGCGAGAAGAAGTGCGTTCCCACCACCGACTCGGGGCGCTCGGTGGCCGCGGCGATCTGCGTGATCGGGATCGCGCTGGTGTTCGACGCCAGCACGGCGCCGCCCTTGCACACGCGGTCCAGCTGGCCGAACAGCTCGCTCTTGACCTCGATCGACTCGAACACCGCCTCGACGACGATGTCGGCGTCCGCGATCGCGTCCAGGTCGGTGGTCACGGTGATCCGGCCGAGCGCGACGGCGGCGGACTCCTCGTCCAGCGCACCCTTCGCGACGAACCGGCCGTAGGACTTGCGGATCCCGGCCAGTCCCTTGTCCAGCTGGGAATCGGTGACGTCGCGCAACACGACGTCCCAGCCGGCCTGCGCAGCGACCTGCGCGATACCCGATCCCATCAGACCGGACCCAATGACCGCGAGCCGACCAGCCACTGCCCCACCTCCACGCCAAGAACGGACAGTTCACCTTATCGACCGTTCAGGCGCCGCGTCCGGGCAGCCACGGTTCCCACTCCCGGCGCGGGCATGCTCAGCGCGTGGCGCGGTCCGGTGGGCGGGTGGCGAGGCGTAGTGACAGGATGAGGGGGTGTTCGCCGGGCAGTCCTACCTGTGGGGGCCGGTCATGGTCCTCGCGGTGGTCGGTGTCCTCGCGCTGGTCCTGCGCTGGATCTACGGCACCGCGCGCCCCGTTCCCCCGCCCCGCGACGACGGCGACTTCGGGCTGCTGCGCGAGCTGGCGATCGTGCGCGGTCAGGCCGAGGCGAACGCGCTGCGCGCCGTGCTCGGCGACTCAGGGATCCGCTCGACGACGGCCCCCAGCCCCGGCGGAACCGTCGTGGTGATGGTGTTCGCCGCGGACCTCGACCGCGCCCGCCGCGCGGCCGGCCCCCGCTAGCTCAGAACGGCAGCGCGTCGTCGGGGACGGCGATCCGCTCGATGTCCGCGCCCAGGCCCTTCATCTGCGCGAGGAAATCCGGGTAGCCGCGGTCGATGTGGTAGGCGTCCGAGACCTCGGTGACGCCGTCCGCGCGCAGGCCCGCGATCACCAGCATCACGCCGGCCCGGATGTCGGTCGCCTTCACCGGCGCCCCGGACAGCCACTCCTTGCCCCGGACCACGGCGTGGTGCCCGTCGGTGCGTACGTCCGCGCCGAGCCGGAGCATCTCGTTGATGAACATGAACCGCGCGTCGAAGACGTTCTCGGTGACCATCGACGGGCCGTCCGCGACCGCGGCCAGCGTGATCGCCATCGGCAGCATGTCGGTCGCGAACCCCGGATACGGCAGCGTGACGACGTCGACCGCCTTGGGCCGCTCGCTCATCCGCACCCGGAAGCCCTCACCCGGACCGAGCAGGTGGATGTCGGCGCCGCAGGAGTGCAGCTTGTCGAGCGCGATCTCCATGTGGGTCGGCTCGGCACCGCGGATCGTGATGTCGCCGCGCGTGATCGCCGCGGCGAACGCCCAGGTGCCCGAGACTATCCGGTCCGGGACCACGCGGTGCGCGACCGGGCGCAGCGAGTCGACGCCCTCGATCTCCAGCGTGGACGTGCCGGCGCCGGTGATCTTCGCGCCCATCGACACCAGCAGCGAGCAGATGTCGACGATGTCGGGCTCGCGGGCGGCGTTGTCGATGACCGTGGTGCCCTTGGCCAGGACGGCCGCCATCAGCAGGTTCTCGGTCGCGCCGACGCTCGGGAAGTCCAGCCAGATCGTCGCGCCGTGCAGCCGGTCCGCCCTGGCGATCACGAAGCCGTGCTCGCTGGTGATCTCCGCGCCCATCCGCTTGAGCCCGGCGATGTGGTAGTCGAGGCCCCGGGATCCGATCGCGTCGCCGCCGGGGTGCGCCACCCGGACCTCGCCGCGGCGCGCCAGCAGCGGCCCGAGCACGTTGATCGAGGCCCGCATCCGCCGGACCAGGTCGTAGTCCGCCTCCGTCCCCGGTTCGGAGGGCACGTCGATCGTGAGGACGTCCGCCTCGATCGAGACATCGCAGCCGAGCCGGCGCAGCACCTCGCTCATGATCGTCACGTCGAGGATGCGCGGGGTGTTGCTGAGGACCGTGCGGCCCTCCGCGAGCAGCGCGGCCGCCATGAGCTTCAGCACGCTGTTCTTGGCGCCCGCGACGGACACCTCACCAACCAGAGGGGTCCCACCAGTGACCCGGAATAGCTCCACCGCGCCATGGTAGGGGAGGTGACCCGTCGCGGCAGAATCCGTCGCCTGTGCTCGCCCGCCGTCTCCCCTCGCGAACTGCGGTAAGTCCGGCCGGGCCCGACCGGCCGGAGTTACCGCAGTTCCGGGACGGGCACTAGCGGCGGGCGCCGGCGAGGGCGTAGATCGCCGTGCCGGTCACGCCGAGGATGATGGCGGTCCAGGTAGCCACGGGGGTGCCCGAAGGCTGCAGGAGCCACGTCAGCGCCTGATAGCGCGCCTCCGGGCCGAGCGGGGCGAACAGCGCGACGGAGAACCAGAGGAACGGGACCGTCCACGCGACCTGCCCGCCAAGGACCGCCGCCCCGAGCGCGCCCAGTCCCAGCATCCCGAGGCTGTCCCGCGCCACGAAGCCGACCGGCGCGAAGTCCTCGCCGATCGCCTGGCGCGCCAGTACGGCCAGCCCCGCCGCGACCCCGATGAGCAGCACGTGCCCGGCCCGGCGCGGGATCCACGAGAAGCTCGCCGTCCGGTCCAGCTCCGGATCCTGGCCCCGCAGTCCGGCCGCCAGCACCCCGGCGGACGCCACCAGCGCGAGCGCGGCCCCCTTGGCGCGGTCGAGGTCCGTGGCCTGGGCGAGCGCCCACACCCCGGCGGTGCCCAGCAGCACCACGAGGATCCCGGCGGGCACCTGGCGCGACCGCGCGTACAGCAGCGCCCACCTCATCGGGCGACCCCGGCCCCGCTGGTGAGGATCGCGTACTCGTCGCCCTGGCAGGTCAGTCCGGCCTGGCGCACTGCCGCGATCCGGGCGGCCTGCTCGGACCGGGGCAGCCGCTGGAGTCCGTCCCATGCCTGCTGTGCCTTGGCGGCGACCCCGGCGGCCGCGTAGCGGTACCCGCGCAGGGGCCTGAGCTGGCCGTCGAACCAGCTCGCGGCCACGGTCCTCGCGGCGAACTCCGGGATCAGACGGGCGTCGGTCGCGCGCAGTTCGTCCAGGCACGTCGGGGTGCCCGCGCCCGCGAGGAGCGCCCGCCGCAGCGCGTCACCCTCCAGGTGCCAGAACTCGAAGTCGCCGAAGTCCACGAGGATCGCCGAGGCGGATCGCGGCGGCGCCGACTCGGTCTGGTGCACGGTCGGGGTCTCCTCGACGCGGACCGGCGCACCGGGCAGCACTCGCAGTTGCCGCAGCGCGTCCCTGGCCGGACCGGCGAGCACGGCGAGCTTTCCTTCGTGCACCTTCGTGACGCACACTGCGCCCTGGCAGACGAGCTTGGCCGCCCCGGCGTCAGGCACGAGCGCCGCATGGGCGGGGAACAGCGCCAGCGCGGCGACCAGTCCGGCGGCGGCGGGGACGGCCGCGAGCAGCCGCGCGGCCCGATCCTTGGCCGCGACCAGCAGGAATCCCGCCACTGCGAGCCCGGTCATCCACAACGCCTGGCCTGCGGTAACCCGTCCGGCCACGGTGTGCCACGGATCGGCGGGCGCGGCCAGGGTGGGCGAGAGCAGCGCGATCCGGCCGGGCAGGAAGCCGTCGCCGACGGATCCGGTCGCCGTCGAGGACCACAGCGCGATGACGACGACGAGAGATCCGCTGGACAGCAGCGCCGGGGTCAGTGGCGAGGGCAGCGCGCGGCCGAGGCCCATGCCGAGCAGTCCCCCGGCGACCAGGCCACCGATCCCGACCAGCGTGATCGGCACCCAGCCGAACGTCAGATACGTGCCGGTGCTGGCGATCTGGACCGCGCTCACCGCCGCCACCAGCAGGTACCCGGCCGAGAGCATCAGTGCGAGCGCCCCGGCGGTGACCAGGGCACGCCGCCGCGCCGGACGGGCCGTCGTGGCGATCAGCTCGGTCATGCCCGAGCGGGCGTCCCGCATCCCCAGCGCGGCCCCGAGCCCGGCGGCGAGCGGCCACAGGAACACCAGCAGGAAACGGCCCCAGATGGCCATCGGAACCCATTGCTCGGTCCAGCGCACCGGGTCCTTCCACCACGGGCCCTTGCTGTACATCCCGTAGATCAGGCCCAGCGCGAGCGCCGGCACCAGCACCCCGGCCCAGAACGCGCTGGACCGGCGGACCTCGGTCCGCAGAACGGCCGCGCTCACCAGCTCGCCCGATCCGTGCCGGTGGTGTTGAGCAGGGCCGAGTAGCCGCGTTCGGCGGGGCTGTCACCGACGTCCTCGGGTCCGCCCGCGGCGGCGAGCTCGCGGGGCGTGCCGTGGAACACCAGCTTGCCCGCGGCGAACAGGACCACGTCGGTGCAGGCCGCGGCCACGTCCTCGACGAGGTGGGTCGAGACCACGACGCAGGTGTCCGTGCCGAGTTCGAGGAGCAGCTCGCGGAACCGGAGCCGCTGGGCCGGATCGAGGCCGGCGGTGGGCTCGTCCAGCAGCAGGATCTGCGGATCGTTCACGATGGCCTGGGCGATCCCCACCCGCCGGACCATCCCTCCCGACAGCGTCTTCATCCGGTCGTCGGCGCGATCGGCGAGCCCCACCCGCTCGATCGCCCGCTGGACCGCCCCGGCCACGCCGGCCTTGGGCACTTCCTTGAGCCACGCCATGTACTCGACGAACTCCCGGACGGTGAAGCGCTTGTAGTAGCCGAAGTCCTGGGGCAGGTAGCCGATCCGGCGGCGGAGCGCGCGCTGGTCGGCCCCGCCCGCCCGCTCGCCGAGCAGCGTGAGCTCGCCCTCGCTGGGGCGAAGGACGGTGGCCATGGTCCGGAGCAGGGTGGTCTTTCCCGCGCCGTTGGGGCCGAGCAGCCCGTGGACGCCGGTCGCCAGCGAGAGGTCCAGTCCGTCGACCGCCATGGTCCTGCGGCCGACCCGGACCCGCAGGCCCCGCGCCTGGATCTCCCACCCATAGGTGGACGGCGCCACTTCGGCGGACTCGACAACGCGGATCATGGTGCTCCTTGGGGATTCTCAGTCTCGGGCGAAGCCGAGGCGCGCGAACGACGCGCGGCGGAGGAAGACGGCGAGGGCGCCGGCGACGAGGGCACCGGCCCAGAGCAGCGGGCTGTCGGGGCCGAAGGCGAACGGGACGTGGTCCCAGGCGATCCCCGGGGCGACGACCGTGACGGACCACAGGACGGTCAGGGCGACCGCCGCGCGGCGCACCCCGATCGCCGATCCGAGTGCGAGCGTGGCCGTCGTGAACGCCAGCGAGGGCAGCAGCACCAGCGCGATCGAGGTTCCGGTCGCCCACCCGGCGAACGTGAGCGCGGGGATCACGGCGGCCAGCACGGCGACGGTCCGGCGCAGGACCAGGTACAACCCGGCCCGCGGGGTGCCGATCACCACCTCGTACGCCGGATCCAGCCCGCGCGACCACGACGCGTACACCGCGGCGATCGGCAGCAGGGGCGCGACGAGGAGCACCAGCGAGATCCCGGATCCATGGTGCGGCCGGACCAGCTCCAGTTCCGCCGCCAGCAGCGCGGTCACGACGACCAC
>JAOPVE010000106.1 GCA_025963185.1 Actinomycetes bacterium
TGCGTGATTCCCGGATGCGCGCACCGGGACCCCGGCAGCGCTGCCGGGGTCCCGGTGCGCGCATCCGGGAATCACGCAGGCCTCCCCCGGACCGCGGACCGCCATCTCGGCGCTCGCGCTACCGGGAGATCGTCACAAGTTGCCCAGAACCTACAGACACACCTCGTGACCGGCTGCACGCTCTAGGTGTGCCGTCCAGGGCACGATTCCGGCGACTGGGGGCACAGACGAGCGATGCTCCGGACCTGGACCATCCCCGGCGCCGTGCGCGGATCCGGCGCCACGAAGATCCATTGTGTGCTCGGCGAGGATCCGGCCCGGATCGTGATGAGCGGCGACATCGACCTGCTCGTCACCCCGGCCCTGGAGTCCGTGCTCCAGGCGCTCGCCGCCCAGCCCGCCGCCAGCGCGATCGCCGACCTGCGCCCGGCCACGATCCTCAGTTGCGCTGGCGTGCGTTTCCTCTACGAGCTCGCCGGCCAGTGCGCACGGCGGCGCGGGAGGCTGGAAGTGCTGGTGGTGCCCGGGCCGGTCACGCGGATCCTCGACGTGCTGGGCATGGACGAGTCCGCGACCATGATCCGCTTCCCGTAACGGGCCTCAGCGCACGGCGGCGAGTGGGCGCAGGTAGGTCTTGCGCTCCTTGAGCATGCTGGCGATCTTCGGCCGGAACCACGCTTCGCGGGCCGCGCCGGACGCCTGCCGGCGCATGATCTCGCCGATGTTCGCCGAGGTGATCGCGAGGCCTGGTGTGGCGAACCAGCCCTGCGGCATCGCCGAGTCGCCCTTGGCATCCTGCGCGAGGAGTTCGCCGGCGATCGCTCCGTTGAGGAAGTGCTCGGGTGACATGAGCGCAAACAGCTGGCCGTCCGCGACCGCGGCGAGCGACTGCGGCTCGATGTCGAACGCTCCGGCGAGCCACCTGCCACCGGTGCGCTTGCGGATCGCGGCCAGGTTGAACGCGTCCGCGGCGCCGGATCCGAGGAACGCCAGCGCCGCCGGGTTCGCCGTGACGAGGTGCTGCCAGGCGGCTTCGTTCGCGCTCTCGTCCTGCTGGACGTCGAACGCCCCGAGGACCCGGACGCGGGGAAGCCGCTTGGCGAGTTCGTCCCGCATCCCCTTCACCCGCAGGTCCAGCGGAGCCAGCCCGGGTTTGGGCGAACCGAGGACCACCGTGCCCGTGGCGTTCGGCGGCAGCCGTGTGGCGGCCTCGTCGGCGAGCGTGGCGCCGAGCCGGTAGTTGTCGTTGCCGACGTAGAGCGCCACCTTCGAGCCGGGCACGGGCGGAGCGTCCACGGCGATCAGCGGAACACCCGCCGCCGCGGCCGCGTCGAGCGGCTTGGCGAACAGTTCCGGTGCGAGCGTCTCGACCGCGATGCCGTCATGCGCGGTCTTGGTGAGCTGGGCAAACCTGGCCTCCTGCGGCGGCCCACCGCGGATGTCCAGGCTGACCACCCGGGCGTCGACCCCGCCGGCGGCCCGGGATCCGGCGGCGAACCCGTCGCCCATCTCCTTCGCGAAGTCCAGCTTGGAGTCGGTGATCACCATGGCCACCTTCGGGTTGGCCGGTGACTTCTGCTGGCCGCAACTGGCGAGGCTCAGCAACACGCAACTGGCCAGAGCAACACCGATCGGCACACGATTCCTGGTCCGCATCAGCCACTTCCCGTCGCGGAGACCACTGTGCAGGGTTCCTCCACGCTATGCGCTCAGTGACGCCGCTGTCACCGCCGGGTGAGGACGCGGTTTGCGCCAGCGCCCAGATCCGGGGGCCGCGTTCCGCGTGGGCCAATCGCCGGGAACTCCCACTGGCCGGATCGGCCACCGATAGCATCGAGGACATGGCCGACCGACGGCCGCCGGCCGGGAACCTGCCCGCGGACCTGACGAGCTTCGTGGGCCGCGCCGGCGAGGTGTCCCAGGTGCGCCGGTTGTTCTCGCAGTCGCGGCTGGTGACGCTGACCGGTGTGGGCGGCGTGGGCAAGTCCCGGCTCGGGCTGCGGGTGGCTCAGCAGCTGTCCCGGGTGTTCCCCGACGGCGTGTGGCTGGTCGAGCTGTCGTCGCTCCAGGACGGATCGCTGCTCCCGCAGGTCATCGGCCAGGCGCTGGGCCTGGTGGACCAGGCGGGCGATCCGGTCGAGGCGCTGAGCGGTTTCCTGTCCCGCCGGACCCTGCTCGTCGTGGTCGACAACTGCGAGCACCTGGTCCCGGCCTGTCAACAGCTGCTGACGGTGCTGCTGCGGTCCGCCCCCGGGCTGCGGGTGCTGGCCACGAGCCGGGAGCTGCTGCGGATCCCCGGGGAGCAGGTGTGCGAAGTCGTTCCGCTGGAGGTGCCCGAACTCGGCGGGCAGGTCTCCCACGAGGCGCTGGGCAACTATCCCGGAGTGGCGCTGTTCGCGCGGCGGGCCGTGGAAGTGCGCCCCGCGTTCGCCGTGACCCGCGCCAACGCCGACGCGGTCGCGCGGGTGTGCGGCTTCTCCGAGGGCATGCCACTGTTCCTCGAACTCGCCGCGGCCCAGCTCCGGTGGCTGTCGGTGGAGCAACTGGCGGCGCGGATGGAGGACCGGTTCCACCTGCTCAGCGGGCGATCCTCCGCGGTCGTCGCCCGGCACCAGAGCCTGCGCGCGGCGGTCGAGTGGAGCTTCACGCTGTGCAGCGAGGCCGAACGGCAGGTGTGGATCCGGGCCTCGGTGTTCGCCGGCCGGTTCGACCTCGACGCCGCCGAGGCGGTCTGCGCCGACGCCGGGATGCGGGCCGGGGAGGTCCTCGACGCGCTCGCGGGGCTGATCGACAAGTCCGTGCTGGTCTCCGCCGAGCGCGACGGCGACCTGCGGTACTGGATGCTCGACAGCCTGCGGCTCTACGGCCTGGAGCAACTGCGGGCCGGGCAGGACACCGCCGAACCGGACCTGCGGCGCCGGCACCGCGACCACTACCTGGCGCTGGCCAGGCGCTTCCGGGCGGACTGGTTCGGCCCGCGCCAAGTGGAATGGTCCCGCCGGATGCGGGCGGACCTGCCGGAACTGCGCGCCGCCCTGAGCTTCAGCCTGTCCGCCCCCGCCGAGGCACCGCTCGCGCTGCGCCTCGCGAGCACCCTGAACTTCTTCTGGCTGGGCTGCGGGGCCGCCCGGGAGGGATCGCTGTGGCTGGACCGCGCCCTGGCCGCCAGTCCCGCCCCGAGCCGGGACCGCGCCCGCGCGCTGGCCGTCCACTGCCGGATCTTCACGTTGCGCGGCCTGCACGCCGAGGCGGCCGCACCAGCCCGCGAATGTCTCGAACTCGCGCGGCGCCTCGGCGATCCGGCGCTGCTCGCCGAGGCGCTGACCGGGCGCGGGATGAACCTGATGTACACCGGCGACCTGGCGGCGGCGATCCCGCTGCTCGACGAGGGGATCGGGCTTGCCGCGGCCCTCCCGCAGATCCCCATCGCGCTGGCCACCGCGACCCTGTGCCGGAGCGCGGCGGCGCTCGCCGAGGGCGACATCGCACTGGCGGACGCGCTGTCGGCCCAGTGCCGGGCACTGTGCCGGGCCGCCGGGGACCGCTCGTACCTCAACCTCGTCCTCGCGACCTCGATCCCGCCGGTCCTGATGCTCGGCGACGTGGCGAGGGCGACCGCGTACGGGCGGGAGAGCCTGTCCGACAGCGCCGCACTCGGCGACACCCTCGGCATCACCGCCACCCTGGAGGTGCTGGCCTGGGTCGCGGGCGCCGACGGGGACCACCGCCGGGCGGCGCGCCTGCTCGGTGCGGCCGACCAGCAGGCCTGGGTGAGCGGCGGAAATCCGTTCCGCGGCGTGGAGTTCGGCGCCGGGCACGACCAGTGCGAGACGGCCGCCCGGGCCGCGCTCGGCGACGACCGCTTCGCCACCGAGTTCCAGGCCGGGGCGGACCTGACCCTCGGCCAGGCCATCGCCTACGCCCAGGGCGGCGGCGCGGCCACGGAACCGGAGCGCGCACCGGCCGCCCAGCGGACCGGCGTCGACCGGCCCCAGCTCACCAAGCGGGAACTGGAGATCGCCCAGCTCATCGCCGAGGGCCTGACCAACAAGCAGATCGCGCAGAGCCTGGTGATCTCCCGCCGGACCGCCGAGGGCCACGTCGAGAACATCCTGGCCAAGCTCGGCCTCAACACCCGGACCCAGCTCGCGTCCTGGATCCTCGCCCAGCGCAACCCGGACGGCCTGTAGAGCGCCTACCGCCCGAGGACCGCTGCCGGGGTGGGAGCCTTGGCCGGGTCGAAGCCGCCGTACTGCTCCAGCAGGGCGATCCAGGTGGCGATCTCCCGGGGCTGCACCGCCTTCTCACCGAACACCGGCAGGACCGCCTTGGCCAGCAGCGGCGCCGGTACCTGGGTCGAGGTCTTCGCGGTCGTCCGGACCTCGTCCGGATGGGCGTTGGCGTAGACGTGCCCCTTGAGCAGGGCGCGCTGGAACGACGTCACCACGTCGCGATGCGCCCGGGCGTAGGCCGCCGAGGTGATGTAGACGAACGCGGCGATCCCCGGGATCGTGTCGCGCTCGGGGTTGAACAGGTAGGTCATCCCCTGGCTCTGCGCGGCGGTCACGCCCGGCTCGCCCAGCGCGGCGCCGTCCACCCTCCCGGCCACGAGTGTGGGCAGGAGCGACGGCGGGTCCACCTCGGTGAACTTGACCCGCTTCCAGTCCGCTCCGGCGTTCGCCAGCGCCGCCCTGGTGAGGATCATCGCGGTGCCGTTGAGCTGGTTCACCGCGACGGTCTTGCCCGCCAGTCCCGCCGGCGAGGTGACCCCCGACTTCGGCGAGACCAGCACGCCCGCGAATCCCCGCTCGCCGGGGCTGCCGACCGTGTTGGGCGCGACCACCTCGATCGGCAGGTGCTGGGCGACGGCCGCGATCGCCGTGGCCACGTCGACCGCCGCGAACTGCAGGCCGTTGTTCAGTAGCTGGGGGACGGCGTTGCTGCCGGCCGTCAGGACGGTGACGGCCGTCTTGAGCCGCACCTCGCCGAAGTAGCCCTTGCGCTCGGAGAGGTAGAGGTCGGCGTTCGACAGGAACGGGCCGTTGCCGACGGTGATCGACGTGGATCCGGTGGCGGCCGGTGAGCTGCTTCCCGGGGATCCGGTGCAGGCGGCCTGGGTCAGGAGGAGCGCCGCCGTGGTGGCGATCCCGAGAACCGCGCGAGAGGTGAGGGACATGCGCCGGATCTTCTCGGGCGACCCGGGATCGCGGGATACGCCGAGGTTTTGCCGCTCGCCACCGAGGCCTTACCGCTCGCCACCGCCCGGCGGATCGTCGTCGTGGTCCGGCCGGATGACCCGGAACTGCATGCGCGAGAACCGCCAGCCGTCCGCGGTCCGCCGGTAGGAGCAGCGATAACGCCCCTCCTCCCACACTCCCCACACCCGCACCGGGCGGCCGGCGACCGTCCCGCTGGCCAGGAAGCGGTGCCAGGACCACACGCCCGACGCGACGTCCCCCGACACGTGCACCACCGGCGAGCTGAGCAGGTACCCCGCGCCCTCCAGCGGCACGGCCCCCATCCCGTCGAAGTGGGCCTTGATGGCGTTGCGGCCGAGCTTCTCGCCGTGCCGGCGCATGTCGATGACGCCGTCGTCGCAGAAGTAGCCCGACAGGGTGCCGAACTCGCGGTCGGCCACGGCCCTGGTGAAGGTGCGGTGCAGGCGCTCGATCTCCCCGACGGCTTCGAGGTCGGCCAGGCGCGCGCCGAGCCTGCCGAGTTCCGCGACGAGTTCGGGCCGGCGAGAGCGGTTTTCAGCGGGCACGGCCACCACCGCGGCTCGGCGCCTCGGCCCGGGCCGCCTCGTCCACATCGGTGTCCGGATCTGGCGCGACGATCCGGAACCGCATCGCCGCGAACCGCCACCGGCCCTCCTCGCGGCGGTACGTGCAGCGGTAGCGCCCCTCCCACCACGGGCCGAACACCCGGACGACGCCGCCCTGGGCAGGGAACTCGCACACGTGGCGGTGCAGCGTCCACGATCCGGTCGCGAGGTCGCCGTAGACGTCGACGACCGGCGAGGTCAGAACGTACCCGTCACGCGGGCTGCCGGCGGCGCGGATCTCGCCGAACAGCTCGGCGATCTCCGCGTGACCGGACCGCACCCCGTACTGGCGGACGTCGACCACCGCGTCGGCCGTGAACATGCTCAGCATGTCGTCCCACAGCGGATCGGCGAGGTGGCGCACGTAGGTGCGGTGCAGCCGCTTGATCAGCTCGACGTCCTCCAGCGCCCGCACCCGGGCGCGGAGGCTGACCAGCTGGGCGTCGAGCTCGTCGTCCGTCATGCCGTCGTCCGTCATGCCAGAGACTCCTCGTCGCCGCTGTACCGGGGGCTGCCCCGCCGGGCGGGCCCGGACGCCTTCATGTCGTACATCGCCGCGTCCGCACACGCCAGCATGGTCTCGACGCTCGCAGGCACCCCGTTGTCATAGCTCACCGCGCCGATGCTGAAACTCACGGCCGGCGCCGGACCGCAGTCCACGGTGGTGGGCAGCCGGGCCAGCAGCGCCCGCATGTCGGCGGATCCGGTCTCCGGGCAGAGCACCGCGAACTCGTCCCCGCCGAGCCGGGCCACCAGATCGGTCCCGCGCACGGTGGCGACCAGGTGCGCGGCGACCGCGGCGAGGACCCGGTCCCCGGCGGGATGACCGTGGATGTCGTTGACGGCCTTGAAGTTGTCGAGGTCCACCAGTGCCAGCGACAGCGGGTGACGGTAGCGGGCCGCGCGGGCGAGCTCGCCGGTGGCGGCCTCGGTGAACCGCCGGGTGTTGGCGACGCCGGTGAGCGGATCCACCCGGGCGCGGGTGTGCTCGGCCAGCAGCCGGGTCCGCAGGGCGGCGACCACGAGCGCGGCGAACAGGTACACGCCGATCCGGGTCCCGGAGTTCCAGGCCTCCCCGCCGATCCCGGCGTCGAAGTGCTCCCCGCGGATCTCGACCACGCCCTCCGCCGCGGTGGCGACAGCGGCGGTCACGACGAGCGGCACCGAGAAACCCGTGAACCAGGCCATCGTCATGACCGGCAGCATGTACAGCGCTCGCATCTCGATGAAGACGCTGGCGCTGGCATCCAGTCCGGTGACGGCCGCGAGGCCCGCCCCGGTCGCGGCGTACAGGATCACCGCGGTCCGGCGGGACACGGCACGCAGCGCGAGGTCCAGCAGCGGGTCCAGCAGCCGTAAGGACAAGCGGTCAGCGGCGCGCACCGGACCTCCCCACCGTGGCCGGGGAAGCCGGCCACCGCACTCCGCCGTGAACGCAGAGAACTCCGTTCAGTATCGCCCCGGTCACGCACCGACGCGATCCCGTGGTGCGACGGGCGCGCGGCTGGGGCGGATCGGGCCGGCACCCGATCCGCCCCAGCGGCCTTTCGCGTCAGCGGGCGGCGAAGATCTTCGCGAACTCCAGTGGCTGCTGAGCGATGTTGGTGCAGCTGAACAGCGCGCCGGTGCAGGCGTGTGCGTCCCTGTTCAGTTCCCAGAAACCGAGGTAGCCGATCTTGTTCTGCTTGGCGAACGTGACGAGCTGCCGGGCGTCGTCCTGGTTGTAGATCGCCTGGTCGTCGTTCACCCCGAGCATCGGAGTCACGCCGATCATCGAGAAGTTGGCCGACGCTCCGAAGATCCCCTGGACCTGCTTGAGGGTGCTCTGCGCGGCCTGGATCGCCTCGGCACCCCGGTCGCCTCTGTCCGCGGCGCCGTAGTCCATGGCCATGACGTTGACGACGCTCAGCGCCAGTCCGTTGTCCTTGGCCGACTTGACCACGTTGACGCCGTCGGTCAGGCCCGTCGGCAGCACCGGCAGGGTAAGGGACACCTTCAGTCCCGGCACCTGCTTCTGCACCGCGGCGAGCGCCTTCGAGCGCCGGGCGATCGAGGCCGCGTCGGCGACCGCCGCGCCTTCGACGTCCATGTCGATCGCCTTGAGCCCGAACTGCTTCACCACCCCCGCGTACGCGGCCTGCAGCTGAGCCGGATCGGTGCACGCCTGGGCGAGTTCGGCCCCGCTGGCGCCGCCGAACGACATGATCACGTCACCGCCGGCCGCGCGCAGCCCGTCGATCTGAGCCTTGACGGCCGCGTCCGAGTCGGGCAGGTGCGGCTGGCAGCCGGCCGCCGTCACGAAGGCGAGCGCGAAGTTCTTCAGCCCGGTCTTCTTGGAGATGTCCGCGAGGGATCCGGCCTGGCCGTTCGAAAGCACGCCGAGGTCGACGTACGGCGCGACGGACGCCACGTTGCCACCCGGAGCCGGTGCGGGCGCCGGAGGAGCCGGGGGCCGCGGCGCTGGCGGCTTCGGCGCCGGAGGCTGCGGCGCTGGCGGCTTGGGCGCGGGCGGCTGCGGTGCTGGCGGGTTCGGCGGCGCGGGCGCGTTCTGGCCCCCGCCGACGTTCGCGCCCTCGAGGCTGCAGAACGACGCCTGGAACCGGTCGACGCTCTGGCCGCGGGAGGCCCGCAGCGCAACGCCCTTGCACAGCGAGGTGATCTCCTTCTTGGCCACCCCGTTCGCCACGTTCGTCGCGTTGGCGAACCGCTCCTGCTGGCGGCAGTGGAACGCCAGCGTGAAGTCCAGCGTGCTGTCCCCGGTGGCGGCGCGGGCATCGACCGCGACGCACGTGGGGCTCACACCCATCGGCGGCTTCTGCCCCTTCGCCCGCGCCTGCTGCCGCGCGTTCTCCATCGAGGCGAACTCCGCCTGGTCACACTGGATCGCCTGGGCGGTATTGACGGATCCCCGGTTCTTGATCTGGCTGGTCAGCGCCGCGCAGGCGGGCGTCACCTTCCCTGCGAGCACGCCGGGCTGGTTCCCGGCGAAGCTCATCCCGGTGCCGATAGCGGTCAGGCCCACGAGTACCGCACCGACCGTGAGGGTGACGGTGGCATTGCGGCTCAGCCTCGGTCTGCGTCCCATTGAATGCACTCCTGTTCACCGGCGCTGTGGAGTGGCGCCGTAGAGGCAAGTACGGCCAGGACCACGCGGAAGTTCATCGCTAGACGCAAATAATGTGAAACACAGGTCTCCTTAAGAAAACGACACTCCGACTGACGAAGTGTGTGCCGTGGCCCCCCGTCCAGACCGGCACAAACCGCACACGCATTTCGCGGATCACGGCCGCGCACCCTCGCGCCTCTCTCGCAACGGCCCGGGCATCATCCGGGCAGTGTCCGGGCGGCGTAACGGCCACCCAGGTACACAGTGGACAGGATTAGCCGAGTTGATCCACTGAGTACCGCCGGCTGCCTAACCTGTACTCAGGGCCGCCGTCTCCCCGGCGGCCCCGTCGTGAGGAGTGCTGCCGATGACGCAGCGAGCTCGGCACATCACCGTTACCGCCGTCCTGGCCCTGACCGGACTCGGCGGAACAGCATTCGCCCCCGCGGCCGCCGCCCAGCCCGTCAGCCATCCGGCGGTCGTGAGCGAGAACCCGGCCGGCTTCACCCCCGGCGTCCAGGACGACACCCAGACGCCGGACGCCACGGTGAACGCGCTCCTGCAGCGCGGCTCGGCGATGTATGCGGGCGGGCGGTTCCACACCGTCACGAACTCGGCCCGCACCACGACCAGCCAGCGGGACAACCTGATGGCGTTCGACGCCAGGACGGGCGCGCTCGCGCCGTTCGCACCGGCCATCGGCTCCACCGGCGGGGTGGTGTGGGCGCTCGCCGCGTCCGGCCCCTCCCTGTACGTGGGCGGCGACTTCGGGACCGTCGCGGGCAAGCCACACCGGGCGCTGGTCAAGCTGGACGCGGTCACCGGCGCCGTCGATCCGGGGTTCAGCGCGCCGATCCCGAGTGGCCGGGTGACCGAGCTGGCGCTCACCGGGAACCGGCTGCTGGTCGCGGGCTCCTTCCCGAAACACCTGATCGCGCTCGACCCCGCCACCGGATCCGACACGGGCTACCTCAACCTCGGCGTCTCCGGGTCGGTGGCGACCGACTCCCGCCCCAGCGAGGTCTACAAGTTCGCGGTGAACCCGGCGGGCACCCGGCTGATGGCGATCGGCAACTTCACGACGGTCTCCGGCCAGTCGCGGCCCCGGGCGGCAATGGTCGACCTCGGCGCGACCGCGACGCTCGACACCTGGCGCTACCCGCCCATGGCCAGCCGGTGCGCGGGCAGCACCCTCGCCGACCAGCTCCGGGACGTGGACTTCTCTCCGGACGGCAGCTACTTCGTGATCGTGGCGAGCGGGTTCGTCGTCGCGAACAGCTCACAGCTCGGTTTCACGGTGTGCGACGCGGCGGCCCGCTTCGACACGGCGAACCGGGCCCCGAGCCGCCCGGTGTGGATCAACTACACAGGGGGCGACACGCTGCACTCGGTCGCGATCAGCGGCGCGGCCGTCTACGTCCAGGGCCACCAGCGCTGGCTCGACAACCCCAAGGGCAAAGACTCCGCCGGACCTGGCGCGGTGGCCCGCCAGGGCATCGGCGCGATCGACCCGAAGACCGGCAAGGCGCTGCCCTGGAACCCGTCGAAGGACCGTGACGTGGGCGGCAAGGACTTCCTCGTGACGCCCGCGGGCCTCTGGGTGGCCAGCGACGGCCGCCTCTTCCACGGCCAGCCACACTGGGGAATCGCGTTCTGCCCGCTCTGAGAGAGCGTCCGCGAACTGGCGGTCGGCGAACCTCGTCGTGACCCAGCCGGCGGCCGCTTCGAGGACAAGGTCATCGCCCTGCTGCGGCGATCGTGCGGGCAGTGCCGATCCGGCCGGTGGGCCGCCCCGGTCGTGATGGCGTTCGTGTACGGCCTGGAACGCGGCGGGCAAGAGGTCCTCGCGGATCTCATTCACCGCGGGTCTACGGCGGGATCGCCCTGCTGCTG
>JAOPVE010000129.1 GCA_025963185.1 Actinomycetes bacterium
CCGGTTTGCAAGCGGGTGCGGATCAGTACCTGACCAAGCCCTTCACGGCCTCCCAGCTCGCCGACGCGGTCCGGGACATGCTCGACCGCGCCCGGCCGGGACTCGCCGCCGTCGCGGCCGGAGCCGCCACCAGGGCGAGCGCCCGGACTGGGGCGATGCTCGCCGGAGCGTCGGCACTCGGCGCCACGGCCCTGCCCCGCGCCGCCGAAGCCGGGTGACCCGAACCGCGGGAGAATCAGTTGCTGGCTGATGGGTCGCAGGCGAGGGCAAGTGCCCAGCGCATCCGCGCGACGGCCACCTCGGGGTGCTCACCGAACTCGGCCGCGCATTGGGCCGCGCATCCCGCCGCTCCGCCGAACGTGCGGAAGCTGGCACCGATCGCGGTGCGGACCTGCCTGACGTCGGGCTCTTCGGACGGCTGAAGCGGGCTGACGAACAGCGCCTCGGCTCGCCGCGCCAGTGGCGGCTCCCAAGTCGGCCGAGCCAACACCAACGTTGCCATCGTGATCACGACCCTCTAGCGAAAATCCCCGTCATATGCATGGTCGCGCGCCAGTGACTCTTGCGCACGTACCAACGCGTGCGCGTCGCGCTCGGATAATTTGCCCGTCCTGTGCGCCCCGTCCCGAAATACGAGCGCACCCAATACTCCGGAGTTCCCGAACGGATCGGCGGCGACGATCGCGTTCATCTCGCCCGTCCTTTCACCGGTGGCGCCCACGGGGTGTGAGACCTGCACAGACATGCTTTTCCGTTCCCACCGGACCCCAAACGGGCCGCACGGGTATTCGCCGTTACTCGCGGTACGACCGCGCTCTTATCTGCGTAGCGAACCTCGACATGTGCTGGCAACTTTCTGCGGTCTAGACCTATTGGTATAGACCGCGATCCGATACCGTGGTCTCAAAATCGGGCTATTGCGGAAGCAGATACAGAAACCGATGTCATCCCCACGAGCTGTGGCTGTCGAGCTCAGCTAGCGCGGCCCCTCCCCACGGGGCCGCGCGAGGCGGCTCCCAGCGCTGAGGAGCAGGCCGATGAACCTCAACAGGGTTGATCTCAATCTGCTGGTGGCCCTGGACGCGTTACTCGCCGAACGGAACGTCACCCGCGCAGGCAAGCGACTGTCGCTGAGCCAGCCCGCGATGAGCGCGGCGCTCGCCCGGCTACGCAAGATGTTCGACGATCCGCTGCTGGTGCGGAACGGACGGCGGTTGCGGCCCACCCCACTGGCCGAGTCGCTCGTGCAGCCGATCCGGGAGATCCTCACGCTGATCGAGGAGACGCTGTCGGACCGGCCGGCGTTCGATCCGGCCACCGATTCGCGCACGTTCTCGATCGCCGCCGGGGAGCACGCGTCGATCGTGCTGATCCGCCCGCTGTACGAGGTGCTCGCCAAGGAGGCACCGCACGTGCGGCTATCGGTCCGGCCCGCCGACGGGCGGCAGTCCGGGCTGCTGGCCCGTGGTGACGTCGACCTGGTGCTGGCGACGCGCGAACTCGCCGATCCGCCCGCGGACGTGCCGTCGCAGGTCCTCTACACCGACCGGCTCGTCGGCGCGGCCTGCCGGCACCACCCCGACGTCCGGGGCGAGGTGACACTCGCGCAGTTCGCCGCGCAGCCGTACGTGTGCCAGCCGCAGGGCGCCCTCTCGGCGAGCACCGAGGCCCAGCTCGACGACCTGGGGATCCGCCGGTCGCCGTCGATGACCAGCGAGAGCGCGACGGCCGCCACCCACGTCCTGCGCGGCACCCGCTTGATCACGGTGCTGCCGGAGCGGTTCGGCCAGCAGGTGGCGGACGCCGCCGAGATCCGGCTGTTCGACCTTCCCGCGGAGCTGCGGCCGCTCACCGAGACGATGTACTGGCATCCGCGCCGGCACCGGGACGTCGCGCACCAGTGGCTGCGCGACAAGCTCGCCTCGATCGCCGAGGGCGGCTGACGCTGACCGCCGAAGTGCGGTAACCGCGGCCGGTCGGGACCGGCCCCAGTTACCGCACTTCGCAGAACCGGCGGAAGGGCTCAGCGGCCCGCGGCCGAGGCGGGGCGGGCACGGCGGGCCGCCTCCTCGGGCGGGAGCAGCAGGAACACCCCGGCCGTGACGCGTTCCATGGCGCCGCCACGGCCGATGACCAGGCCCGCGGCGAAGTCGACCAGCGGGGTGGCGTCGTCCTCGGTGAGGCGGGTCAGGTCCATGAGGACCGCACTGCCCTCGCGAAAGTAGTGCCCGACGTGGAAGACGTCGTTGTACGTGCGCGGGTGCAGCGTCATGACCATGCGCACAGTCTCCCCGTAATCGCGCCGGGATCAAGCTCCGCCCGCCGGGACAGGCCCTAACTCTCGCCCGCGGACCCGCCGTCGAGGCGGAAGCCGACCTTGAGGCCGACCTGGAAGTGCGCCACGTCGCCACCGTCGATGTGGCCGCGGACCTCGGTCACCTCGAACCAGTCGAGGTTGCGCAGGGTGGTGCTCGCCCTGCTGATCGCGTTCCGGATCGCCTGGTCGATGGAGTCGGGAGACGATCCGACGATCTCGGTCACGCGGTAGGTGTGGTCGCTCATGTCCAGCCTCCTGCGGTGTCGGGACTGATCCCCACCACCCCACCACAGCGCGGTGGTCCCAGGAGTGTTCTGCGCGGGTTTTCGCTAGCGCGCGGATCCGTTGACGGCCGTCCACGCCATTCTGTACCGTCTGGCCCACCTTCGGGCGATAGTTTTCGTTGGAATTTGGGTAGTTCTGTTGGAAACTCGGTGCCCCTCGTCGACGTGCAGGAATGCCCCGCCGAGACAGCGCCCACTCCGCCGTACATGGGTCCGGGCGGTCACCGCCACTGTGGACACTCCGGACGGCTGGTCCGCCGCCCCCGCGCCGGTTCCGATGGGCACGATCGCGCCCGGCAGGTCCGCGGCCGTGGAGATCACCGTGAGGCGCGGCCACGGTCCACTGTGATTGAGTCAGGTCATGACTCGCGTCGGACTGATCGGGTACGGCACCGGCGGGGCCGTCTTCCACGCCCCGCTGATCGCCGCCACGCCCGGGCTCGACCTCACGGCGGTCGTCACCGCCAACCCGGACCGTCAAGCCCAGGTGCGCGCGAGCCATCCGGGCGCGACCACGGTGACCAGCGCGGACGAGCTGTGGGACGCCGTCGACCTCGTCGTGGTGACCTCGCCCAACCGCACCCACGGGCCACTCGCGCGGGCGGCGCTGGAGCACGGCCTGGCGGTCGTCGTCGACAAGCCGGTCACCGCGACCGCCGCCGAGGCGCGCGAACTCGCGGCGCTGGCCCACCAGCGCGGGCTGCTGTTCACCGTGTTCCAGAACCGCCGGTGGGACGGCGACTACCGGACCGTCCGGCGGCTCGTGGACACCGGCGCGCTCGGGCATGTCGCGCGCTTCGAGTCGCGGTTCGAGCGGTGGCGGCCCGTCCCGAAGCCCGGGTGGAAAGAGCAGGCGGATCCGGCGGCGGCCGGCGGGATCCTCTACGACCTCGGCAGCCACCTCGTCGACCAGGCGCTGCACCTGTTCGGCCCCGCGGCCAGCGTCTACGCCGAGATCGACCGCCGCCGCGAGGGAGCGGCCACCGACGACGACGTGTTCGTGGCGATCACCCACGAGCGCGGAGTCCGCTCGCACCTGTGGATGAGCGCGGTCGCCGCCCAGAACGGACCCCGGTTCCGCGTGCTCGGCGACAGGAGCGCGTACACCAAGTACGGCCTGGATCCCCAGGAGGACGCACTGCGCGCCGGCGGGGTACCCGGATCGCCGGGCTGGGGCCAGGAGCCGCCCGAGCACTGGGGACTGGTCGGCGCCGGGGACGCGGTCCGCCCCGAGCCCACGGATCCGGGGGCCTACCAGCTCTTCTACGCGCAGGTCGCCGCGGCGCTCAGCGGGGGCGGGCCGGTTCCCGTCGATCCGGCCGGGCCGATCGCCGCGCTGGAGGTCATCGAGACCGCCAGGGCCTCGGCTCGGTCGGGATCGCCTCGGGACCTCTGACCCGTCCACCGGGACCCCGGTCCCCCCACCGCCGGGGCGCGCCACCCGCGAAGTGCGGTAATCGGTGCCGGTCCTGACCGGTCGCGGTTACCGCACTTGCGGGGAGGGGACGGGGAGGGACGGGACCGGGACAACGGGATGGACGGGTCAGGGCGTCCAGGCGGCGAGGGCGGTCTCGACGGGCTCGGGGTGGGCGGGTGGCGGGCCCGCGATCGTGGCCGGGGTGCGGCTGAAGCGGGGTGCCGGGGACGGCTGGACGATCCCCCCGACCTCGGTGAACGTCCCCCTGGCCCGGGCGTGCGGGTGATCGGCCGCCTCGCCGGGGGCCAGGACCGGGTACACGCAGGCGTCCGTTCCGGCGAAGACCTCGGCCCACTCGTCGCGGGTCCTGGTGGCGAACCGTTCCGCCAGGGCGGCGCGCAACTCGGGCCAGCGCTGCTGGTCGCCCTGCGCGGGCAGGCCGCCGTCCGCGAGGCCGAGCCCATCGAGCAGCGCCGCGTAGAACTGGGGTTCCAGGGCGCCGACGGATACGTGCCGGCCGTCCGCCGTGGCGTAGGTGTCGTAGAACGGGGCGCCACCGTCGAGCAGGTTCTCGCCCCGGCCGCCCTGCCACAGGCCGTCCGCGATCATGCCGTGCAGGAACGCGGTGAGCAGGCCGGCGCCGTCGACCATCGCGGCGTCCACGACCTGCCCGAGGCCGGACCGGGATCGCTCGGCGAGCGCCGCGAGGATCCCGATGACCAGCAGCGCGCCGCCGCCCCCGAAGTCCCCGACGAGGTTCAGCGGCGGGACCGGTCGCTCGCCGGGCCGCCCGATCGGATCCAGTGCGCCGGCCAGCGCGATGTAGTTGATGTCGTGACCGGCGCGGCTGGCGAGCGGCCCGTCCTGGCCCCAGCCGGTCATCCGCGCGTACACCAGGCCGGGATTGCGCTCGTGGCACGGCTCGGGACCGATGCCCAGCCGCTCGGCCACCCCGGGCCGGAAGCCCTCGACCAGCACGTCCGCCCGCGCGGCGAGACCGAGGACCGCGGCCACCCCCGCTGGATCCTTGAGGTCGGCCACCACGGACCGGCGCCCCCTCCCGAGCGGCCCGCGCCCGACCGATCCGAGGAACGCCTCACCCGGCCGGTCGACGCGCAACACGTCGGCACCGAGGTCGGCCAGGATCATGCAGCCGAACGGCGCCGGGGCCATGGACGCGATCTCCAGCACCCGGATCCCAGCCAGCGGACCCATCGGCAGACCTCCTCACAAGGGAGAACGCGACGTGGTGTCCAGGTCGGCGACCCGGGCCGTAGCCGCGCGACGTATTCTGCCTTCACCATGAGCGTGTCTTCCGCAGAAACCGTGCCCGCCTGGGTCGTCGTCGACATCGAGACCACCGGACTCAGCCCCCGGGAGCACCGGATCGCCGAGGTGGCGGTCGTCGTACTGGACCTGGCGGGCAACGTCCTCGGCGAGGCGTGCACGCTGGTCGATCCGGCGGGTGACCTCGGATCCGTCGAGGCGCACGGGATCCGGCCCGAGCACCTGGCGGGGGCGCCGCGCTTCCCGTCGATCGCCGGGTGGCTGCAGAGCTGGCTGGCCGGCAACGTCGTCGTGGGCCACAACCTGCTGTTCACGTCGGCGTTCCTCGACGAGGAGTTCCGGCGCGCGGGCGTGGCGATGCCGCACATCCCGGTGATCTGCACGATGACCCACGCGCCCCGCTACCTGCCGAGCCTGCCGGGCCGCACGCTGGAGCAGTGCTGCGCGGCGGCCGGCATCGAGATCGGCGAGCCGCGCTCGGCGCTCACCCGCGCCCGAGCGGCGGCCGCCCTGTTCAACCTGTTCCTCAGTCACCGGCAGATTCTGCCCTCGCCATGGCGGGACAGCCTGGAGAAGGCCAAGCGGATGGCGTGGCCGCCGACGCCGATCCGGGACTTCCCGATGGTGGCCCGGCCGCAGCCCGAGGCCGCCGCGCGCCCGGCCTGGTCCGCGGGCACGCCGTCGGGAGCCCAGGCGTACCCGTCCGCCGGCCGGGCGTCGGTGCCGACTCGCGGATCCGCGCGGGTGCCGACGATCCTCGACGGCGAGGTGCTGCCGAGCGCCAAGCAGGCCGAGAAGGACGCGGCCCAGAGCCAGCAGGACTCCGAGCAGTTCGTCGCGGACGTCGTCGACGCGGCCCCCCGCAATCCCGACGAGACCGGCGCGGTGACGGCCTACCTGGGGGCGCTCGACGCCGCCGTGTCCGACCGGGTGCTGTCGTTCACCGAGGCGATCCACCTCAAGGACCTGGCGTCCGCACTCGCGATCTTCGAGGCCGAGCAGGCCGGCGCCCACCGCACCTACCTGCGCACCCTCGCCGCCACGGCCTGGGCGGATCGCCAGCTCACCGACGGCGAGCGCATCGACCTGCTCGCGGTCGGCAAGCTGCTGGACGTGCCCGAGCACGAGGTGGACGAGGTGATCGCCGAGGCGATGCCGCGCCGCCAGCGCACGTCCGCGGTGACCGGCAGCGCGGCGGTCTCGGCGGTGCCCGCCTCGGCGGCCTGGTATCCGGATCCGTACAACGAGGCCCAGCTGCGCTGGTGGGACGGCTCGGCGTGGACCAGCCACGTACATAACTAGGCCCTAAGTCCGTTTTGTATGTCATTCTCGCTGGATGGCCGAACTCATCGACCGGCGCCGGGCGCCGCTCCTGTTCGCCGGGGCCGGACTCGCCGCGGCGGCCGGCGGCTGCACCAGCCATGGGACCGGATCCAGCGGCGGGACCGGCGGATCGTCGTCCTGCCCCCGCAGCCCCAGCGAGGATCTCGGCCCCTTCGCCGCGGACGGATCCAGCGGCCCGGACGCCCTCGGCCTGCCCGGGATCGTCCGCAAGGACCTCCGCCCGAGCCTCAAGCCCGGTGGCGGCCAGGCGGGCGGGGTGCCGCTGCGGATCACGCTGACCGTCCGCCAGTCCGCCAAGGGTTGTGCGGGGTACCTCGGCGCGGCGGTGTACGTCTGGCACTGCGACCGGGACGGCCTGTACTCGATGTACCCGGGCGCGCCCGGCGAGTCCTACCTGCGCGGGATCCAGATCGCCGAGTACGACGGGACAGTCTCGTTCACCAGCGTGTTCCCGGGCGCGGAGGCCGGCCGATGGCCGCACCTGCACGTGGCGGTCTACCCGGACGAGCGCGCAGCGACGAGCGGCGGCCACCCCGTGCTGGCGACACAACTCCCGCTGCCCGAGGTGATCTGCCGGCTCGTCTACGGCACCAAGCTCTACGGGACGAGCGCGAAACGGCTGGCCAAGGCGACCATGACGAAGGATCCGGCGTTCGCGGACGGGGTCGCCGGGCAGATCCCCAAGGTCGCCGGCAACGTCAGGACGGGCTTCACGGCCGAAGCCTCGCTCACCGTCTGACCCGAGCCGGCCGACACGCGCCCCTCCCGCAAGTGTGTGCCGGGATGCCGGTCATAGCCGGTCCAGCGGCACGCACTTCGGTGAACGGACGAGCGGTCAGCGCTTGGAGACCGGGCGGCGGGCGGACGGCGCGCGGGACGGGGCGACCACCCGCGGCGAGACGACCCGGCCGGGACGGCGGTCGGTGGCCGGGCGGGACCGGCGCCAGGCGGCGAGCGGAGGCCGGCTGATCCGGATCGGGTTCGCCGAGGCGCGCTCGCGTCCCCTGCTGAAGCCGCCGAGGTAGCCGATGCCGTAGCCCAGGCCGAGGCCGATCACCCACACGATGGAGCTGACCAGCGCGAAGACGTCAGCGTCGGTCACGCGGCCGCACCTCCCGCCGGTTCATACCGGCGCGCAGTTCGGCGCGGTGCATGACCAGCTTCGCCCACCGGGCGCCGGGGCAGGGCCAGGCCTTGAGGCACCAGCGGCAGACCGGCTCCGGGACACAGACCCGGCGATGGGTGGCGTGGATGCGCTGCGCCGCCTGCAGGTGGTTCGCCGTGGGCTCGGCGGGCACCGGCTCCGGGGCGGGGCCCGGCTGCTGGGAATGGATCGTCACGGACACGGCTCCGTTTCGGTGCTGTCGGCGGCTCGGACGCGGTGCTGCTCTGTGCCGTACTCCGGTCTGCGGTACTGCTGCTGGCCGGTCAGGGGACCGGCCAGGTGGGTGTCTGCGCTGAGGGACTCGGGGAGCACGGTGGCGTCCTACCGGGAAGGACTACCACCGTGCTCACCCGCTTGCGCGCCGTCACGCCCCACACGATCCGGCGGCGGAAGGAGGTTCTAGGCCCTCATGCCCAGTAGTACGGACGCCCGCGCCGGGAGGATCACTCGGCGCTGAAAAAAGTCCGAAAGTCCATTGCGGACGGACGGGCAAAACGCATGCTTACGGATCCAGCGGACGGGGTATTCACCATTCACACGCGGCCCGGGCGCCCCACTCGGTGAACATGCACCATCGCCCGAGCCTGCCGACCACTGGAGGAACAATGTTCGCGATCGTCGCTGCGGTCATCTTCGGCATCGCTTTCCTGCTCGACCTGCTCAACGTGGCGCTGCCGTCTGCGCTGTCGTACAACCTCTTCCTCTTCCTGGGTCTCACGTTCGTGGCCCTGCACCTGGCCGGCATCGGAACCTCCGTGCGGTACCGGCGCCGCCGGTGACCAGCCTCGACAGCCTGCGCCGCTGATCCCGGCGCGCACGCGAAAGGACCGGTGCGGGTTCGCCCGCACCGGTCCTTCGTGCCCGGTCAGCTCAGGGGTGCTGGGTGGTCGTGGGCGGGGCCTCGCTCGCCGACGCGCTCTCCATCTGGATCAGCCCGGTGGCCAGCGCGGCCGCCGCCGCGCTCGCGGCGATCAGCTTCACCCAGCCACGCAGGTGCGGCCTTCGGGTTCCGGACGGCCGGATCCGCGTGAGTGGCACCACCCTGGCGAGGCGCTCCGCCTGCCGCAACGGCGTCGGCGGGGTCACCACGGCGGGTTCTCTGCGCGCGGCGGGAGCATCGGTCCACCGGCGCTGGAACGGGAAGAAGAGCACGTTGTCCGCGATCGAGTCCGAGATCGTGTCCGCGTCCGGCTCCACGGGCAGCCTCGGATCGGCGACCGGCCCCACGAGTTCGGCGGGCAGGTGACCGGGCAGGTCGTCGAGGCCAGCCACCGGGCGCGCGGTCGGATCGCACAGCGCGAACGCGGCGCGGCACTCCTCGGCGTCCGGCCGCTCCCCCGGATCCGCGGCGGTCATCGCCTCGAGCGCGTCGTGCAGCGGCTCGGGCAGCCCCTCGGGGATCCGCGGGCGGGTGGTGAGCCGCGCCACGGCGGAGGCCAGCGCTCCGCCGGGATACTGGGCCTCGCCGGTCAGGCACTCGGCGAGCAGCAGCCCGAGCGAGTAGATGTCCGCGGCCGGCCCGACCTTGCCGCCGCGCAGCTGCTCGGGGGCGAGATAGGCGGAGTTGCCGGTCTGGAGTCCGGTCATCCGGGTTATGCCGAAGTCGGAGAGGAAGACGTCGTGCTCGTCGACCAGGACGCACGAGGGCCGCAGGTCCCCATGGGTCACGCCGCGCTCGTGGATGTAGGTGAGCGCGTCGGCGATCCGGGCGCCGACCGCGGCCGTCTGATCGGCGGTGAGCGGACCCTGCTCCAGGCGCCGTTCGAGCGTCACCCCGTCGACGTACCGGAGGACGAGGAAGGGATGGCCGCCCTCGATTCCGGCGTCATAGAGGGTCACGAGGTTGGGGTGTTCGAGCCAGGCGAGCTGGCGGGCCTCGTCCCGGAACAGCCGCTCGGCCGCGCCGCCAGGACCCTGCCGGTAGACCTTGAGCACCACTGGGCGGCGCAGGAGCCGGTCCGCGGCGCGGTACAGGTCGGATCCGGCCCCGCCGCCGAGGCGGGACTCCAGCCGGTACCGCCCGGCACAGAACTCCCGGGGGACCGGCGGGCGGTGTACCCGGGCCCGTCCGCCGGAGTTGGCGCGCAGCCAGCCCTGCCTGCCCGCCGAGGCCGGCCCAGGCCCGTGCAGTGGCCGGGGGGCTCGGGCGGAGTTGGGCGGCCCGGCCGCGCCGCGGCCCACACCGCCCAACCCCGAGCCGGACCCGCGCGAGAGGCCGGGGACCTGCGTGAACGGGTGCCCCGCCGGGAACCCCTTGCCGCCGCTCCGGCCGTTTCGGGAGCCCTTGCCCTGGCTCCCGCTCCGACCCGAGCCGCCGCTGGCGCGCCCGTCGTCTCCCGGCATCCGGAACACGTTGCCCATGTCGACCTCCGACTCGATCCGCTACGTCAGGCAGTACGGGCCACGGGTGGCATAACGTTCGGATCGCGGGATATTCATTTACAGAAATCTGGAATGTTCACCACAAGGTGCCCGCGGTGGGCGCCGCTGGTGGAGTACAAAACGGTCGGCCGGTGCGCACCGGCCCGCAGCGGAACGGGTGAGAAGTTGACGCAGGTCTGGGCGGGGAGTCGCTACCCGCTGGGCGCAACGTATGACGGAATCGGCACCAACTTCGCCGTGTACTCGGAGATCGCCGAGTCGGTCGAGGTGTGCCTGTTCGGGTCCGGCGGCGAGGAGACCAGGGTCAAGCTGCCAGAGGTCGACGGTTTCGTCTGGCACGGGTACCTGCCCGGCATCGGCCCAGGTCAGCGTTACGGCCTGCGGGTCCGGGGACCGTACGAGCCGAAGGCCGGGCTTCGCTGCAACCACAACAAGCTGCTGCTGGATCCGTACGCGAAGGCCATCGAGGGCGACATCCAGTGGGACGGATCGCTGTTCTCCTACGAGTTCGGCCACCCGGACAAGATGTCGCACGCCGACTCGGCCCCCCACCTGCCCAAGTGCGTGATCGCGAACCCGTTCTTCGAGTGGGGCGACGACAGGGCCCCGCGGCGGCCCTACAACGAGACGGTGATCTACGAGGGACACGTCCGCGGCCTGACGATGCGCCACTCCGGGATCCCCGAGGCGCTGCGCGGCACCTACGCGGCGATCGGCCACCCCGCGATGCTCGACCACCTGACCAACCTCGGCGTGACCGCGCTGGAACTGATGCCGGTCCACCACTTCGTGCACGACCACGTGCTGATCCAGCGCCACCTGCGGAACTACTGGGGCTACAACACGATCGGGTTCATGGCCCCGCACGCCGGCTACGCGGCCAACGGCGGGTCGGGCCAGCAGGTCCAGGAGTTCAAGGGCATGGTCAAGTCGCTGCACTCGGCCGGCATCGAGGTGATCCTCGACGTGGTCTACAACCACACGGCCGAGGGCAACCACATGGGCCCGACGCTGTCGTTCCGCGGCCTGGACAACCCGGCCTACTACCGGCTCGTCGAAGACCAGCCCGAGTACTACATGGACTACACCGGCACCGGGAACAGCCTCAACGTGCGCAACCCGTACTCGATGCAGCTGATCATGGACTCGCTGCGGTACTGGGTGAAGGAGATGCACGTCGACGGGTTCCGGTTCGACCTGGCGGCCACTCTGGCCCGGGAGTTCTACGACGTCGACCGCCTCTCGACGTTCTTCGAGGTCGTCCAGCAGGACCCGGTCGTCAGCCAGGTCAAGCTCATCGCCGAGCCCTGGGACGTCGGACCCGGCGGGTACCAGGTCGGCAACTTCCCGCCCCTGTGGACCGAGTGGAACGGGCGGTTCCGGGACACGGTCCGCGACTTCTGGCGGGGCGAGCCCGGCACCCTCGGCGAACTGGCCCAGCGCATCTCCGGATCCGCCGACCTCTACCAGGACGACGGCCGCCGCCCGGTCGCGAGCATCAACTTCGTCACGGCCCACGACGGATTCACCATGCGTGACCTCGTCTCGTACAACGAGAAGCACAACGACGCCAACGGCGAGGGCAACAACGACGGCGAGAGCCACAACCGGTCGTGGAACTGCGGCGCCGAGGGCGACACGACGGACCGGGACATCCTGGCGCTGCGGGCGAAGCAGGTCCGCAACTTCCTGGCGACGATGATGGTGTCCCAGGGCGTGCCGATGATCGCGCACGGCGACGAGATCGGCCGCACCCAGCAGGGCAACAACAACGTGTACTGCCAGGACAGCGAGCTCGCGTGGATGGACTGGCAGCAGGCCGACGCGGACATGCTGGAGTTCGTCAAGAAGCTGGTCCGGTTCCGGGCCGAGCACCCGGCGTTCCGCCGCCGGCGGTTCTTCGACGGGCGGCCGGTGCGGCGCGCGGCCGGGGCCGCGGTCCCGGACATCGCCTGGTTCACCCCCGACTCGCGGGAGATGAACGAGGACGACTGGGAGTCCGACTCGCGCTCGATCGTGATGTACCTGAACGGCCAGGGCATCACCGAACGTGACAACTGGGGCGAGCGGATCACCGACGACTGCTTCCTGTTGTGCTTCAACGCCGATCCGGAGCCGGTCATGTTCGTGATGCCTGCCGCGGAGTACGGGCAGCGGTGGAAGGTCGTCATCGACACGCACGATCCGAAGCTGACCGAATCGGCCGAGGCGGGAGCCGGCGGCAAGCTTCCCGTGGAGGCCCGGTCGCTCGTCGTCCTGATCAAGCAGGACTGCACGTGAGCGAGCGAACCCATGAGCGCAGTGCGACCTGCTCAGGCCGGCTAGAGCGAAGCGAGGGCCGCGCGTGAGCACGCCCGCGGGCACGTACCGGGTCCAGGTCAGGCCGAAGTTCGGGTTCGCCATGGCCGGCGAGCTGGCCGGATACCTGGCGGACCTCGGCGTGACCCATCTCTACAGCGCGCCGATGCTGCAGGCCGCCCCCGGATCCGAGCACAACTACGACGTCGTCGATCCGGCCAGGGCGAACGACCAGCTCGGCGGGGATGCCGGGCGGCGCGAGCTGGTGGCCGCCCTGCGCGCGAAGGGCCTCGGGCTCGTCGCCGACATCGTCCCGAACCACCTCGGCGTGGCCGACGCCGCCGCGAACCCGTACTGGTGGGACGTGCTCGCGCACGGGCGGGAGTCCCGGTACGCGAGCTGGTTCGACATCGACTGGTCTCGCGGGCGGCTGCTGCTGCCGGTGCTCGGCGACGATCCGGAGGCGCTCCGTCTCGACGGTCGCGAGCTGCGTTACCACGAGCACCGGTTCCCGATCGCGCCCGGCACTGGTGAGGGCACCGCCGCCGAGGTGCACGCGCGGCAGCATTACCAGCTGGTCAACTGGCGCCGCGCCGCGACCGACCTGAACTACCGGCGGTTCTTCGCGGTCTCGACCCTCGCCGGGCTGCGGATCGAGGATCCGGCGGTGTTCGACGCCACCCACGCCGAGGTCCTGCGCTGGTACGCGGACGGGGACCTCGACGGGATCCGCGTCGACCACCCCGACGGCCTGCGCGACCCGACCGGGTACCTGCGGCGACTGCGAGAGGCCGCGCCGGGGGCCTGGCTGGTGGCCGAGAAGATCGTCGAGCCCGGCGAGGAGCTACCGCCGTGGCCGATCGAGGGCACCACCGGGTACGAGGCGCTGCGCGAGGTGTGCGGGCTGTTCGTGGATCCGGCCGCCGAGCCCGCCTTCACCGCACTCGACATCGAGCTGACCGGCGTCAAGACCGAGTACGCGGACCTGCTGTTCACCTGCAAGCGGGACGTCGCCACCGGCATGATGCGCGCCGAGCTGTCCCGGCTCGGCCGCCTCGCCGACGGCATCCCGGACGCCGAGGACGCGCTCGCCGACCTCGCCGCCTGCTTCCCGGTCTACCGCTCCTACCTGCCCGAATACGGGTCCGAACGGCTGCGCGAGGCACTCAGGGCGGCCCGCCGCCGCTCCCCCGGCTACGACTTCGGCCCGGTCGCCAAGCGCCTGCGGGACAGCGGAGACGAGCTGGCGATCCGGTTCCAGCAGTTCACCGGGGCGGTCATGGCCAAGGGCGTCGAGGATACGGCGTTCTACCGCTGGACCCGGTTCGTCGCGCTCAACGAGGTCGGCGGCGACCCGTCCCGGTTCGGGGTCACCCCGGGCGAGTTCCACGCCGCCGCCGCCCTCCGCCAGGATCGCTGGCCAGCGATGATGACGACCCTCTCGACCCACGACACCAAGCGCGGCGAGGATGTGCGGGCCAGGCTCGCGGTGCTCTCCGAGCTGCCGTCCGACTGGGCGGACCTCGTCCGGCGCCTCACCGCGGCCGCCCCGCTCTCCGACGGATCCCTCGCCCACCTGCTCTGGCAGACCGCCGTGGGCGCCTGGCCGATCGAGCGCGACCGGCTGCACGCGTACCTGGAGAAGGCAGCCCGGGAGGCCCGTACGGCGACCGGCTGGGACGATCCGGACACCGCGTTCGAGGAGGCCATGCACGCCGTCGCGGACCGGTGTTACGACGATCCGGCGGTCGCGGCCGAGGTGGCCGGGTTCGCCGCGCGGATCACGCCGTACGGCTGGTCCAACTCGCTCGGCCAGAAGCTGGTCCAGCTCGCCGGGCCGGGAGTCCCGGACGTCTACCAGGGCACCGAGCTGTGGGAGAACTCGCTCGTCGATCCAGACAACCGGCGGGACGTCGACTTCGGCGCCCGGCGATCCGCCCTCGCCGCGCTGGACTCCGGGCTCCCGCACGTGGACCCGTCCGGGGCGGCGAAGCTGCTGGTCACAACACGTGCGCTGCGGCTGCGCCGGGACCGTCCGGACCTGTTCACGGGCTACACCCCCATCGCCGCGGACGGTCCCTCGGCAGCACACGCCGTCGCGTTCGACCGCGGCGGCGCGATCGCGGTCGCGACCCGGCTGCCGGTGGGGCTCGACGCGGCCGGCGGCTGGCACGGCACCACGCTGGCCCTCCCGGAGGGCACCTGGACCGACGTGCTGACCGGCCGGGAGTTCGGCGGTGGCCCGGCCGCGCTGGAGGACCTGCTCGGCCGGTACCCGGTCGCGCTGCTCGCACGGAACTGACCACAGGCGACTGACCACAGACGACGGACGACAGACGACGAGGCGAGAGGGGGCGAGCTGGTGACGACGTTCGAAGTGTGGGCGCCCAGCGCGGGCCGGGTCCGCGTGCGGATCAAGGGCGCGGGCCACGAGGCGGCGGACCACGAGCTGGCCGCGGGTGAGGAGGGCTGGTGGCGCGCCGAGGTGCCCGAGGCCGGCCCGGGCGACGACTACGGCTATCTGCTCGGTGACAGCACCCAGCCGCTGCCCGACCCACGCTCGCTGCGCCAGCCCGACGGGGTACACGGGCTGAGCCGCCTCTACGACCACAGCGCCTACCCGTGGACCGACACCGCCTGGACCGGCCGCCAGCTCCCCGGATCGATCCTCTACGAACTGCACGTCGGCACCTTCACTCCCGAGGGCACCTTCGACGCCGCCATCGAGAAACTGCCGCACCTGGTCTCGCTGGGCGTCGACATGGTCGAGTTGCTGCCGGTCAACGCGGTCAACGGCACCCACAACTGGGGCTACGACGGCGTGCTCTGGTACGCGGTCCACGAGCCGTACGGCGGCCCGGACGGGATGAAGCGTTTCGTCGACGCCTGCCACCGGATCGGCCTCGGCGTGGTCGTGGACGTCGTCTACAACCACCTCGGGCCGTCCGGCGCGTACATGCCCCAGTTCGGGCCGTACCTCACCGAGGGCCGGAACACCTGGGGCCAGTCGTTCAACCTCGACGGTCCCGGATCCGACGAGGTCCGCAAGCACATGATCGACAACGCGCTGATGTGGCTGCGGGACTTCCACGTCGACGGGCTCCGGCTCGACGCCGTACACGCCCTGGTCGACCGCCGAGCCGTGCACGTTCTCGAAGAGCTGCGGCGCGAGACCGAGGTGCTGTCCACGCACCTGGGCCGTCCGCTGTCACTCATCGCCGAGTCCGACCTCAACGACGCCCGGCTCGTCACCGCCTGGGAGGCCGGCGGGTACGGCCTGCACGGAGTCTGGGACGACGACGTCCACCACGCCGTGCACGCCCTGATCACCGGCGAACGGCAGGGCTACTACGGCGACTACGGATCCATGGACAGCCTCACCACGGTCCTGACCAGCGCCTACCTGCACGCGGGCACCTGGTCGAGCTTCCGCCAGCGCGTCCACGGGCGGCCGGTCGACCGGACCAACATCCCCGGGCACCGGTTCGTCGCCTCGCTCCAGAACCACGACCAGATTGGCAACCGCGCCACCGGGGACCGGCTCTCGGCCACCCTCCCGCCCACGCTGCTCAAGGTCGGCGCGGCCCTGATCCTCACCAGCCCGTTCACGCCGATGCTGTTCATGGGCGAGGAGTGGGGCGCCTCGACGCCGTGGCAGTTCTTCACCAGCCACCCCGAGCCCGAACTCGGCGAGGCCACCGCGACCGGTCGCAAGGCCGAGTTCGCCGAGCACGGGTGGGACGCGGCCGAGGTGCCCGATCCGCAGGACCCGGCCACGTTCGCGAACTCGAAGCTGGACTGGTCCGAGCTCGACGGGGATCCGCACAAGGAGATCCTGGCGTTCTACCGGGAGCTCGTCGCGGTCCGCAAGGCTCACCCGGACCTGTCCGATCCGCGCCTGGACGAGGTCCGGGTCGCGCACAGCGAGGCCGACCACTGGCTGGTGATCCGCCGTGGCTCGCTCGCGGTCGCGGTCAACCTCGCGGGCGAACGCCAGAGCGTGCCGCTGGACCGCGCGCCCCAGGAGGTCCTGCTCGCCAGCGAGCGCTGGGTGGTGCTGTCCAGCCACGAGGTGGAGATGCCGGCCCAGTCGGTAGCGATCCTCGACCTCGGCTGACCTCACCCGCTCCGACTGCGTTGTATGGCCTTGTCGGAATGGGCGATCACGATGTTGGCGTCCAGACGGATGCAGGCCACCCCGTCTAGAGTCTTGTCGGCGATCTTCACCCCCGGGCACCGCGCCGTGCCGGTCGGCGATCAGGCCCCACACATGTTCGCGGGTCATTGCCCGCTCGGCTGCGATCCGGCGGTGGGTCTCAGGCGGGAAGTCCTCCAATGCCGCAACGCCCGGCGATGATCGCACCCACCGTGCGCCACGCGGTTCGCATCAACGCAGCGACCGCGGACTTCCAGCACTCGGTGGCCCATCCAGGCGACCTGCTGGTCGAAGTCGAGGGCGTGCCCGCCGTCATGGCGTGCCCACCACGGCAGCGCGGCGACGACCACCCCGTGGCGGCGGCACTGCACCCTTGGTGCGTCAGCTTCCAGGTACAGCTTCAACCCGGCGGCGTCCAGGTGCCGTCAGCGCCTTCGCCCGGCGCCGACATCGCACCTGGCACAGCGCGTTCATTACCGTGGTGATCCGCACGCCGTTCCTCGGGTACTCAGGTTCGGGCCTCCACACCTCAAAACCTGCCCCAGGAACGGCGTGCTTCACGTTAGCGACATACCGGGGGGAACCAACAGATATAGCAGAAGAGCCGACAAAGAGGGAACAAGTGCACGGCGTCAGGCGCCCGAGTAACTCGCCCCGCAACTAGCCGTGACGGCGCCGGTCACCGGAACGAATGCCATCGCGTCGAAGCCCACGTAGCTGCTCCCGTTCCCGCCGCTTACGATGTTGCTCATCCGGACATCAGACTTCCGATTGAGTTCGAACGTGCCGAGGTAGCGCCAGCCGTTACTCGTCGTGTCCTGGCTGATATTGCAGACCGCCGTGCCCTGCGTGTGCGAGATTACGTAGCCCACATTGTCGGACCCGTAATGGGACGGGAGGTGGACCAGCACGGTGTACGCACTCCCCACCTCCTGTCCCAGGTCTGGGCTCCACGTGCCCACGACCGTGTGCAGCGGGTCGTTCACCTTCTCGGTGTGCGTCTGCCCGCTGGAGTCCGAATAGGAACGGTCCCACTGGGAGTACGAATGTGTGAACCAGCTATGCCCGAGGTAACCGCTGCTGTTCTGATGCAGATCCACCAAGGTGCCCTGGTTAGCCCGGCCCGCCGGCCAGCCCGTGCGAAGCGTGAACTTCCCGCCGTACATCGCCGGGCAGCCCACTACATTCATTCGTGAGTCCTTGATATCGTCGATGACGACCGGCGTCCCGAGCTTGCCGGCGACCCCGCTGCCAGTGAACGGCGTGCAGGCCGGCTGGACCTCGCGCACCATCGCCGGCTCGGCCACGCCCGCTCCGACCTCGTGCCGCCACTCCGTGGCGCACCAATCCGCGCACGTGGTCCAGGAAACCTGCCCCACCCACCAGCAAGTGCTGTCATTGGCCGGACACGGGTTGCCGACGTTGGCTGAGTTGCACGCGTTGATGCTGGTGCTGCAGAACGTGAATCGACCTGGCTGCGTCAGCTGCTCGTTCGTGACCTTCTTGCCGAAGGTCGGCGCGTGGTACTTCCGGTTGCCCAGGCCATCCATGATGATCTGCGGATGCTCGGCCCACCCCATGATCTTCTCGGGGTAGGTCCAGTGCTCCGGGTGGGCTGCATCGTCCAGCCCGTCGCGCAGGAACCCATGGCGATCCGCCGGGTAGACCGGATTGGCGGGGTTGTTGAACCAGCCGAGGCCCCAGTGACCGTTCGCGTCACCGGTGTTGCGGTCAGCGTAGGTGTGGAACCCGCTGTTGTACGCCCAGACGGCTGCGTACCAGTTCTCGATGTACCGAGGGTCACTGTCGTTCAGCCGCACTCCGGCCGCCTCGACCTGCGTCCACTTCCCAATCAGGATCTGCATAGACCGGGCGATGTTGGCCGCGTAGTCCGTGGAGAGCGCAGCCGTCAGCCTCGGCGACGTGTTGTCGCTGACTCGCATGCCGTCCGTGACCTGGCCGATCCCGTATCCACAGTCGGACTGCGCGAAGTCGACCCTGTCCCACACCCCTGTCTTGCGGGTGCCGTAGTAATCGCTGATCAGCGGGCTGCCGGCGTCGCCGATCAACATCCGGCGCGCGGCTTGTGCGATGTTCGTCTCCTGCGCGAGGATCGCCAGCATCACCTGCGACGGCACCTTGTCCTGCCAGCCGCTCGGGAGCGGGAACAGGCCTTGCGGCGTGTAGGCGGGCTGGCCCGTGTTCAGGTAGTTAGCCGGGCGCTGCACCGTGAGGGTGCCATGCGTCGCCTGGTTGACCGCCCACTGCGCCTGTTCGTAGGTCGGCTGGAGTGCCTGCCGCGTCAGGTCGTTTCGTGGCACAGCGCACGTGGGTGAGTAGTTGTTGACGTCGTCGGCCGCCAACGCGCCCTCCGGCCTGCTCGCGGGTTTGGCGGTCCGGGGTGCCGTCGCGGCGTCGAGGCGGGTGCCCCCGCTCGGAGCCACGACCGCAGTGCTCGTCGTTCCAGTGCGAGTCGCTCGGACAGTGACCTCCGCGAACTCGCTGCCTAGCCGTCCGCCCTTGAGCGAAGCGCCAGCCTTCTCGACGACCTCACGGGGGCTCACGGCGAGAAGCTGGAGATGCCCCTGCTGCGAGACGCCAACCACCCGGCGATCGCTCGGCAGGAACGCGAGGCCAGGACTGGCCTGGATGTAAGTGGTGTTGCCAACCAGCGCATTCGTTCCGTTCCCCTGCGGGAATAGCTGCAGCCGCTTCCCGGTGCCGAGCCGCCGCAGCGTACCGTCGCGGTACTGCGACACGATCGCGGCGTTATCCGCACCCATCGACAGCAGGTTGATGCCGTCCCGCAGCGTGGCGCGGACCGCGTAGACCTGGCCCGTCGGCTTCGCGACCGTGGTCAGAGCGCCGGACGCCGCGACCCTGACGAGCGCGCCGCGGGCCATGCCGTAGTCGCCGTCGGGCGCCGCGACCGGAGTCGTGAGCTGTGCCTTGACCCGACGGACCGCCATGACCTTGGCCGTCGCCGCGTCCACCCGCAGGACGGCGGTTTGCTGCATATCCTCGCCCACTGCACGGGTGAGCAGGACCGTGTCGGTCGGCCCGCA
Organism: Actinomycetes bacterium; assembly: GCA_025963185.1. Taxonomy (GTDB): domain Bacteria; phylum Actinomycetota; class Actinomycetes; order Mycobacteriales; family Cryptosporangiaceae; genus RYN-140. The sequence continues at coordinate 19,716 of JAOPVE010000129.1, forward strand.
CGCGGGGTTGAAGTATGCGAGCTGAACGTTCCCTGGGATCTGGCGCGCCTCGCCGGTGTTGATGTCCACGACCGCCGCGAGTCCACCGGCGCGCATCATCGCGGGCTTGTTCGCCGCTATCGCCGGCGCGTAGACGGCGACCGCGTACCGGCCGCTGCCCGTGACACACACGTCGCCGATCCAGGGTCCGGAGTCAATGCCCTGGACGGTGAGCGTGGCCAGCGTCTTCCAGGCGAAGCCGTCCCTCTCCCTGGCCGCGTAGATCCGGAAGCCCTCGCTGTCGCCGATGCCCGTGATGAGTGTGTCGGCGGAGGCCTTCCAACCCGATCCGAGCGCGGCCGCTCGCTCGCGAATGGCACCTTGGCCGACGGGCGTGGCGGCCGTCGGCGTCGCCTCACTCGGCGACCCGGCACCGACGAGCAACGCGCCAACCAGCGCACAGGACGTCGAGAGCCGCACCCACCAACTGCCCGTCGTGGCCGGCCGCTCTGCTCGGCGGCGTCGCGAGGATGAGGTCAGCTCCATGGCGAACACCCGCCGAACGCGGAGGCGGGCTGACCTGTGTCGTACGCCGCCATCATGGGGTCGAGGTCCTCGGTGCCCTGCGGCGTCTCGCCGGTGGTCACGCACATCTTGATCGAGTTGTCCCAGTTAATCATCTTTCGTGGAGCAACGGTGTTGAAGGCGCCGCCCGCCGGGCCGCTGTAGATCGCGATCGAGGTGTAGAAACTGGCCCCGCCGCTCTTGTCCACCGACTCGCCCCAGCCCGCGTGGCAGGACGGCGAGTAGTAGACGTCCACCTGAGCCATCGGAACATTGCTGGTGTAGGTCTTGACCAGCGTGCCGGTGATCGCGAAGGCGTCGGCATTGCACCCGGCCGCTGTGGGGTCCAGGCCCTGACAACTCTGCCCGTAGCAGGTCGTCGTGACCTTGCCAGTCGGCGGCGCCGCGTAGTGGGCCGCATCCGCAGCCCCCGCCTGCGTCGGCCCGATCAGTCCGATGGCGACGACGCTGACCGTCGCTATTCCTAACTTACCTGAATTCCGCACCTTATTCCTCTCTCCCCAGTCTCTATGGCTTGGGCATGACATAAGCGTATTGACTCGAGCAAGTGCTTTCAGTACTGATATAGCCACGCAGAGGCAACTCCTGGATTCCGGCCAATCGCTTGCCCGATACGACTAACATGAAGCCGGTCCGAGACGGGTGGCGCGGTTCGTAGGCCGTACACGCTCAGTCGGCCGCCCGTTCTCAGACCGAGGAGAGGTTCGTGTTGGAGCCCCGACCTATCCGCCTGGCTCCCGTAGACACCGAACCGCACGCGGGCGCCGTCACAGGACCCTCCTCCGCTGCGGGCGCCCCCAGCTACGAGAGTCCGGCGTCGCCCGGGCTGGTCAGGCCGGGATGGCGGCGCCGCCATCTCCTCGTGGTTACGGCCACCGGCCTTTCGCTGCTCGCGGGCACCGCGCTGTTCCTGCAGTTCGTGGATCGGCACGACGTCACCTGGCAGGGGATCACCACGGCGGTCCTCGCCGCGTCCTCGGTGGTGGCGTTCTGGTTCGCCGACCAGCTGGCGACCGGTGCGGTTCCGCGCCGCCGCGTCCTAGCTCGGACCAGGTGGGCGTTGGTCGTGGGTGTGTTCGGTACCACCGCGACGGCCGTCGCCTCGCTGTTCGTCGACGGGCTGTGGCTCGAATACGGGGCGTGGTGGCTGTGGTTGCTCGTCCCGGCCGTGTATCCGCTGATCGCGGGTGCGCTGGTCGCCGGACGCATCAGGCTGGTCTCGCTCTGCCTCATTGGCGCACTCGCGCTCGCTTGCGGTCTCCGAATCGGTTCGGTCATAGCCACCCTGAACCCCGACCCACCCGCGAACACCGCGGCGTCCGCGACC
>JAOPVE010000191.1 GCA_025963185.1 Actinomycetes bacterium
AGCGCCGGGAGATGTGGCTCCAGGCCTCGACCGATCACCACCCGGCTGCAAGAGGGTGTCGGACCCGCGGAGGCTCTCCCCCTCGTCGTAGCGCAGGCCCGGGCCGCATCCGGCGCGACACGTGCGCTCTCCTGCTGCCCGTCGAGGGCGCCGGCCACCTGGCCTTCCAGTCCCCGAAGGGCTGGGCGCCGCCACGCTCTCCGACGCCGCCGTCGGCCAGGGCACGATCGTCGCCGAGGTGTTCCGCATGGGCAGCCCCCGCGTTCTGGACGAGGCCGCGAGCGCGTTCAGCGACGCCGAACACCCAGACGAGCTGCCCGACGTCATGACCCAGTTCGGCCCGCTCGTCCTCGTTCCGCTCGCGGCCGGAACAAAGATCCTCGGCGTACTCGCCGAATTTCCGCGGCCATGTGCGGGACCTGGCGGCGCCCGCCCGTCATCCGGACGTGTCAGCGCAGGCGCCGCAGGAACGGGTCCACCGGCTCGCGCGGGACGATCCGCACCCTGGCGTCGACGGCGACCGCCTCGGACTCGTGCAGTACAAGCGGGTTCAATTCCAGTTCGGCGATCTCGGGCACCGCCTCGGCGAGGGCACCGAGCCGCAGCAGGACCTCCTCGGCGGCACGATGATCCAGCGGTGCCGCACCCCGGTAGCCAAACAGCAGTGGGGAGATGCGCAGCCCGCGGACCATGTCGTGGGCGTCCAGGTCGGTGAGTGGGGCCAGGCGGGCAATCCGGTCGCCGGTCAAGTCCGTGGTGACGCCGCCGGCGCCGAAGACGACCAGCGGGCCGAACGTGGGATCGCTCACCACCCCGGCGAGCACCTCGACGCCGGGCCCGGCCATGCGCTGGACAGTCACCGCCTCGAGCTGCCCGGAGAACCGCCGCTCCAGCTCCTGTACAGCGGAGCGCACCTCCAGGGCAGTTGTGAGCCCCAGCACGACGCCGCCACGGTCGGTCTTGTGCACCAGGCCCGGGACCACGGCCTTCACCGCTACCGGGTAGCCGAGCCTGTCGGCGGCATTGGCGGCATCCTCCGGTCCGGTTGAGAGCGCGGCTTCGGCCAGGGGAATTCCCGCCGCGGACAGCAGCTCGGTGACCTCGGCGGGGCCGAGCCAGTCCCCGGCCGGGCTACGCGCCAGCGCCCGGGACACGACGTGCCGCGCCACGGCGACGGCCCGCTCATCCACCGTCTGCGCCGTTCCACGTGGGGCGCGGCGCCAGATCGCGTACTCGGCGGCCCGGGCATAGGCCGCGACGGCGACCCCGGGATCGGCAAACGCGGGCAAGCGTCCGCCGACTAGTTCCACGGTGGCGCCCTGGTTCAGGCGGACCGCGAGCACCGGCTTCGAGTTTCCCGCGGCCGCCGCCGAGATCGCCTCGTCCAGATCACCCACGGCGGTGGGAACGGTGATCGCGATCAGCCCGTCGATACCGGGATCAGCGAGAACCGCTGCCAGGCACGCCGCGAACGTGTCCGGCGGCACCGCCGCGGTGGTGTCGGCAGGGTTGGCGACACTGGCGGTGTCCGGCAACAGCGCGTGCAGGGCCTGGCGTGTGGCCGGCGCGAGTTCCGGGAGCTCCAGGCCGGCCGCCGAGCAGGCGTCGGCGGCGAGCACCCCGCCGCCCCCGGCGTTGCTGACCAGGGCGACTCGCGTCGTAGCGGGGAGGGGCTGACAGGCCAGCACGGTGGCGGCCGCGACCAGTTCGGTGATCGTGTCGACGGCGATGACCCCCGCCTGCCGGAAGAGCGCGTCGCGGGTGGCGGACGGCGTGGCCGTGGCCGCGGTGTGCGAGGCGGCGGCCCGGCGGGCGGCGTCCGACGTTCCGGACCTGATCGCGAGCACCGGCTTGGACCGGCCGAGATTCCGGGCGATCCGGGAGAACTTGCGTGGGTTGCCGAACGATTCCAGGTACAGGATCGCGACCGAGGTGGCCGGATCCCGATCCCACCACATCAGCATGTCGTTGCCGCTCACGTCGTACTTGTCGCCCGTCGAGACGAACGCCGACAGGCCGAGGCCGATCCGGCGCAGCTGTTCGAGCAGGGCGATGCCGACGCCGCCGGACTGGGTGACGATCCCGATCGGGCCTACGGGAGGCAGCGAAGGGGCGAACGTGGCGTCCAGGGCGTAGTGAGGATCCAGGCTCGCGACGCCCAGGCAGTTCGGGCCGACCAACCGCATCCCGTAATTACCGGCCGCCGCCCGCAGCCGCCGTTCCCACTGGTCGTGCCCGGTCACGCCCGCCGAGACGACGGTGAGCGCGCGGACACCCGCCTTGCCGCACTCCTCCGCGGCCTCCGCGACACCCGCGGCGGGAACGCAGATGACGGCGAGGTCGGGAACCTCGGGCAGCTCGCTCACCGAGGGGTAGGAGGCGACGCCGAGGATCTCGGTGGCGTGCGGGTTCACCGCGTACACCGGTCCCGGGAATCCGGCCTTCACGAGGTTCCGCAGGACGGCGTGCCCGACGGCTCCCTCGCGGCGGCTCGCCCCGATGACGGCCACCGACGCCGGGCGCAGCAGTGGGCGCAGGCTGGCCACGTCTGCGAGCAGCTCCCGGCCCGCCACCGTGTCCAGGTATACGTCACCACCGTCGAGCTTGACGTCGACCCGTACCTCACCGTGATCCCGCCTGGTCCGTACCGGCAGCCCGATGTCGCTGAACACCCGCAGCATCCGGGCGTTGGACGCCAGAACGTCGGCGGTGAAGCAGCGGACCCCGGCAGCGCGAGCAGCGGATATGAGGTGCTCGCACAGCAGCGTGCCAAGCCCGTGTGACTGCTCGGCGTCCGCGACCGCGAACGCGACATCGGCCACGGCTGGATCGGCGAGTGCCGAGTAGGTGGCGACCGCCATGATCCGGCCCCCGAGCTCGGCCACGAGCGCGCCCTGCCCAGGCTGGCCCAGCCCAGCCAACAGCCGGTGAACGAACGCCTCGCCGCTGACGTGGCCACTGGTGAAGAAGCGCATGTAGGTGCTGGCGTCACTGAGCCCATTGTGGAAGGCCAGCAGCGCGGCCTCGTCCCGGTCGGACACGGGCCGGATCGCGACAACCCGGCCGTCCGTGGTCAGCGCGTGGCGGCTGCTGAAGGTCGCGGTCATGGGCGCGTCAATAGAGCGGGGCGGTCACCGCGGCGGGCGCCGCGTGAGCGGGACTTGGACCGCGGCGGCACCGTTCGCCGTGCACGACCGTGACGGGACAGGAAGCGTGGTGTACGGACTGCTGGCTCACCGATCCGAGCACTAGCTCGCGGAAACCGCCATCCAGCCCTTCTACCCGGCCGAGGACCTCCGAGACCAGGTCGCCGGCCATCATGCGGATCCGGTTCCCGCGGGCGTCGATCCAGCCCAGCGAGGCGCGGTGCGCGATCGCGAACGGGTCCTCCGACGTTTCGCAGGCCCACACGACCCGCAGGTGCGCAGCTCGCCGACGGGCGCGCACGGCAGCGAACCGCAAGGCGTGCTCGCTGGGCTCGGACCCGTCGATGCCGACTGCCACTGGTCTCGCGTCCTGTGCCCTTTCGTTCGTCATCGCCCCTCCTCGGCCGTGTCTGTGCCCTCAGCCTCGCGGCTGCCGCAGACCCACCACAGGGCCAAAGGACCCCGAGCGCCGGGACCTGCGGTGGCCCCCACCGCAGTGCGTCACGTCGCGCAGTGAGGCCGGTGACGACACGACGTCATACGGATGAGCACCAGCGAAACCGGAAACCCGGCGAAACGCGAAAACGGCAACCGGCAGCACCTCACGGTCGCACCGCGGCACCAGCCATTTCCGCTGATCAACGCCTAAGTCTCGCCGCTCTGGATCGCGACCGTGCCGTTGCCACCCCGGTAATCGAGACCGAGCCGCTGGCCCAGTCCCAGGCGATCCTGGCCAGTCAGCCGCCCTGGTCCGCGAGGCCGAGGCCGTCGCCGGCTTCGAGGAGAAGTATCGAGGGCTGCCCGTCGACCGGCAGGTCGCCTGAAGCCTGAATCCGGCGGTCACCCTGATGCATGTCAGCAGGCACACCGTCCGCGGCCAAAGCTGATCTGGGCCGAATGGCCCCCTGCTTCGAGGTCCAGTGACTCCGGCGTGGGCCCCAGCCCAGGACCACGCTGACCCTGATCGTGTGCAACTTCCACCCACATCCCATGAGTGACACACATACCGGAGGAGCGAAATGACCACACAGAACCAGCCCGTCGTCGTGGCTGGGATTGACGGATCCGGCGAAAGCCTCGCCGCGCTCGACCTCGCCGCGGACGAAGCCAGCCGCCGCAACCACACCCTGCGGATCGTCCACGCCTACTCCTGGCCCACCGACGGCGCTGCGGTGCCCTTCGGCCCCATCACGGTCATCGAACCCTTCGCGGCCGCTCAGGCCCTTCTCGCCGAAGGCGCAGACCGGGTGCGGGCCAGCCACCCCGGCCTGACCCTCACGACTGAGGTCGTCATCGGGAACGCCGCCGGGACCCTGGTCACCGAGTCCGAGACCGCGTCCCTGCTGGTGATCGGCGCACGCGGACGTGGCGGTTTCGCCGGGATCCTGGCCGGATCCGTGGCGACCCAGGTCAGCGCGCACGCGCACTGCCCGGTGATCGTCGTGCGGCCCGGAACCGACGTCTCGCAGCTCGCCGCCAACATCCGGCCGGTCGTCGTCGGCGTCGACGGCATCGGGGAGTCCCAGGCCGCTATCGAGTTCGCGTTCGAGGAGTCGTCTCTGCGCGGGGTTTCGCTGACCGCCATCCACGCCTGGACCGAGCCGCCGCGCTCCGGCGGCGAGCAGTTCACGCCGGTCGGATACGGCTACGACGAGGCGCACCGCGAGGCCGAGCGCACGCTGGCTGAGTCCGTCGCGGGCTTCAGCGAGAAATACCCCGAGGTCCGGGTCTTCCGCGAGCTCGTGCGGTCGCTGAACCCCGCTGAGCAGCTGCTCAGCGCCTCGAAGGAGGCTGGCCTGATGGTCGTCGGCTCCCGTGGCCGTGGCGGATTCGCCGGCCTGCTCCTCGGCTCCGCCAGCCAGGCGCTGATCCACCATGCCCGGTGCGCGGTCGCCGTGGTCCGCACCGCGCACTGAGTGACAGCGGCCGGCCCAGGAAAGCGGAAAGGAGCACGCCGGGTGGGCGCCGGTGGCTGAACCGCCGCGCGCAGTCACGCGCCCGGTGGCTCCGGCAGACGCCGACCTGACACTCCCCTGAGCCGGCCCGATCCGAACGGCGCCGGTACGGCGGACACCGGCATCACGAGCAGACAGGAGGAACACCATGATGTGGTGGAGTCCCGGCATGAGCGGCTGGGGATACGGGTTCATGACGCTCGTGAACGTGATGATCTGGATCGGCCTGATCGCGGGCGCGGTGGCCGTCGTGCGGTATGTGTCGCAGCCGACGCGCCCCTCGCAGGCGGAGCCGGACAAGGCACCTGACGCGATCCTGGCCCTGCGGTACGCGCGCGGCGACATCAGCGAGGACGAGTACTCCCAGCGGCTGCGGGTCCTGCGCAGCCATGACGTCCGGCCATGAAGCCGGCCACCGAAACCCGCGCCACTCCGGCGGCGGGCAAGCGCCAGGAGGCAGGGTGCGCGTCACCGAGATCGTGACTCGGTGACGCGTGGGTTCAGCGCGTTGCCGATGGCCGGATCCGAGCGGGAGCTCGTCGGGATGGTGAGCGCCGGCGATTTGCCGTGGCATCGGGTTCCGGCGGCCGGCCACCGCTGCACACCGGAAGATGACGCCATGACCATGGTCATGTACTTCACCGAACGGCGCGAAGCACCGGCGACCGGCCGCTTCAGAGTCGACGAAGGTCCCCCGCAGCAGGGGCCCGTTGGCACTGATGGGCGGCGTCCGGTGGCGGCGATCGTGGACGCATGGTCGATATCCCCGTATCACCGCTGACCACCGCCGCGCCCGCGGCGCCGAAGTCCCGGTGGGTGAACCGCCTGATCGTGCGGCTCCTGCGGTCCGATCTACGGCCCCTGCTGGAGCACACCACTGGCGTCGTGCGCTACACCTCCCGCACAGGCGCGCAGATCGTGCTGCCCGTCCAGGTCGCGCGCGGATCCGATCGCATCGTCGTACTCGCCGGCCACGCCGAGACAAAGCGCTGGTGGCGCCACTTCCTGGCCTCCGCACCGGCACAGGTGTGGCTCGGCGGCCGCTGGCATGACGGCACAGGACGCGTCGTCCGCGGCCTGGACACGGGTGCGGCGCACATCTACCGGCAGGCCTTCCCCCGCGCCCGGATCGGGGTTGCGCCGGTGTTCGTCGAGATCGCCGTCGCCGAGCCGTTGCCGCCGCGAGACGCCCTCCGTGGGCGCGAGCTCGAGCGGGCCTGGTTCTGGACGGTCACGGCCGCCGAGACTGTGGGCTTCGCCGTACCGGCGTGTGCCGGCGCCGCCATGGCCGGCGCTTCGCCGGCGGTCAGCTTGGCAGCGCTCGTCGCGGCGGGAGCCGCTGAAGGCGCGCTGCTCGGAGCCGGACAGGCCGTCGTTCTCCGCCAGGCACTTCCTGGGCTGCCGGCCCGCGCCTGGATCGGCGTCACCGCGGCCGCGGCCGCACTGGCCTACCTGATCGGGCTGATCCCCTCGACGGCCGGCCCGGCGCTCGCGGCTGTGCCGCGCCCGGCGCTGGTCCCGGCGGCCGCGGTGCTCGGCACCGCGCTCCTGGCCTCTATCGGGACGGCACAGTGGCTCGTCCTGCGGCGGCACGCCCCGCGAGCGGCCACCTGGATCGCCACGACGGCCGCCGCCTGGTCGGTGGGCCTCGCGGCCTTCCTCGGATTCGCGATGCCGCTGTGGCAGCCCGGTCAGGCGCTCGGCGCCGTCGTCGCGATCGGCGTCGGCGGTGGCCTGCTGATGGCCGTCACGACGTCCGCGATCACCGGTCACGCGCTGCGGCGGCTCTTGCGCTAGCTCGCGGGTTGCCGTCAGGCCACGGCCAGGCCCGCCTGGCGAACTGGTCCCCCACTCGCGGTGAAGCCGCACCGAGAGCGCTGTTAGTCGTGCAGGGCCATCTCGACGCGCTCGTAGGCGTAGTTGTCGTGCATGTAGTGGATCGAGCACGTCGCCGGTGACCGGCGGGCTGACGGGCGGTGATCCGCAGCTTGATCACGACGTCGTCGATCAGCTCCTGGGCTTCGGTCTCGGCCAGCCTCCCTTCGGCGATGTCCCGTTCGAGGTAGCGCGGTCGTGCGCTCGGTCGGGCCGACGGGGAAATGGCCGTTACCGGTGTGCGGGCGGGCGTTGG
>JAOPVE010000217.1 GCA_025963185.1 Actinomycetes bacterium
ACCGCGAACGCGACCAGGAGCAGCGCGAACGCGGCGAGCTGGGTGCCGTGCGAGAGCCCGGACCCGCCCCGGGCCGACAGCTCGGCGATGCTCGCGGTGCCGCTCTTGACGGTGATCAGCAGGATCCCGACGAGCAGCAGCACGGATCCGAACAGGGTGTACAGCAGGAACTTGCGGGCCGCGTGGCGCCGGCGCGGGCCTCCCCAGATGGCGATGAGGGCGAACATCGGCGCGAGCGTGACCTCGAAGAACACGAAGAACAGCACCGCGTCGAGGGCGAGGAACGTGCCGAGGACGCCCGTTTCGAGCACCAGCAGCAGCGCGAGCATCGTGGGCGCGCGGCCGGGCGCGGGCACGTTCTTGACGGAGTACAGCGCGCAGAGCAGCACGAGCAGTGTGGTGAGCACGACGAGCGGCCAGCTGATCCCGTCGACTCCGAGCTGGAAGCGCACGTTGAGCCCGGGGATCCACGCGAAGTCCACCGATCGCCACGGGTCCACGACGTGGTGGGCCGGGTGACGGCCGGTCAGCGGGCCGAGCGAGAGCCCGAACGTCACCGCCGAGACGGCCACGGCCGCGCAGCGGGCCACCCGGTCGGGCAGGAAGGCGACCAGCAGTGCGCCGAGCGCGGGCACCGCGAGCAGGAGCAGCAGGATCACCGGTGCAGCACCCCGCTCGCCACCACGACCGCCGCGAGCAGCGCGCCGCCGCCGAGCACAGCCGTGGCGTACCGGCCGAGCCCCGGGCCGTGCGCGCGGCCGAGCAGGGCGCCGATCCCGGCCACCCCGGCCGCGCCGCCCTCGACGGCTCCGTCGACCAGTTCGGCGTCGGCCCGGCGCGCCAGCCGGGCCATGGCGAGCACCGGCCGGGTTACCAGCCGGTCCTGTACCTCGTCCAGATAAAAAGCGTTCCTGAGGATCGGCACGGCGAACGGATCTTCACCTCGCCGCCACAAAGCCCAGGTCACGGCCCCACCGCCGAGCGAAAGCGCGACCCCGAGCACGGCCGTCACCAGCCCGGGGGCGAGATCGGGGCCAGGGAGCGGACCGTTTAGCGGCGCATACGCGAACCAGCCCTCCGTGGGCAGGATCGGCAGCCGGTGCCCGGCCAGCGCTGCGAAGCCGAGCAGCGCGGACGGAACGGCCAGCCCGACCAGGGGCCAGCGCATCGACGGCGGCGGATCGTGACCCGCCGGCCCGGATCCGAAGAACGTTCCCAGCCACAGCCGCACCACGTACGCGCCGGTCACCGCCACGGTAAGAAGCCCGGTCACGAGCACGAGCCAGCCGGTCCAGTGGCCCGCGGTGGCCCACTCCTCGGCCGCCGTGAGGATGCTGTCCTTGCTCCAGAACCCGGCGAGCGGCGGGATCCCGGCCAGCGCGCCGAGCCCGATCGTCATCACCGCGAACGTGACCGGCATGGATCGGCGGAGCCCACCCATCCCGCTCATCAGGTTGGTGCCGACGGCGTGGATCACGGCTCCGGCCGCGAGAAACAGCAGCGCCTTGAACGCGGCGTGGCTGAGCAGGTGGAACAGGCTCGCGTCGGGACCGTGGACCGCGAGCCCGCCGGTCATGTAGCCGAGCTGGCTGACGGTGGACCAGGCGAGCACCCGCTTGATGTCGTCCTGGGCGAGCGCGGCGAGCGCGCCGAGCAGCATGGTGATCGACGCCATCACCCCGAGCACCGTGAGCGTGGCCGGGGTGAACACCGGGTAGAGCCGGGCGACGACGTAGACCCCGGCCGCGACCATCGTGGCTGCGTGGATCAGTGCGCTGATCGGGGTCGGGCCGGCCATCGCGTCCGGGAGCCACGTGTGCAGCGGGAACTGGGCGCTCTTGCCCGCCACGCCCGCCAGCAGCAGGAGCCCGGCGAGGGTCAGGGTGCCGGCGCCGAGGTGGGCGGAGAGGACGGCCGGGATCCGGAAGGAGCCCGCGGCCGTGCCCAGGACGGCGATCCCGAGCAGGAAGCCGACGTCACCGGCGCGGGTGACGAGGAACGCCTTGACCGCGGCGCCGGGGGCCTCGGGCAGCGACCGGTCGTGGCCGATCAGCAGGTAGGAGCACAGGCCCATGACCTCCCAGCCCACGAGCAGCACGATCAGGTCGTCGGACACGACGACGAGCATCATGGCGGCGGTGAACAGCGAGACCTGGGCCGCGTAGGGGGCGTACCGCTCGTCGTGGGCGAGGTAGCCGGTCGAGTAGACCTGGACCGCGAACGCCACCGCGCCGACGGCCACGGCGACCAGCGCGGCGACCGCACCAACCGAGATCGCCGCGGACACCGTGAAGGACCCGAACCGCGCCAGCGGGGCAGCGCCGGACAGCGCGGATCCGGCGGGCTCGCGCAGCTCCCGGACGGCCAGCGCGAGGGCCGCGAGGAAGACGAGGCCGGACGCGCCGATCCCCAGCCCGGCCGGGACCCGCCGGGACCGCTCGGGCAGCAGCAGCCCAGCCAGCCCGGCCAGCGCCGGCACCGCGGGCAGCGCCGCGGCCAGCCACAACGCGGTCATGCCACAGCCCTCGCTTCGCTCGAGCCGGCCATTCCGCTGGGACGCGCTGTACCCACGATTCGCTCGCCACGCTCGCTCATGCCACGGCCCTCGCTTCGCTCGAGCCGGCCATTCCCCTGGGACGCGCTGTACCCACGATTCGCTCGCCACGCTCGCTCATTCGGTGACGTCCACAGTGACATCGACGTCGTCCACGGCGACCGTCTGCCGAAGCCGGTAGAGCTGGAGGATGATCGCCAGCCCGATGCCGATCTCGGCGGCGGCGAGCACGATCACGAACAGCGCGAACACCTGCCCGGCGGATCCGAACGCGGCGCTCGCCGTGACCAGCACGAGGTTGACCGCGTTGAGCAGCAACTCGACGGCCATGAGCAGCAGGATCGCGTTGCGCCGCGCGAGCACGCCGTACACCCCGACGCCGAACAGGCCCGCGGCGAGCAGGTAGGGGATCACCGGATGCACGTCAGGACCGCCTCGGCGCCGAGAGCACGATCGCCCCCACCAGCGCGGCGAGCAGCAGCACGGAGAGCACCTCGAACGGCAGGACCCAGTCGCGGAACACCGCGGCACCGATCCGCTCGGCCGTTCCCGGCGCGGGCGGGCGGATCGAGGACCACCGGAACGCCTCCACGAGCAGGGCCCCGAGCGCGACCGCCGATCCACCCCCGACCAGCACGGCCGGCCAGCGGGACCGGTCGAGCCCGTCGCTCGCGCCGATCGGCGCCCGGGTGAGCATGACCGCGAACAACAGCAGCACGACGACCGCTCCGACGTAGATCAGCATCTGGACCCACGCCACCAGCTCGGCCGTGAGGACGAGATAGCACCCGGCGAGCGCGCCGAGGGTGACCACGAGCCAGAGCCCGGCGCGCACGACGTGCCTGGTCGACACGACGAGCAGCGCGGACCCCAGGGCGAGCGCACCGAGCGCGCAGATCAGCACGTCCGTGACGGTCATGCCTCGATCTCCAGCGCCTTGCGCGCGGCGGCGGCCTCCTTGGACGGCTCGGCGTTCGCGTCGAGGGGCGGCGGCGGCGGGACCGTCCACATCCACTCGCGCAGCCGGCCCTTCTCGTGGGTCAGCTCGCGGACGTCGTACTCGGCGTATTCGAACTCCGGGGTCCAGAACAGCGCGTCGAAGGGGCAGACCTCGATGCAGATGCCGCAGTACATGCAGAGGGCGAAGTCGATCGCGAACCGGTCCAGCACGTTGCGCTGGCGGGCCCTCGCGCCCTCCTCGCGGGCAGGCACGGTCTCCTTGTGCGAGTCGATGTAGATGCACCAGTCGGGGCACTCGCGGGCGCACAGCATGCAGACCGTGCAGTTCTCCTCGAACAGGGCGATCACCCCGCGCGAGCGCGGCGGCAGGTCGGGCCGGACGTCGGGGTACTGGGCCGTGTGCGCGCGCCGGGTCATGGTGCGCAGCGTGATCGCCAGCCCCTTCGCCAGCCCGCCGCCTCTCATGACCGGTGATCCTTCCGCATCACAGCACCACTTTCACGACTGCGGTGAGCACCAGTTGCGCGAGTGCCACCGGCACCAGGACGAGCCAGCACACCCGCTGGAGCTGGTCTTCGCGCAGCCGCGGGTACGCCACCCGGACCCAGATCACCACGAACGACACCGCGAACACCTTGACCAGGGTCCACAGCCAGCCCAGCTGGTGATCCGCGAACGGGCCCTTCCAGCCGCCCAGGAACAGCACCGTGGTCAGCGCGGACACCACCACGATGCCCGCGTACTCGGCGAGCAGGAACAGCGCGAACCGCAGTCCCGTGTACTCGGTGAGGTAGCCGAACACCAGCTCGGAGTCCGCGATGGGCATGTCGAAAGGCGGCCTGCGGATCTCGGCCAGCCCCGACACGAAGAACACCACCGCGGCGGGCGCCTGCCAGAGCAGCCACCACGGGCGCCAGGCCTCGACGATGCCCGGCAGGGACAGCGTGCCGGCGGCCATGGCCACACTCGCGGCCGACAGCACGAACGGCAACTCGTACCCGAGGAGCTGGGCGGCGCCGCGGAGCCCGCCGAGCAGGCTGTACTTGTTGGCGCTCGACCAGGACGCCATGAGCATGCCGACCACGCCGACGCCGACGATCGCCAGGACCACGAACAGCCCCATGTCGAGCGCCTGCCCGACGAGCCCCGGACCGAGCGGCAGCAGGAGGAAGACCAGCAGGTACGGCAGCAGCCCGGCCGCGGGGGCGAGCCGGAAGACCGTCTTGTCGGCGGCGGCGGGAACGATCTCTTCCTTCTGGACGAACTTCACACCGTCGGCGACGAGCTGCGCCCAGCCGTGGAACCCGCCCGCGTACATCGGGCCGAGGCGCCCTTGCATGTGGGCCATCGCCTTGTGTTCGAGCTGGCCGACGAGCAGCGGCAGGGTGAGGAACGCCACGAGCGCACCGGCGACCCGCAGGAGGAGTTCGATCACGATCCGCCCCACTCGGCCGGATCCGGCACCCCAGGCGGGCGGATCTTGCGGCGGCTCGGCGCGCCCGACTCGCTCTCGCCCGGCTCCTTGGCGCCCGGCCACGACTTGGCGACCCGGGCCGCCAGCACGAAGTCCTTGCGCAGCGGGTGGCCGTCGAACTCGTCGGGAAGCAGCAGCTTGACCGGATTGGGGTGACCGGCGAACTCGATGCCGAACATCTCGGCGGTCTCCCGCTCGTGCCAGTCGGCCCCGGGGAAGACGGCGGTGATCGTGGGCAGGCGCGGATCGGCGTTCGGCACCGACGTACGGACCAGTGCCCCGTGCCGCAGCCGGGGCGACCACAGGTGCGCGACCACGCCGAAGCCGTCCTCGCCCTCGTCGACGCCGGTGAGCCAGTCGAAGAACGTGAGCTGGAGCTCGGTGTCGTCGCGGGCCACGGTGGCCGCCGCGTGCCAGGCCTCGCGGGGCACGTCCACGCAGGCGCGCGCGAACGCGCCACCGGCCGAGACGCTGGCGGTGCCACCCGTCAGCTCGGCCAGCCGCGCCCCGATCTCGGCTTCCGTCACGCCGCGATCCTAGGGTGTCGCACCGACGAGATCCCGGTGCCCGGGTATGTCCCCACCATCTTCCCGAAGTGCGGCAACTCCGGCCGGTCCGGACCGGCCGGAGTTACCGCACTTCGGGGGGTGCCCGGGAGTGCGCCCCCGCGGCGCGTGTTTGCGGATCTGCCCGAGCGGCCACACATAGGCAATCCCGGCGCGCCGTCGCGGGACCAGCCCGCGTGTGGGTGGTCGCCGAGCGAGGTGACGTCATGGGCGAACAGTTACGGCAACGGCCAGCGGCGGCCGGCCTGGCGAGCGCCTTCACCGGCCGATACCGGACTCTGTGGATGATCCTGCTGCTCGGCTGGGTCGTCAGCTACGCGGACCGCACCCTCACCGGCCCGGTCATCGCCTGGATGATCGACAACAAGGCCGGCTTCATCGGCGACGCGGCCAACCCGGCGGCGCTCGGCGGGCTCGTCGGATCAATGTTCTTCACCGGCTACATGCTCACCCAGTACCCCGGCGGACGGCTCGGCGACCGCTACGGCCACCGGGAGATGATCCTGGTGTCGCTCCTGTGGGCGGGCGTGCTGACGATCGTGTCCGGGCTGGTCGCGGGCCTGATCGCGTTCGTGGCCGCCCGGGTGCTGACCGGCCTCGGCGAGGGCGTCTTTTACTCCAACGACCGCACCCTGATCATCAACGAGTCGCCGGTGTCCCGCCGGACCCTCGGGCTCGGCGTAGTCATCAGCGGGCTGGCGATCGGCCTCACCCTCGGGATCGTCCTCACGCCGGTCTTCATCGGCTGGGGCGACGCGTTCGGCCTCGGATCCGGATCATGGCGCATGCCGTTCTTCCTGTTCGGCGCGTTCTCGCTGCTCGTGGCCGCGCTGGCCTACGGGTACTTCCGGTCCACCACGGGCCGTCCGCTGCGCCTCGGTGCGCCCGCCGGACGGCTGGCCCTGTTCTCGATCCCGACGTTCCTCGCGATCGTGGCCCTGTTCCTGATCGCCGAGAAGTTCCGCTGGCCGGAGTGGGGCACCGCGCTCGGCGCCGGGGTGCTGGCGGCCGGGTACGTCACGTACGTGGTCCGCAGCGTGGCCAGGGCCGGGCACGCGAGCACGCTGCTCAGCCGGGACGTGACGCTGCTCTACATCGGGTACATCGCGGTCCTCTACAACCTGTGGTTCTTCAGCTTCTGGTCGGTGCAGATCGTCAAGGAGGCCGCGCACAGCAGCCTCATGGCCGCGGGACTGACGGCCGCGTTCAACGCCGGTGCCGGGATCATCGGCTTCCCGGCGGGCGGCTGGATCGCCGACTGGATGGTCCGGAACGGGCACGGCCGCAAGCCGCTGCTCCTGGGCTGCTCGCTGGCCTACACCGTGCTGGCGATCGCGTTCGGGTTCAGCGTGGCCGGTGGCCGCGCTCCCTCGCTGATCCTGCTGGGGTTGTTGCTGTTCAGTTCTGGACTGTTCTTCAACGCCCTCCAGCCCATCGCCCAGTCCATCACCGGCGACATGGTGCCCGGCGAGCAGCGCGGACGGGCGTTCGGCCTGCTCAACCTGATCTCCGAGATCGGCGCGGTGGCCAGCCCGGTGGTGAGCGGGATACTGCGGGACAAGACGGGCACCTGGTCCGCCGGGGTGTTCCTCGCCGCCGGGATCATGGCGGTGGCGATCGTGCTGTGGGTGTTCGTCCGCGAGCGGATGCCCGCGTTACCGTCAGCCGCCTGAGAGCCCGTCCGCTGGGATCTGCGTCACTGGCCCGGCCGCGCGGTGGTGACTCTCTGGCAAGCTGACGGCAAACAAATTGGTCTAGTCCTTGTGTGCTCCGGTGGCGCGCGCAAAGCTGAACGCCAGCGCCGAGCGGCAGGTCAGAGGAGCGGAAACGTGGTCGAGAACGAGGCTGTGGCGCCCGGCGCCGGAATGGCACTGGACATCAGCGAGCAGCCCGCCGGTTACGCGGCGCTGCTCGACGCGGCTGGCGCCATCACGCCCATCGCCAAGGCGATCGCCGAGCGGGCGCCCAAGCACGTCGTCTTCGTCGCCCGCGGCACGTCCGACCACGCCGCGCTGTACGGCCTCTACCTGGTCGAGACCCGCCTCGGGATCTCCGCGAGCCTGGCCTCACCCAGCACGATGACCCTCTACGGCGCCCGCCCGGACCTGTCCCAGGCGCTCGTCGTCGGCGTCTCGCAGTCCGGCAAGTCGCCCGACCTGGTCGAGGTGCTGCGGGTCGCGCGGGAGTCCGGCGCGCTGACCCTGGCGATCACGAACGCGCCCGCCTCCGAGCTCGCGACGGTCGCCGAGCTGCACATCGACGTCCTGTCCGGCCACGAGCGGGCGGTCGCGGCCACCAAGACCTACACCGGCGAACTGCTCGCGCTGCTCATGCTGGTCGAGGCGGTCCGGTCCGGCACCGGGGTGATCGAGGCCGACGAGCGGGCCAGGCTCGGCGCGCTCCCCCAGCTCGCCGCCGACACGCTCGCCGACACCGGACCCACCGAGCTGGCCGACCGGTACCGATACGCCGACCGCCTCGTCGCCACCGGCCGCGGCTACGCCTACGCCACGGCGAAGGAAGCCGCGCTGAAGATCATCGAGACCTCCGCGCTGTCCGCGCTGGCCTACTCGGGGGCGGACTTCCTGCACGGGCCGGTCGCCGTCGCGGGGCCCAAGGTGCCGGTGTTCGCCGTGATCGGCACGGGTCCGGGTGGCAAGTCGATGGGTGACGTGCTCGACAAGCTGGCCTCGCTGAGCGCCGAGGTGGTGGCGGTGTCGCCGTTCGAGGATCCGCGGGCGAGCTTCCGCCTCTGGGTCCCCGAGGTCGAGGAGCGGTACTCGCCGCTCCTCGACATCCTCCCGCTCCAGCGGCTGGCCAGGGCGATCTCGCTCGGCCGCGGTGGCAACCCCGACGCACCCCAGGGCCTCACCAAGGTCACCCACACGCTCTGAGCCCGCGGCGGTACCCTCCGAGCCCCCGCGCGAGCCGTACTTTGTTAGCGGTTCATGGCACGGCTCGCCGGAGGCGGCCGGCCATAACCGCTAACAAAGGAGCCACCGCGCGGGGGCTCGGGGCGTGCGCCCTCAGGTGGTGATCGCCTGGGCCACCTGGTCGACGGGGGCGAGCAGCAGGGTCTCGACGGGCACGGATGCCAGGGCGGCGGTGTCGAAGGTCCGGTCGGTCTCCGTCACCGCGGCCCGGATCTCGGCCAGGCGCGACCCGGTCATCTCCAGCAGTTCCACGAGCCGGCCGGCCTCGGCCCGCTCGGCGAGGTCCAGGTGCAGGAGGGTGAGCGCCGTGACCCGGGCGCCGGCCTGCTCGGGGATCATCAGCACGAGCCGCCCGTCCCGCCGCCCCCGCACGAGCCGGACCAGCCGCGACTGCACGACGAGGTCCTTGGATCCGGTCAGTTCGGCGCCGGAGTCCGCGCGGCTGGCCAGGTTCGTCGCCGCGCCCGTCTTGGCGGTGACCCGGAGCTGGCCGCGGCCCTCGGTCCAGGTGATCTGGTATCGGGTGCCGCCGGTGACCCCGCTGGCGACCTTCGAGAACGCCCGCACCGCGAGCAGCGAGGCGTAGTTCAGCATGTCCAAGTTGCCGCCGGTGTCGGCGAACGCGCTGGTCAGCGGGTTGTCGAGCAGGTCGGAGTCGCCGCGCGAGGTGCCGACCGTCACGGTCTTGGCCTGGTGCTTGACCGAGTCAATCGAGCGGCTCAGCTCCTCGATCGCCGCGGTCATCAGGTCGCGGACGTGCTCGACCGGGTCGACGATCCCCCGGGGGGTCATCGTGAGCTGGCCCGGCAGTCCGTGCATGAGGAGGGCGGACGCGGCGAGCCCGAGCGCCGCGTTCGAGGACAGCACCCCGCGGACCGCGCCCGTGGAGGCCGTGGCGATGAACCCGTCCAGCGGCTCGACCGCCGAGTGCAGGTCGGACAGCACGACCGGTCCGGCGTCGACCCGCTCCTCCAGTTCGGTGAGGGACTGGCGCAGCGGCTGCGCGGTGGCGTCGATCGCCTGGGCGGCGTGGTAGGCGAACAGGTGGCCGACCGCCGTGCTGAGGAGCCACGCCAGCGACGGGTGCGCCCGCGGGACCCGCAGCACGTACTCGGTGGCCCAGGGCAGGTCGACGTCCTGGTCGACGATCACGATCGGCACGTTCTTGTGCGCGGCGAAGATCTCGATCTCCTTGGACAGGTCGCGCAACTGCCCCGCCGGGGTACCCGCGGCGCAAACCAGCACCATCGCCTCCGCCGAGAGGTCGACGTGCTTCTTGTCCTCGACGGCGTCCGTGGAGACGGTCTTGTAGCAGAGCTCGGAGAGCTTGATCCGGATCTCTTCGGCGGCGGTCCGGTTCGGCCCGGATCCGACGACGGCCCAGGACGGGAACCGCGCGGCCACGGCGGCGGCGGCCGCGATCTCCGGACCCATCGCGAGCACGGCCTCGAGGTGCGCCGGCATGTCGAGCAGGGCCCGCAGCAGCGTCTCCTCGGTCTCGGGGGCGAGCTGCCCGGTGGCGCTCGCGAGCTGGAGCCCGAGCAGCAGACCGGCCGCGACCTGCGAGTAGAAGGCCTTGGTCGAGGCGACGGCCATCTCGATGTCCCGGCCGTCGGACGTGTAGAGCACACCCTCGCTCTTGTGCACGAGGTCGGAGTCGCGGCGGTTGACGATCGCCAGGACCGTGGCACCGCGGCCGCGGGCCATGTCGACGGTCCGGTTCGTGTCGGTCGTCGTGCCGGACTGGCTGATCGCGACGATGCAGGTGCGGGACATGTCGGCGGCGAGCTTCCAGGCCGACAGCTCGCTGGCCGGCATGGCGACCACGGGCATGTCGAGCAGCCCGGTCAGCACCGTGGCGATTCCCTGCGCGGCGACCGCGGCGGTGCCCTGGCCGATCACGATGACGTTGCCGATCGCGCCCGTGGCGAACTTCTCCCGCACGTGCGCCGGGAACGAGCTCTCGCCGAGGGCGATGTGCAGCCGGTCGCCGTCGATGGCGGTCCGGCCGCGCAGGGTCTTGCGGAACGAGGACGGGGCCTCGGAGATCTCCTTTTCCAGGTAGTGCGCGAACCCGCCGCGGGCGATGTCCCTGGTGGTGATCTCGGC
>JAOPVE010000255.1 GCA_025963185.1 Actinomycetes bacterium
CCTCGGTGTTCGGGGACGCGGCGACGCTGGTCCGGGCGGGGATCTTGATGGGTCCGCACGACAACACCGTCCGGCTGTCGTGGTGGCTCGCGCGGGTGGCCCGCGGTGGTCGGGTGCTCGCGCCGGGGGATCCCGGCGACCCGGCACAGCTCATCGACGTCCGCGACCTCGCCGCCTGGATGCTGCACTGCGGCGAGCGCCGGATCGGGGGTGCGTTCATCGCCACCTCCGCGCCCGAGTCGGCCACCTTCGGGCAACTGCTCGGCGAGTGCGTCGCGGCCACCGGCAGCGACGCCCAGGTCGCCTGGGTGCCCGACGAGTTCCTCATCGGCCAGGGGATCGAGCCGTGGACCGAACTCCCGCTGTGGTCGCCCAAGTCACAGGCACCGCACACCTGGGACATCGACTCCTCCGAGTCGGCCGCCGCCGGGCTGGTGATCCGTCCGCTCGCCGAGACCGTGGCCGACACCTGGGCCTGGATGCGGTCCGTGGGGGTAGACGCGGCGGTCGGATCCAGGCCCGGCTTCGGCATCGATCCGGCGAAGGAAAGCGCGGTGCTGGCCGCCTGGCTCGGCCGATACCCTGCGGGCATGGCTGAACGCGACGAACTGCTCTCCCTGATCCGTGATCTCGCCGTGGTGCGCGGCAAGGTCACCCTCTCCAGCGGGATCGAGGCCGACTACTACGTCGACCTGCGCCGGATCACGCTCCACCACGCCGCCGCACCGCTCGTCGGCACGGTCATGCTCGACGCCACCAGCCACCTGGACTTCGACGCCGTCGGTGGCCTCACCCTCGGCGCCGACCCGGTGAGCACCGCGATGCTGCACGCCGCCGCGGCCGCGGGGCGCAAGCTCGACGCGTTCGTGGTCCGCAAGGCCGCCAAGGCGCACGGGCTCCAGCGGCGGATCGAGGGTCCCGACATCGAGGGCCGCCGGGTCCTGATCGTCGAGGACACCTCCACGACCGGTGGCAGCCCGCTGACTGCCGCCGAGGCCGCCCGCGAGGCGGGTGCCGAGGTCGTCGCGATCGCCACGATCGTGGACCGGGGGGCGGCGGGCGCCGTCCGCGCGGCCGGCTACGAGTACGTCTCGGCTTTCGGCGTACCGGACCTGGGGGTCTGACGCTCCCAGCTCGCCGCTCCCGGCTCGCCGTTCCTCCGGTCCTCGCCGTTCGTCCGGTCCTCTCCGTGCGGGACTGTTCGGATATTCGTCCACAAAACGGGCACGCGTAGCCGCATTTACCCGAACAGTCCCGTTCGAGTCGGCCACACCAGCGCGGTACCGTCACTGCGTGCGCGGCCGGTCCGCGGCGCGCCACCGGGGAGGTCTGTCGTGGGGCTGCTGATCGTCCTGATCCTGGTCGTGCTGGTGGTGCTCATCGCCGGGTGGCTGGCCATGAGCTACAACCGGTTCGTCCGCCAGCGCAACGTCGTGCAGGAGTCGTGGCGGCAGGTGGACGTCGAGCTCCAGCGGCGGCACGACCTGATCCCGAACCTGGTCGAGACCGTGAAGGCGTTCGCCGCTCAGGAGCAGAACGTGCTGGTCAGCGTCATCGAGGCGCGGAACAGGGCCGAGGCCGTCCGGCAGAGCCCGGGCATCCACGCTGCGGAGCAGGCGCAGGCCGAGGGCCAGTTGCAGCGCGCGGTCGGCGGGCTGTTCGCCGTCGCCGAGGCCTACCCCGACCTCAAGAGCAACCAGAATTTCCTCGGACTCCAGCAGCAGCTCGCCGAGACCGAGGACCGGGTCGCCGCCGGCCGCAGGTACTACAACGCCAACGTCCGCGAGCTCAACACCCGGGTCGAGGCCTTCCCGTCGAACCTGATCGCGGGCGCGTTCAAGTTCGGCAAGGAGGAGTACTTCGAGGTGGACGATCCGGCGAGCCGGGCCGCGGTCCAGGTCGACTTCTCGGGCCTCGGTCAGGTGCCCCAGCACCCGGCCGCTCCCCAGCAGCCCGGCGCCGCCCCGGGGATCCAGGGCGGCCAGCAGCCGGGCCAGCTCCCCCCGCCGCAGGTCTAGCGGCACCCTCTCCCACGAAGTGCGGTAACTCCCGCCGGTCCCGACCGGCCCGAGTTACCGCACTTCGGCGTTGGGGGTGGGGGCGGGTGGGGTGGGGGCGCCCGCGCGGAGGTTGCGCAGGCTGGGCGAGAGCAGGGCGAGGGCCGTGGGCACGATGATGAGCAGGGCGCAGGCCCCGAGCGCGGCGTCCAGGCCGATGGCTGCGGCGACCGGTCCGGCCGCGATGAGCCCGACGGGGCCGAGCGCGAGCGATCCGAGCCAGTCGTAGGAGCTGACCCGCGAGAGGGCGTCCGGTGGGACGTGCTGCTGGAGCGCGGTGTCCCAGAGCACCGCGAACACGTCGATCGCCGCGCCCGCGACCAGCGCCGACGCGGCCGTGATCAGGATCGGCGCCCGCACCCCCAGCAACAGCACCGGGGCGGCCATCGGGAACACCGCCAGCGTGCCGACGAGCAACGGCCGCGCCGGACGGACCCGGATCGCCACCAGCACCCCGAGCACCGTCCCGGCCGCCTCGGCCGCGAGCAGGAGGGACCAGGCCGCCGGACCCCCGAGATCCCGCTTGGCGATCACCGGACCGAGCACCATCACCCCGCTCCACGCCGCGTTGACCACCGAGAACTGCACGACGATGACCCAGGTCCACTGGCGTGAGACGAACTCACGCCAGCCGTGGCGCAGATCCGCGAGCGCCGACGCGCCCGACGGCTGGCGCACGGACGGCAGCCGCAGGGTCGCCAGCAGACACGCGCTGACCAGGAACGTCGTGGCGTCGGCGGCGATCGCCCAGCCGGGTCCGACGGCGACGACGAGCCCGCCCGCCGCCGCGAGCCCGAGGATCCGGGAGCCGTTCGTCGAGAGCCGGAGCAGGCCGTTGGCGGGCTGGAGCCGATCCGCGGCGATGACCTCGGGAACGATCCCGGTCAGCGCGGGAGTGAACATCGCGGTCGCCACGCCGTTGCACGCCGCGAGCACCATCACGAGCGGCAGGTGCGCGTTACCGGTGAGGAACAGCGCCGCGAGCGCGCCGAAGCTGGCCGCGGCGACGAGATCCGCGGTGACCATGACCCGGTAGCGCGGGAGCCGGTCGGCGATCACCCCGCCGGCCAGCATGAACACCACCTCGGGGACCGCCTGCGAGGCGAGCACCAGCCCGAGGGTCGTCGGCGACGAGCCGGGGATGTCGAGCACGGCGAACGCCAGCGCGACCGGCGCGAACGAGCTACCGAACACGGACACCGTGCGCGCCGCGAACAAGAGAGCGAACCGGCGCTCGGCGAGCAGCCTCAGGGTTTCCCGCACGGGCCGCCCGCCACGGATCAGACGCCCGCGCGGCTCTTGCGCCGCTCGCGCAGGAACTCGATGCCCACCGGCAGGACCGACAGCAGCACCACCACGACGATCGCCGGGAGCAGGTACTTGTCGATCGGGAAGTTCGCCGACAGCTGGTCGCCGAGCAGGTAGCCGAGCAGGATGATGCCGTCGGTCCACAGGATCGCGCCGACGACGTTCCAGACGAAGAACGTGCGGGCGGGCATGCCCAGGACCCCGGCGACCGGGTTGAGGAACGTGCGGACGATCGGGATGAAGCGCGCCAGCACGACGGCCTTGGCCGGGCCGAACTTCAGGAAGTAGTGCTCGGCCTTCGCGACGTACTCGCGCTTGAACAGCCGCGAGTTCGGGCGCTCGAACAGCCGCCGGCCGTACCGGGCGCCGAGCAGGTGACCCACCTGCGCGCCGAGGACCGCGAAGATCGGCGCGCCGATCAGCAGAGCGGGCAGGTTCAGGGCGCTGCCGACGGACTTGACGCCGAAGTCGGTGGCGAAGATGCCCGCGAGGAACAGCAGCGAGTCGCCGGGCAGGAAGAACCCGATCATCAGACCGGTCTCGGCGAAGAGGATCGCCCAGATTCCCGCCAGCCCGAACGCGGTGATCAGCTCTTTCGCGTTCAGCGGGTTGATCGCGAGGTTGTCGCTGAGGGTCTGGACCTTCTCGGCTGGCGTCACGCCCACGGAGGCTACCGGCTCGGTGCGACCCGCCGCGAACTCCGGCCCGTGGCCCGTCCGCCGCACCGCCGGTTCCGAGCGGCGGCCCCGGGCCGGAGCCCTTACCGTGTGCCCATGGCTGAACGACTGCTCGTGATCGGCGCGGACGCCGCGGGCATGACCGCCGCGAGCCAGGCCCGCCGCCGCCGGACCCCCGACGAGCTGGAGATCCTCGCGTTCGACCGCGGCCACCACAGCTCGTACTCCGCCTGCGGGATCCCGTACTGGATCGGCGGACTGGTCGACGGTCCGGACCGGCTCGTCGCCCGGTCGCCCACCGAGCACCGCAAGCGCGGCATCGAGGTCCACCTGCGACACGAGGTCACGGGCATTGACCTGGACAAACGCGTGGTCACGGTCCGAGATCTGGACTCCGGCGGCGAGCGCGCCGAGGGGTTCGGGCAGCTGGTGATCGCCGCCGGCGCGGTGCCGATCCGGCCGGACTGGCCAGGGATCGGCCTGCCAGGGGTCCACGGCGTGCAGACCCTCGACGACGGCGAGAACGTGATCGGCTGTCTCGACGGCGCGCGGAACGCGGTGGTCATCGGCGGCGGGTACATCGGGGTGGAACTCGCCGAGGCGATGGTCCGCCGGGGACTCGCCGTCACGCTGCTGGACAAGGCCCCGCACCCGATGTCGACCCTGGATCCGGACATGGGCGCGCTGGTACACCAGGCCATGACCGGGCTCGGGATCGACGTCCGCACGGGGGTGTCGGTCCGTGGCATCGAGGCGGGTAGCGACGGGCGGGCCGGATCCGTCACGACCGACCACGGCACCCACCAGGCCGACGTCGTGATCCTCGGACTCGGGGTCGCGCCCAACACCACCCTCGCGCGGGACGCCGGGCTGCCGGTCGGCGAGTCCGGCGGGATCGTCACCGACGACCACATGGCCGTCCCCGGTCACGACGGGATCTGGGCGGCCGGCGACTGCGTCGAGGTGCACCACCGGGTGAGCGGCCGCCCGGTCGCGATCGCTCTGGGCACGCACGCCAACAAGCAGGGCCGGGTGGTGGGGATCAACGCGACCGGTGGCGACGCGGTGTTCCCCGGAGTCGTCGGCACGGCGGTCAGCAAGGTCTGCGACCTGGAGATCGCCCGCACCGGACTGCGCGAGAAGGACTGCGCCGAGGCCGGGATCGAGATCGTCACCGCGACCATCGAGTCCGACAGCAGGGCCGGCTACTACCCGGACGCGCAGAAGATGACCGTCAAGCTGCTCGCCGAACGGCACACTGGACGCCTCGTCGGCGGCCAGATCGTCGGGCGCGAGGGCGCGGCGAAGCGGGTAGACGTGCTGGCCGTGGCCCTGTGGAACGCGATGACCGTCGAGGACATGGTCAGCCTCGACCTCGGCTACGCGCCCCCGTTCTCACCGGTGTGGGACCCGGTCCTCGTCGCGGCGCGCAAGGCAGCCGACGTCCGCGCGGGCCACCGCTGACGGGTCCGCCGACCGGCGCCTGACGGGTCCGCCGGGGGCCGGCCGCGCGTCCTCCGCAACCCTGCAACTGTTCGGACGTATTGTCCCGTTGTGCGGCCGGGTCGCTGGAGGCCGCGCACCCAGCACGAGCGCCGAAAACGCCCTTCGGTGCCCGCCAGCCCGGTAGCGCGGGCTGATTCGTACTTCCGCGACGCGCCCGCCCGACCCGGGCGCCAGGGCAGCACTCGGCCGGCAAACCTGGCCGCGGAGGTAACGGCGCTACTGGCCATGGCCACCCTGCGCCGTCTCAACCGCTCGCACCCGACCGCGCACGCATGCGCGAGATCGTCAGGGGCGGGTAGCCCGGCCGGCCAGCAATTCCATTGAAAGAAAGTCGGGGGATTCACCATGTCCGCAAGGACGATCTTCACAGCCGGATCACGGCGCGCGCTGACGGCAATGGGCGTTGCCGCCTTGCTCGGCGCGTCGCTCGTGGCCGGCGCGGTGGCAGCGGCGCCCGCCGCTTCCGCCAGCGTCACGCACAGCACCGCGTGGAGCGGCTGGAGCGAGGTGCCGGGCAGTGGCCTGACCACCTCGGGCGCGGCTGAGGCCGTGTACAACGGGAAGCTCTACGTCGTCGTCCGGGGAACGGACGACCGCATCTACGTCAACATCCGCTCCGGATCGTGGTGGAGCGGCTGGAGCCAGCTGCCCGGCGGCGGCGTGACCTATGACGCCCCGGCCGCGGCCGTCTACAACGGCAAGCTCTACGTGGTCGTGCGCGGCACCGACAACCGGATCTACACCAACCGGCGCTCCGGATCCTGGTGGAGCGGCTGGTCGGAGGTGCCCGGCGGCGGGCTGACCACCTCGGGACCGGCGGCGGCGACCTACGGCGGACGGCTCTACATCGTGGTCCGCGGTACCGACGACCGGATCTATCGCAACCGCCTCTCCGGATCGTGGTGGAGCGGCTGGGCGCAGATCCCCGGCGGCGGCGTGACCTATGACGCCCCCGCGGCGGCGATGCACGGCGGGCTGCTCTACGTGGTCGTGCGCGGCACGGACAACCGCATCTACCGGATCCGGTTCAACGGCGGCGGCTGGAGCGGCTGGGCAACGGTGCCCGGCGGCGGGCTGACCACCTCGGCACCGGCCACCGCGGATTACTGGGGTGACCTCTACGTGGTCGTGCGGGGCACCGACGACAAGATCTACCGCAACCGCCTCACCGGATCCTCGTGGTGGAGCGGCTGGGCCGAGCTTCCGGGCGGCGGCCTCACCTACGACGCCCCGGCGGCGGCGACCTACCAGGGCAAGCTGTTCGTGGTCGTCCGTGGCACCGACAACCGGATCTACGTGAACGTCAACGTGTAGTCCGCTCGAACCAGGCAGGGCCGTTCCGCGTCCGGGGCGGCCCTGTCGCCTGCCCGCCCTAGATCGAGAGGGCCACCTCGTAGACCTCCGAGGTCGGGTGACCCGCTCGGGCGTGGACCCGCATCACGGCCTCGCGGGACGGTCCCTCGGACAGGCAGAACAGGTGGCCCGTCTCCGGGTCCGCCCAGACGCGCTCGAAGTGCACCTGCTCGTCGGACTCGATGGCGAGATCGGCGCGGTGGACCTCGGTGAGGGCGGCGGCCGTGAGGCCGTGCATCTCACGGTGCACGTCCATGAACGTGGGCATCAGCAATCCCTTCGGCGGAGTGCGCGGGGACGCGGCGGCGCGTGGCCACCGATCCAGACGCAAGATTACGCCTGGAAAATCGCTCTCTACAGAATCTGCCGGACGTTTCGGCACGGCGCCCACCCGCCGGCGTGGTGACCAGGTGGGGGGCAGTAAATTGCAGGGATAGCGAGACGACAGTGGCGTCGGCTCCGATCCGCTGGCACCGCTGACCTGCGGGACTTGCCCACGACGAAAGAGATGCGCCGGGCTGACCGGCCAGATCGAGGAGCTGCAACATGCCCATCGCCACCCCCGAGGTGTACGCCGAGATGATCAAGCGGGCGAAGGACGGCGCCTTCGCCTACCCGGCGATCAACGTCACCTCGTCCCAGACGCTGAACGCCGCGATCCGCGGCTTCGCCGAGGCTGAGAGCGACGGCATCGTCCAGGTCTCCACCGGCGGCGCCGAGTACGCGTCCGGGCCGACGGTCAAGGACATGGTCACCGGCGCCACGGCCCTGGCCGCGTTCGCCCACGAGGTCGCCAAGAAGTACAGCGTGAACATCGCGCTGCACACCGACCACTGCCCCAAGGACAAGCTCGACGGGTTCGTCCGCCCGCTGCTGGAGCTCAGCAAGCAGCGCGTGGCCCGCGGCGAGAACCCGCTGTTCCAGTCGCACATGTGGGACGGATCGGCCGTGCCGCTCGAGGAGAACCTCCAGATCGCGGCCGACCTGCTGGAGCAGGCGCGGCAGGCGAAGATCATCCTCGAAATCGAGGTCGGCGTGGTCGGCGGCGAGGAGGACGGCGTCGACAACGAGATCAACGACAAGCTCTACACGACCCCCGAGGACTTCCTGCGTACCGCCGAGGTCCTCGGCACCGGCGACAAGGGCCACTACCTGCTCGCCGCGACCTTCGGCAACGTCCACGGCGTGTACAAGCCGGGCAACGTGAAGCTCAAGCCGTCGATCCTCAAGGAGGGTCAGGACGTCGTGGCCCAGAAGCTGGGGCTGCCCGAGGGCTCGAAGCCGTTCGATCTGGTCTTCCACGGCGGATCCGGCTCGCTGCTCGAAGAGATCCGCGAGGCGCTCGACTACGGCGTCGTGAAGATGAACGTCGACACCGACACCCAGTACGCGTTCACCCGCCCGGTCGCCGACCACATGTTCAGGAACTACGACGGCGTCCTGAAGGTCGACGGCGAGGTCGGCAACAAGAAGGCCTACGACCCGCGCGCCTGGGGCAAGCTCGCCGAGGCCGGCCTGGCCACCCGCGTCGTCGAGGCCTGCGAGAGCCTGCGCTCGAAGGGCACCGCGCTCACCAAGTGACTCAGCGTGACGGCCCCTGTCCTCAGCGGCGGGGGCCGTCGCTGTTCACGCCCGCCACGGTGCAAGACTGATCAGGTCGCCGGAAGGTCACCGGCCGTTCACCTCCGCACGACAGGATCCCGCTATGAGCCTCCCGCAGAATCTGCTGCCCCAGCCGCCCGAGACGCTGCTGCCCGAGGAGCCCGAGGCCGACGCAGCCGTCGACGCCGCTCGGTCCGGGCAGACGCCCGCCGCCGACGCCGCGGCTCACTTCCCGTCGCACAGCGCCGCGTGGGCGCTGCTGGCCGACCAGGCCTGGTCCCGCGGATCCGTGGTCGAGTCCTACGCGTACGCCCGTACCGGGTACCACCGTGGCCTCGACGCGCTGCGCCGCAACGGGTGGAAGGGCCACGGTCCGGTGCCGTGGAAGCACGTGCCCAACCAGGGCTTCCTGCGCTGCCTCTCGGCGCTGGCCCGCGCGGCGTCCGAGATCGGCGAGTCCGGCGAGGCCGCCCGTTGCGCCGAGTTCCTGCGCGACTGCGACCCGGCCGCCGCCGACCACATCTGAGTCCGCTGGATGGCCTTCAGCGAAGAAGCCACGGAGCGGTGGACCCAGGCGACCGTCCACCCCGACATGTGGGTGGACACCGACGACGATCCGCGCGAGGACGGAAGCCAGCCCACCGGCGAGCGCGGCACGCTCGTCGACTACCTGCGCCGATACCGGCTGACGCTGGAACTGAAGTGCGCGGACCTGACCCCCACGCAACTCGCCCAGCGGTCGGTCCCGCCGTCCACGATGTCGTTGCTCGGCCTCCTGCGGCACATGGCCGAGGTGGAGCGGCACTGGTTCCGCCGCGAGATGGCGGGACACGACGCGCCGAAGCTGTATTGGTCCGACGCCGACCGCGATGGCGACTGGAACGGCGCGGTGCCCGACCCCGCGGTCGTCGACGACGCCTGGCGCGCCTGGCGAGCCGAGGTGGCCTTCGCCGAGCAGTACCTCGCGGCGACGACCGACCTGGGCACGCTTGGCGGCAGGGGGACGCCCCTTCGTGATGTGTTGGTACACATGATCGAGGAGTACGCGCGGCACTGCGGTCACGCCGACCTGCTCCGAGAGCGGATCGACGGCCGAGTCGGCCAGTAGCCCCACAACCCCTTCGAACTGCGGTAACTCTGACCGGTCCCGACCGGCCGCGGTTACCGCACTTCGAGCTTGTGGGGGCGGCAGCCGGGTCACTGGTCGGCGGTGAGCTTTTCGTCGGTCCAGCGGCGGCGGGGGATCGTGTCGTCCTCGCCCTGCTGTCCCCGCGAGGACTGCATGGGCGCGACGACCCTGAGCTGGGCCCCGGCGCGGATCCGCCGTTCGCGGGTCGTCGCCCCGGAGATCTCGTAGGCGCCCTTGCCCCGGTGCTTCGCCTCGTACATGGCGACATCGGCGCGGTGCATCATCGTGTCGGTGCTGGCCTCGCCGTCGTGGTCCACCGCGACGCCGACGCTCGCGCCCACGGTGACGATGGCCTCGCCGACGTCCACGGGCATCGAGACGGCGCGCACCATCCGCTCGGCGACGGCGGGGATGCCGCCGACGATGGATCCGTCGAGCAGGGCCGCGAACTCGTCGCCGCCGAGCCGGGCGATCGTGTCGGTCTCGCGCACGCACTCGGTGAGCCGGGCGGCGATCTCCTTGAGCAGGATGTCCCCGGCCCGGTGGCCGAGGCGGTCGTTCACGGGCTTGAAGTCGTCCAGGTCGACGATCATCACGATCGTGGACGTGCTGGCCCGGCGGCCCCTGGCGAGCGCGGCGTCGAGCCGGTCCGTGAACAGCGCGCGGTTGGCGAGTCCGGTGAGGCTGTCGTGGAACGCCTGGTGCCGGAGCGCGGCGGCGAGTTCGTCCCGCTCGCGGATCTTGGCGTCGAGCTCGGTCAGCAGCGACTCGTTCTCCCGGAACGCGGCGATCTGCCGGACCACCACGAGGGACGTGCTCGCGATCGCGGCGCCGAGTATCAGCCAGGCCCGCACGTCGAGGCCGTTGTCGGACAGCAGCACGACGAGCAGCACGTACACGGCCGCGACCGCCCCGTACGGCAGCAGGCTGTAGGGACGTTTGCGCAGGTTGGTGAGGATCTGCGGGTCCGCCGCGACCTGGCGGCGCTGGATCATCGCCGTCGCGGCGAGCAGCGCGTTGGCCGCGATGTTGAGCGCGAACACGAGCGTGTAATGGTGGTCGCCCATCAGGGACTCGGTGGTGGTCTGCGCGGTGCCTTCCAGGGCGGCTGCGGCGGCGAGGTAGATCCCGGCGGTCCTGGTGAACGGCCGGTACCCGCTGAGCAGCACTTTCACGACGACGAACAGCCCGACGAGCATCACGACCGGTCCGAAGAACAGGTCGTGCAGCGCCTGGAACTCGTTGCGGCCGTCGTAGAGCGGGGATCCGGGGACGATGCTGTAGTACCAGCCGAACGCGGCCGCCGCGATCATGACGGTCGCGGTGTCGAGCCAGAACCGGATCCGCTCGCGAACCGATCCGAGGCCGAGTGGCGAGGTCATGAGCACGCCCACGACGAGCACGGTTCCGATGTCCACGGCGGCGGCCTGGAGCGGGACCCCGGTCGCGGACAGCCGGTCGGCGGGATGCATGGTGATCGCCGCGAGCTGGATGAGGTCGCCGGCCAGGTAGAGCCCCGCCGCGATCTGGACGGAGCGCCAGAACCTCCTGGCGAGGCCCGGCTGGCCCGGCAGCGCGACGACCTGGGTCGAGTAGTAGAGGAAGACGGAGTGCAGAACCGCCATGGCGATCCAGCAGACGGTGGTCTGGGTGACGAGCCCGCCGAACTCCGCCAGGTGATAGCCGACGGTCAGCAGCGCCACCGCGCCCAGCGCGATGAGCCCGCGGTCGCGCAACAGCCTCGGGCTGGCGCCCGTGTGGGCCGGCGACTCGGTGGCCTGCTCCATAGACGACTCCCGGACAACGACGACCACACCAGCCTTCCTGGCGGAGACCGTCGGCCCAATCGACCAATTGGCCGTGAAGTTGAGATTTCGGCTGGTAGACGGGGCTGAGAGGAACTCGGGGCCCACCTCATGGTGCAAGTCCCTGGCGGATCGCGCTACCCACCAGTGGACACTTCCGCGCAGCGAAACCGCCGGAGCGACCGAGTGTCATACGTGAGGATCCGTCGGATTTGCGCTACAGGCCCTCGGCGATCGCCGCCGCGATCTTGAGCCAGCAATCCTTGCTGTCCTGGGTGATCTCGCCGTACCGGATCGGCTCCCCGGAGTCGAGCAACTGCTCGTACGGCGCGACCAGCACCTGACGAGTCCGGGCGGCGAAGTGCCGCTGGATCGCGGGCAGGTCCAGCTCCTTCCGGCTGGCCGGCATCGACACCACGGTCACGGCCTGCCGGACCAGCTGGTCGCGGCCCGTCTGCTCCAGGTGGTCGAGCATGCGGGCGGCGGTCTCGGCGGAGTCGCCCCGGGCCGACATGGTGACCACGAGCTGGTCGGTCGCGTCGATCGCCGCCTGCCAGTTCTCGGCCCGCACGTTGTTGCCGGTGTCGACGATGATCAGTTTGTAGAAGCGGCTCACGACCTCCCGGATATCGGCGAACGCCCTGGCCGTGAGCATCTCGCCCGCCGTGGCCGACTCGTCGCTCGCGAGCACGTCGAACATCGCCTCGGCCTGCGACCGCACATACCCGGACAGGTCGCCCACCCGCCCGTGGATCCCCATGAACACGTCGAGTTCGTGCAGCACGTCCCGGACGGTCCGGGTGTGGAAGTCCTGCTGGGCGCGCATGCCCAGGGTGCCCTGGGTCTCGTTGTTGTCCCAGGCCAGGACGTATCCGCCGCGGCTCTGGCCGAACGTCATGGCGGTCATGAGCACCGCGACGGTCTTGCCCGCGCCGCCCTTCGGGTTCACCACGGTGATCTGCCGGAGCCCGCCGAAGTTCCGCCGCACCTTCGCCACGGCCTCGCGGAAGTCCCGCTCCCGCCGGGACGGCGCCGGGGCGACCATGCCGAAACTCAGCTTCCGGACCAGCGCGGGCACCCCCATCGTGGCCTCGGGCGCCACCGGCCGGTGAGCACGGCGGGCGGCGAACTCCTCGGCGGTGGGCGGCGGCGCCATCGGCTCGGCGGGCCGCGGCGGCCCACCGGGCACCTGCCCCTGCTGGCCGTACTGCCCGTAGCCGGCCGCCCCGGTCGCGCCGTATCCGTAGGGCACGTACGGCTGCTCGTAGCCAGGCTCGGGCTGGGCGTACTCGGCCTCGGTGTACTGGGTTTCTGGGTACTGCGCGCCGGGGTGCCGAGCCTCGGGGTACTGGGCCTCTGGGTACTGCCCGTCGGCGTATTCGTGCCCGGGCTGCTCGGCGTATCCGCCGTACCCGGGGCTGTAGCCAGCCTGGTCGTACGGCGCCGGGGCATAGCCAGGCTCGGCGGCGGCTGGCTGCTCGGTGGGTGGCTGGCCGCTTTCTCGCGGATCCGCATACTGCTCTTCCCCGCCCTGCC
Organism: Actinomycetes bacterium; assembly: GCA_025963185.1. Taxonomy (GTDB): domain Bacteria; phylum Actinomycetota; class Actinomycetes; order Mycobacteriales; family Cryptosporangiaceae; genus RYN-140. The sequence goes on from JAOPVE010000255.1 coordinate 12,974, forward strand.
CGGCGTACGGGGTCTGAGCGGGCGGGTCGCCGTAGGGCTGCCCGTAGGCGGGCTCAGCCGCTGGATCCGCGACCGCAGCCTCGGCCAGGACCGGGGTCGGCTCGATGAACGCCGGGCTGACCTGCGGCGGAGGCGAGAACGGGAGGGCACGCGCCGCACCGGACGCCGGCTGACCCGACGCGGGCTGACCGGAGGCCGGCTGGCCCGAGGTCGGCTGTCCATGCTGGCCGGGGATCGGCCGCTCGCCGCCGAAGTGCTGGACCGACCAGGGCGCGACCCGCTCCGCGTGCGGGGACGGAAAGTCCTCACCGGACCGCCACTGGTCCTCACCGGACGTCTGCGCCTCGCCGGACGGCCACGGCGCGTCACCCGTCGCCGCGTGGTCCGCGGTGGCCGATCCGTTCACGCGGGGCCGGTCTGGATTCTGGGGCTGGCCTGTGTCCTGCACGGGAATGACCCCCTGAGTCGTCGTGCCTCCGTTGTGCTCTCCCGGTGCGCCTGTCCGCCGGTCCGCCGATGCGGCGGGTGGGCACCGCTGTCGATTCTGCGCTACCGACAGTGCCCACGATGGCGTATCACCCCGTGCGTCGCCACAGTTTGGTTACTCGGACACCTACCCGGCCGGTCACTGGGGTACAGACCCGGCCCGGTCACTCGGGCGCGTACACGGCCCAGGCGCCGGCCTCCATCCACCAGGTCCGCTTGCGAGTGAGGGTGCCGTCCACTGTGTCGTCGGTGAACGGGACCTCCGAGCTCACGACGCTCACCGACACCGCCCGGCCGCGCGCCCGGCGCACCTCGAAGCCGTGACCGTCGGGCAGGGCGATCCCCACGTCGAGCAGGCCGTCCGCCGGATCCGCGGAGAGGACGAGCGGTAGCCCGGCGAGATCCGCGTACCCGCCGCCGTTCGCCACGGCACAGGCGACGAGCGGCTCGGATCCGTCGCTCAGTTCCTTGTCGTCGACGTCGATCCTGGCTCGCCAGCCGAGCGGACGACCGTCCTCGCCCGCCGCGCCGATCATCGCGCCGTGCAGGGTCACCGATCCGCCGTCGTTGCGCAGCAGGTCCAGCCTGCGGATCGATCCGCCGAGCACCGCCGCGGCCACCTCGCCGGGGCGCCGGGGCAGCGAGAGCCGGCCGGCCAGATCCCCCGGATCCGTCGTCTCCAGCGGCAGGATCCCGACCGGCGGGAGGTCCGGGATCGTCCGGTCGTCCCGCAGCCCCGCCCGATCCCCGCCCCGGGGCACGACCTGGCGGACCATCCGGCGCAGCACGGCCCGCAGCGGACCGTCGCCCCCGGCGACCACGACCCGGGCGTCCTCGGCGGCGGCGCGGGCGAGCGCGGCGTCGACCTCGGCATCGGTTTCGAGGGGCACGACAGCCGTCGTCGCGCCCCGCCCGAGGGCATCGGCGCACGCCAGGACGGGGACCCGCGCCGCGGTCCCGGGGCCCGGCGCGAACAGGAGGACATGCACGTTCGTTAGCCTTTCACCGCCACAGCCGTGGTGTGCCCGCCACGTGCGGGCACTCGTTCGCGCATTGGAGTCTCTCGCATGCCCGCACTCGTGCTCATCGGTGCCCAGTGGGGCGACGAAGGTAAGGGGAAGGCCACCGATCTGCTCGGCGGCCGGGTCCAGTACGTCGTCCGCTACCAGGGTGGGAACAACGCCGGTCACACGGTGGTGACCCCGGACGGCGAGAAGTACGCGCTGCACCTGATCCCCTCGGGGATCCTCACGCCGGGCTGCACGTCGGTGATCGGCAACGGTGTGGTGGTGAACCCGCAGGTCATGCTGGCCGAGATGGACGGGCTGACGCAGCGCGGGGTGGACGTCTCCAACCTCAAGCTGTCGGCGGACGCGCACCTGATCATGCCCCACCACATCGCCCTGGATAAGGTCGCCGAGCGCTACCTCGGCAAGGCCCGGATCGGCACCACCGGCCGCGGAATCGGCCCCGCCTACGGCGACAAGGTGGCCCGGATCGGCATCCGGGTGGCCGACCTGCTCGACCCGGGCATCTTCCGGGCCAAGCTCGACGTGGCGCTGCGGGAGAAGAACCAGGTCCTCGTCAAGGTCTACAACCGCAAGGCGATCGACGCCAGCGAGGTGTTCGACGAGTACATGGCCTACGCCGAGCGGATCGCCCCGCACATCGCCGACACCCGGCTGCTGCTCAACAAGGCCCTGGAGCGCGGCGAGCACGTGCTGCTGGAGGGCTCGCAGGGCACCCTGCTGGACGTCGACCACGGCACCTATCCGTTCGTGACCTCGTCGAATCCCACCTCGGGCGGCGCGGCCAGCGGGTCCGGGATCGGGCCGAACAAGATCGACACCGTGATCGGGATCCTCAAGGCGTACACGACCCGGGTGGGCTCTGGCCCGTTCCCGACCGAGCTCGAGGACGAGTTCGGCGAGTACCTGCGCAAGGCCGGCGGCGAGGTCGGCGTGACCACGGGGCGGAACCGCCGGTGCGGCTGGTTCGACGCCGTGATCGCCCGCTACGCGACCAGGGTGAACGGCCTCACCGACATCTTCCTCACCAAGCTCGACGTACTGTCGAGCCTCAAGCGGGTGCCGATCTGCGTGGCCTACGACGTGGACGGCGAGCGCTGCGAGGACATGCCGATGACCCAGACGGGTTTCCATCACGCCAAGCCCGTCTATGAATACCTGGACGGGTGGTGGGAGGACATCTCCGAGTGCCGCAGCTTCGACGACCTGCCCAAGAACGCCCAGACGTACGTCCGGCGGATCGAGGAGCTGTCCGGCACCCGGGTCAGCGCGATCGGGGTCGGACCCGGCCGCGAGCAGAACGTCGTGCTGCACGACCTGATCTGACGTGGCGGCACGACGTGATCTGACTTGGCGGCACGACGTGATCTGACCGCCCGTGGGCAGGACGCCAGCGGGTGAACGGCTGTAACGAACGGGAGTGGTGCGACGAACCCTGTTTCATGTGGACAGTGGTGCGGTTCGGCTGGTGAAGGCTGGGCCAAACCATGAGACTGATTCACGTTCGCATCGCCACCAGCGCCGATCCACGGAAGGAGAGGCTGTGTCCCGCGCTATCGCAGATCCGTTCCCGGTCACGTTCCGCGCGTTCGCCGAGGACCAGCCCGGCGATCAGTGGCTGGCCCACTTCGGCCGTCATTGGCCCGCGCTGCGATCCGTCCTCGACTCGCTCGCCCCCCGTCAGCTCTCGGCGATGGGCGACGCCGAGGTAGCCCTGCGATTGCGGATGCCCGAACTCGTGCCCGCCTGGGAGCGGCTGTCGAAGCTGGTCGACGATCCGGTGGCGGCTCGGGTGCTGACCCTCGCCGACACGATGGCGCCCAGCGGCGGCTGCTCCCAGGCCGTCGTGGACGGGGTCCTGGTCCGCAACTACGAGTACACCCCGGCCCAGTTCGAGGCGACGATCTGGAAGAGCTCGCTGACCGGCCGGCGCGTCATCGGAGTCACCGCCGGGCTCTGGGGACTGCTCGACGGCATGAACGACGCCGGGCTCGCGGTCTCCGGGGCCTTCGGCGGGCGGCTGCTGAACGGGCCTGGGTTCGCGATCCCGCTGATCGTGCGGTACCTGCTTGAGGTGTGCTCGACCGTCGAGGACGTCGAACAGCAGCTACCCACCCTGAGTCCGACCGAGGCCTGCAACCTCACCGTCGCGGACCGCAGCGCGTCCGCCTCGTTCTTCCTCACCCCGGGCGAGCGGCCACGGCGCGCCCCCGAGGTCGCCGTGACCAACCACCAGGACGTCCTGGCCTGGACCCACTTCGCCGAGCTGAGCGACACGGTGGCCCGCCAGCGGCTACTCGCCCTGCTGGTCCGCACCGAGCCCGCGGACGAGGTGATCGGCGCCCTCCTGCGTCCGCCCCTCTTCCGCACGGACTACGCCGAGCAGTTCGGCACGCTCTACACGGCCGCGTACCGCCCGGACGGCATCGCCGAATACCGCTGGCTCGGCCAACACTGGCGCCAATCCTTCGACGACTTCCACCCCGGCGAGCGCCAAATCCTCTACGCAAACTGACCCGCAGCCGGCCCGCCTCGCCCGCCCGTGTCCGTCCGCCCGTGTCCGCCTGGCCCGCGCGCGTCCGTCCGCCCGCGCGCGTCCGCTTGTCCGCGCGCGTCCGCTTGTCCAACTGTCGGGGTTGTTGTCGTTATTCGCGCCCGATTTGGGCGCGAATACCCGAACAGTCCCGCCATGCGGACGCCCACCACCGCCCGCGTGAACCCCAGACGACTGCAGCCTCAGCCCTCCTCGGCCACGGGTCCACCGGACGGGCCACTGGACGACCCCCGAACGCCTCCGCCACGCCCCCACACGGAAGTGCGGTAACTCCAGCCGGTCATAACCGGCCGCAGTTGCCGCACTTCGCAGGGCATGTCGCCCTCAGCAGCCGAGGCCGGGTAGTCCGCTGTGGGCCGACGAGTCCGTGGTCCAGCACCCGCGTGTGAACCGTCGGCAAATTGCCGCGACGAACATGGCTGTTTGGGGGCGAGTACCGAATAGTCCCGGTCACTTGGTGGGTCGCCACGTCGGACGCCGGTCCGCCGAGGGGTGGCGGGCGTGGCGACGTTGGGGCGAGGGTTGGCCGCGCGGGGCCGGTCGGGTGAGGCGTCGTGGGGCGCGGTGGGCGCTGCCGTCACGCCGAAGCGCGGTAACTCCGACCGGTCAGGACCGGCGGAAAGTACCGCGCTTCGAAGGCTTGGCTAGGGCGTGCGCGGGGTCTCGCAGGTGGCGGATGCGCGGCGTTAGGCGGGTGGGGTCGATGGTCTCGCCCTAGCAGGGGACGTGGGTGCTGCGGCGGAGTGCGGCCGTGTCGTTGGGCGCGGGTGGGGACTGCCGTCACACGGAAGTGCGGTAACTCGGACCGGTCAGGACCGGCGGAAAGTACCGCGCTTCGGAGGCTTGTTGGGTTCAGTTGGCCCCGGCGCTGTAGCCGCTGGCGCGCGGACGAGCGCGCGGCGTCGCGCCCGCGCGCCAACTGTCGGGGAAATTGTGGCTACCGACCGCCGATGTGGGCGCAAATACCCGAATAGTTCCGGTCTCGGAGCGGTCTCGGAGCCGTCTCGGAGCCCGTCCGGGAGCCGGGCGCACGGGAGCCGGGCGCTGCGCCCGGCACCTGGCCGAGTCCGGGAGTCGCGGGTGCCGGGTGGTGGATACGGGGCGTCAGGCGGGCGAGGTCGATGCGCGTCACCGTGGGACCGGTCGGCGGGTGGCGGTCCGACGTGGAAGTGCGGCAACTCCGACCGGTCAGGACCGGTCGGAGTTACCGCACTTCGGAGGGATAGTGGTGCGGTCGCTACTTCACCAGGTAGGCGTTGACGATCGTCTGGGTGACGGTGTTGCCCGCCGAGTCGGCCGCCGTGGCGCGCAGCGAGACAGTGCCGCCCGCCGGGTTGGTGACGCTGGCGACGCGCTTGGTGCCGGATCCGGTGAGCGGGGCCGCCGTCCAGGTCTTGCCGCCGTCGTAGGACACCTCGACGGTCACATTCTTGACCGTGCCGTTGCCCGAGTTCGGCGCCCGCTCGACCGAGAGGGGCACCGAGAATGCGCCCGCCGCGGCCTTGTTGTCGTGGTCGAGGACCGGCGTGAACCGGACCGCCTGGAGAGCCAGGTCCGCGACCTCGCCACTGGCCGGCTGGGCCGAGGTGAAGGTCCACGAGGCCGCGACGTGCCGGGACAGCGTGGCGTACGCCGGGGTCCGGTCGACCGTGGCGTCGATGCGGTACGTGCCCTTGCCCGCGGGAATGTCCGCGTCGATCACTCCGGGCCAGGGGCTCTGACCGATCTCGACCCCATCGCGGGTGAGCTTGGCGGTGGCCGTGTCGGTGTAGCCGGCTCCGCCGAACTGGTCACGCGCGCTCAGCATCGGCAGGAACGCCAGGATGTGGTTGTCCTGGCGGGTCGCGAACCCGTCGCCCGCGGCCGGTCCGAAGACCCCGCGGTTGAACGGGATCGTGGCCTTCTGGCCCGCCTTGTACGCCACCGGCATGCTGCCGGTGATGTACTCGCCCTGGTTGTAGCCCTCGGGGGCGAGGGTGCCCGCGAAGAGGTCGGTCTCGGCGGTGGTGCCGTGGCCGGTGCTGACGTAGTCGACCCGGTCGTACCGGTCGCCCAGGGGCAGGATCGCGCCGATCGCCATTCCGCTGCCGCCCGGCGACACCATGACGGCGAGGTCGCGGTGCTCGTCGGCGGACTGGTGGTCAACCGCCGCGGTGACCTGCGCCATGTTCGCCTTCTTCTCGGTGAACGTGGCGTTGGCCGGGAGCTTGCCCGGCGAGCTGACGCCGAAGTCGTACGTGTACGGCGTCGGAGGGGCGCCTGGCAGCCAGGTCCCCTTCTTGAAGTACCCGCCCATCAGGGACCAGGTCACACCGGGGATCGCCGTAGCCCGCGGGACTCCGTAGACGCTGCCGGGCTCCGCGCCGAGCGTGCCGGACCCGAATCCGTTGGAGTCGATCGAGATGTCCTCGCCGTAGAGCTCGGCGTCCTTCGGGGCGTCGAACGAGAGCTTGACCGGCTTGCCGCGGCGCGCGTCGAACACCAGTTCGGTGCTCTTGTTGACCTTGACCTTCTGCGCGTCGTAGGTGATCTGGAAGCGGCCGTCGGTGGTCTCGTCGAAGTTCGCCGAGATCACGAGGTAGTCGCCCGCGGGCACGCGCTTGGTGCCCGCCGACTCGACGTAGTCGAAGTACCCCTCGCCGGTCGCGAGGTTGACGAACGTCGCGGTGGCGCCGAACCGGCCGGGCTCACGGCCGATCGCCGTGTACGAGATGTTGTAGCTCTCGGCCTCCTTGTCGGCGCCGACCGCGGTGTGGACCGTGGTCTTGCCGTCGGCCGTCGTGGCGGTCAGGTCGCCGCTGTACAGGCCGGCCGGTCCCGCGTTGGGGTTCACCGTGGCGGTGATCGAGGCGGTGCCGGCGGCGGGCACGGTGACCTTCTTCGCGCTGATCCCGAACATCTTGGCCGGGGCCGGCTTGCCGTTCGGTCCCGCGACCGACAGCGCCAGGTTCAGCGTGACCGGGGTGGTGCCGTGGTTGGCGTAGGTGACCGTGCGGGCACCGGTGGGGGCGTTCTTGTTCGGCCACGGGAAGTAGCCGAGGCTCGCGCTGCCGGTGGCGGTGACGGACTGGTCGCTCGCGCGGCCGACGTCCAGGCGCCCGGCGCCCTGCTGGTAGACGGTCTGCCCGGCGATCACCTTGGCGCTGGACATCAGCGAGGACTTGATCTCGGCCGCGTTCCAGTCGGGGTGCTGAGCGGCGAGGATCGCGGCCCCGCCGGCCACGTGCGGGGTCGCCATCGAGGTGCCGGACAGGCGCGCGTAGTCCTCGCCGACCTTCTCCTCTTCGAGGGTGCCCGCGGCGCGTGGCGCGACGATGTCGCGGCCGGGAGCGGTGATGTCGGGCTTGATCGCGTAGTCCGACCGGCGGCTCGGGGTGACCCGGGGACCCTGGCTGGAGTAGAAGCTCAGCTCGTCGGTGACCTTGTCGACGCTGCCGACGGTGAGGGCGGCGTCGGCGGTGCCGGGCGAGCCGATCGACTCGGGCATGCCGTTGTTGCCGGCGGCGATCACGAACAGCACGTTCTTGTCGGCGCTCAGCCCGTTGACCGCCTGTTCGAGCACGTCGGCGGTCTCGGCGGGCGGGCCGCCGAGGCTCATGTTGATCACCTTGGCGCCGGAGTCGGCCGCCCAGGTCATGCCGGCCAGGATCGCGTCCTCGGGGCAGCCGTCCATCACGCAGACCTTCGCGGACTTGATCTCGGCACCCTTGGCTACGCCGGTGTACTTGCCGTTCGAGGCGGTGCCGCGCCCGGCGATGGTGCCGGCGACGTGGGTGCCGTGGCCGACCTCGTCCTTCGTGCCGAACTCGGACCCGGTGAAGTCCTTCGCGTCGGTCACCACGCCCTTGAGGTCGGGGTGGTTGGCGTCCACGCCGGTGTCGACGACGGCGACGGTGGCGCCCTTGCCGGTGTTGCCGTGAGCCCACGCCTCGGGCGCCCGGACCTGCGGGACGCTCACGTCGAGGGTCGGCTGGAGCTTGCCGACGAGCCACACCTTGCCGATCGCGGCCGCGGCGGCGGACTTGCGAGCCGCGGTCAGCGACGCCCAGAAGGTGCCCGCGTCGGCCTTGCGCTCGCGGACCGACGTCACGCCGATCGACGGCAGCGCCCGCACGGACCGGGACCCTGGCAGCGCGCCAGGCGCGACCTTGGCGGTACCGGCGGCGCTGGTCATGAGCGGAAGCTCGGCCGTGTGCGCGTCGTCGTACTTCCACTTCTTGAGCAGCGTGACGTTGAACAGCCGGGCGTCGAGACGGCCCTGGGCGAGCGGCTTGAGCGCGTCCGCGGGGACGACCGAGAGCCCGTCCTTGGTGCGGTTCGTCACGAACGTGATGTGCTCGCGGCCCTTGCCCTTGTGGACCTGGACGGCGTACTTGCCGCCGCCCTGCTCGGTGACGTGCACGGTGTCGCCGGTGACCAGCGTGACCGTGTACCGGGTGACCGCCGAGTGCGCCCCTGCGGCGGCGTGGGGTACGGCCGGGATGGGTGCGGCATGCGCGGTGACCGGAAAGGTGAGTGCCACTGCGGTGGCGGCCGCTGCCACGGCACCCAGGCGCCGGGTTAAGCGAGCTCGATGGCTCATCCGAACCTCCGTCTCGGAGAACACGGCGTTTTCGCCGCTTGTGTACTAGACGCGTGAGAGCGCCGATCCGTTGACGGATTTGGTTGCCTTTTTGCGCAAAAACGCATTGTCCCACTAATCGACCCGAAATCCCGTTTGCATTGGCATCGGTGTGATACCTGACCCTGGGTCCTCCGCCTGCCGAGAACCGTGACGGGCCAGGCCGCCGTACCTTTCAGGGGACGTCCTTCGGCGCGGGCGATCCGAAATAGGGCCTCTCCGGCCGAATTGGTGGCACCGTGCTGACGGTCCGCCGAAGTAGCGGCGAGATCGTGCAACCTGGCGGGCCGTCGGTGCCTGTAGAGCAGTAGCAGGGGAGGACGGATGAAAGCGGAGCAGGAAAGCGAGTTCACCGAGTACGTCACCGGCAGATCGGTGTCGCTCGGGCGAACGGCGCATCTGCTCTGTGGCGACTGGCACAAGGCCGAAGACCTGGTCCAGTCCGTTTTCATCCGGCTCTATGCGGTCTGGCCGCGGCTTCGCGACCGGGACGCGCTCGACGCCTACGTCCGGAAGATGCTCGTGCGGGCCTACCTCAACGAGCGGCGGCGGCCGTGGCGGCGGGAACAGCCCACCGAGGAGACGCCCGAGGTGCACGCCTCCGGCGGCTTCGGCGGGGTGGAGAGCCGGATGGTCCTCCTGGGTGCGCTCGCGGAACTGCCACCGAGGCAGCGGGCGGTGATCGTGTTGCGGTACTGGGAGGACTACTCCCTCGACGACGCGGCCACCGCACTGGGCATCTCGGTCGGCACGGTCAAGAGCCAGGCCGCTCGGGGGCTCGCGTCGCTGCGCGGGCACCTGTCCCCTGCTGACGACGGGTCCGGCGAGGCAGAGTCCACCGCGCACGAAGTGCGTCAAGGGCAGGGGTAGCCATGAGTGACGAGCTGCACGACACGATCGACGACACCGGCCTGCGGACCGCGTTCGACGGGTACCGCGCCGATCCCGGCGGGGACGTCCGGATCGACGCTGCCGCGATCGCCGGAGCCGGCCGAACCCGGGTCCGCCGCAACCGTGCCGTCGGCGGGGTCGCCGGGGTTGCCGTGCTGGTCGCGGGTGCCGTGACGGTGCCCGCGCTGTTCGGCGGCCACGATCGCGCCGGGCAGGGGATCACCGTCGCCGCGGGCGGTCTGCCGTCCACCGGGCGGAACGCCAGCGACCTGTTCGCCGAGGCCAAGGGCAAGCAGGAGGGTGACGTCAAGGCGGGCGGCGACGGCGCGAAGCTCGGCGCCACGTTCGCGGCGGGGCTCGGCGGCGCGCAGCCCGGCTACCTCGACGCCGGCTGGCAGCCCGCCAAGAGCGGCACCGGCTCGGTCCGCTGGGCGCTGCTGACCTGGGCAAAGGACGGCAAGGCCGCCGAGGGCCTGCTCTCGGCCGACGACCACCCGGTCTTCATCGCCGTCTTCCCGCCGCCCTACCGCACCTGTACCGAGGCCGACAAGAACGGCGGCCGCACGTGCGAGGTCCGCGAGGTCGCCGGGAAGGGCTGGCTGAAGATCGTTCACAGCAAGACGGGCGATCCGGCGAAGGTCACGGCCACCTTCCTCCGCATGGACGGCAAGAAGATCGGCACCCAGTACGCGTTCGCCCTCTCCGGAGGCGCGGCCACCAAGGTCCCCCTCGCGGGCGGCCGCACCGAGCTAGGTGCGCTCCCCGTGTCCGAAAATGCGGTTACGGACGCACTGACAGCCCTGCCGTAACCCCGCGGGCTCCCGCATCGGAGGCGGGCCGCCGGACAAAACCCTGCAGGCACCCTGACACCCCCTGGCGGGCCGCCGTACCCAGGCGGGCGGCGCACAGCCGGGCCGCCGTACCCGGGCGGTACGGCGCCCACGGGCTGGCCGCCGTACCGCCCCGGGCGGCCGGGGGGCGGCGCTACCTCTAGGCTCGGCGGCGTGCGCGTTCTCGTCATTGGTACCGGTGCCCGCGAACACGCGCTGTGCGCCGCGCTCGCCGCCGATCCGTCCGTCGACCATCTCGTCTGCGCCCCCGGTAACCCCGGGATCGCCGCTCTCGCCGAGCTACGGCCCGTCGACGCCGCCTCCCCGGACGCGGTCGCCGCCCTCGCCGCTGAGGTCGCCGCGGATCTCGTCGTCGTCGGCCCCGAGCTGCCGCTCGTCGCCGGAGTCGCCGACGCGGTCCGGGCCGCCGGGATCGCGTGCTTCGGACCGTCGAAGGCCGCCGCGGCGCTCGAAGGATCCAAGGCGTTCGCCAAGGACGTGATGCAGTCCGCCGGGGTACCGACCGCGGCCGCGTACACCTGCGAGGATCCGGAGTCGGCCGCCGCCGCGCTCGACGAGTTCGGCGCCCCGTACGTGGTGAAGAACGACGGGCTCGCCGCGGGCAAGGGCGTCGTGGTCACGAACGACCGGTCCGCCGCGCTGGCGCACGCCGCCGACTGTGGCCGGGTCGTCATCGAGGAGTACCTCGACGGTCCCGAGGTCTCGCTCTTCGTCGTCACCGACGGCAGCACCGCCGTGCCACTCCTGCCCGCCCAGGACTTCAAACGGATCGGCGACGGCGACACCGGGCCGAACACCGGCGGCATGGGCGCGTACTGCCCGCTGCCGTGGGCTCCGGCCGACCTCGTGCCGTCCGTGCTCGCGTCTGTGGTGGAGCCGACCCTCGCCGAGATGGCCGCGCGGGGCACCCCGTTCGCCGGGCTGCTGTACGTGGGGCTGGCCATGACCTCGCGCGGGCCGAGGGTGGTGGAGTTCAACGCGCGGTTCGGGGATCCGGAGACGCAGGTCGTCCTTCCCCTGCTCGAAACCCCGTTCGCCGGGCTGCTGTACGCGGCGGCGACCGGCACCCTGGCCTCCCACGAGCCGCTGACCTGGCGAGACGCGTCCGCGGTCACGGTCGTGCTCGCCGCGGACGGGTATCCCGGCGCGCCCCGGTCCGGGGACGTCATCGACGGCGCCGAGCCCGCTGGCGTGCCCCGCCCGGGCGTCCTGCACGCGGGGACCCGGCGCAACCACGACGGCGCCCTCGTCACGTCCGGCGGACGGGTCCTCTCCGTCGTCGGCACCGGACCCACCCTCGCCGCCGCCCGCGACGCCGCCTACACCCTGGCCAGCGAGATCACCTTCGCCGGATCCCAGTACCGCACCGACATAGCCGCCAAGGCCGCCGCCGGCTGATCCCCCCTCCCGAACTGCGGTAACTACGACCGGTCCTGGCCGGTCCCCGATATCGCACTTCCCGGCCCCTGGTTCGTTACGCTCGAGCGGTGCGAGGTTCTGAGCAGGGAGGCAGCGCGGTTGCGTACACGCGGCCCGGTTGGCGTGCGCTGATCGCACCGGATCTCGGTGAGCTGCACGGTCCGACCGCTGGAACTGTCGAGCTTCCGCACCGCCTCGTGTGGCAGGGCGAGGACCGCAGTTTCGACCTCGGCGACCCGGATCTGATCCGTTGGCTGTAGGAGATAGTCCTGCGGGAAGCGATCACGCTCGACGAGCTCCGCACGTGGATCGACGGCCTGACGCTGATCCACATCTGGCCAGACCTCTACCTTCCCCGCCCCGTTCGCCGGGCGTGGGAATCCCTCCACCCGGAATTACGTGCGATGAGCTTTCCTAGGGGCGAGGGATCACACGGCAGCGCACGTCGGGGAGCGTGTCGAAGGCGGCTTTGACGTCGTGGGTGACGACCTCCCGATCCGTAGCGACGGCAGTCGCCGCGATGATGAGGTCGTGGGCACCGCGCGGCGTCCCTGCAGCGCTCGTGTACGCCAGCAGGCGGGCGTGGGCGCGGGCGATATCGACGCCGTAGTCTTCGACGGGAACGTTTGCGAGCACATCCTCCACGAAGCTCGCCCGCCGGTCCCGACGGCTGGCGACTGCGCGCTCGACACCCACGAGTAGCTCGGCCGCCGTAATGGCCGCGATGGCGACATCGTCCTCGTCACCGATCGCGTGGCCGATTGTGCCGCGCGTGCGCTCGGCCTCAATGAAGATGCCGGTGTCGAGTAGCAGTCTGCTCACGCGTCCCACTCCGAGTCGTCCAGGACGGCAAGGTTGCGCAGCTCTTCGTGCTCGGCAGCCCAATCCGGATCCGGTGAATGCGCCGACAGCAGGTCCTTGAGGGAGCGGCCGGAATACCGTGGCACCGGGCCGAGCATCGCGATGCGACGGCCCCCTCGGGTCACGACGATGGTCTCGCCGTGTTCGACCCGGTCGAGCACGTCCTTGAAGTTGCGCGATGCTTCGGTGGCCGTCATCGTGGTCATGAGATCAGATTAATCTGATCTCGGGGAATGTGCCATGGCTCTACCCGATCGAAGCGGCGACGTCGGCGGGGAAGCCTCCGGTGGCGATGGGGCCCCAGCGCGTGATCGTGATCCGGATCAGGCACTTGCCCTGGCGGACCATCGCCGCTCGGTATTCGTCCCAGTCGGGGTGCTCGCCGGAGATGCTGCGGAAGTAGTCGACCAGCGGATCCACGGCCTCGGGCAGTTCGATCACCTCGGCCGTGCCGTCGACCTGCACGTACGGACCGTCCCACTCGTCGGACAGCACGCACATGCTCACCCGCGGATCGCGTCGCGCGTTGTGCGCCTTCGCCCGGGACGGATACGTCGAGACGACGAGGTGCTCGCCGGACAGCCCGCACGAGACCGGGGAGAGCTGCGGCGAGCCGTCCCGCCTGGTCGTGACCAGCACTCCGCGGTGCCGGACCCGGATGAAGCCGAGCAGGTCGTCGCGGGCGGGAACCGATGCGGTGGCGATCCTCACGTACGCAGCTTAGGACGAGTGGGTGAGAATGGGCGGCGATGAGCGAGAACGCGATCCCCCATGTCCTGATCCCCAACGTGCTGGCCAGCCGGTACGCATCGGCCGAACTGGTGCGCCTGTGGGCACCCGAGCAGAAGGTCGTCGCCGAGCGCCGGCTCTGGCTCGCGGTCCTGCGCGCGCAGCGTGACCTCGGCGTCGACGTCCCCGACGGGGTGGTCGAGGCGTACGAGCGGGTGATCGGCGAGGTCGACCTGGCCTCGATCGCCGCTCGCGAGCGCGTGACCAGGCACGACGTGAAGGCGCGGATCGAGGAGTTCAGCGCACTCGCCGGCCACGAGCACATCCACAAGGGCATGACCTCGCGGGACCTGACGGAGAACGTCGAGCAGCTGCAGATCCGCGAGTCGCTGGAGCTGGTCCGCGACCGGGTGGTCACCGCGCTGGTCCGGCTCGCCGCGCGGGCCACCGAGTACGCGACCCTGACCATGACCGGGCGCAGCCACAACGTCCCCGCCCAGGCCACCACGCTGGGCAAACGGTTCGCCTCGGCGGCCGACGAGCTGCTGATCGCGTACGCGCGCCTGGACGACCTGCTGGCCCGGTATCCGCTGCGCGGCATCAAGGGGCCGGTCGGTACGGCGGCCGACCAGCTCGACCTGCTCGGCGGCGACGCGGGCAAGCTGGCCCAGCTCGAACAGGCCGTCGCGCGTCACCTCGGCTTCGAGAACGTGCTGACCAGCGTCGGCCAGGTCTACCCGCGGTCGCTGGACTTCGACGTCGTCTCGGCGCTGGCCCAGTCCACGGCGGGGCCGTCGTCGCTGGCGACCACGATCCGGCTGATGGCCGGGAACGAGCTGGTCACCGAGGGGTTCAAGGCCGGTCAGGTCGGATCCTCGGCGATGCCCCACAAGATGAACACCCGGTCCTGCGAGCGGGTCAACGGGCTCGCCGTGATCGTCCGCGGGTACCTGTCGATGACCGGCGAACTGGCGGGCGACCAGTGGAACGAGGGGGACGTGTCGTGCTCGGTGGTCCGCCGGGTCGCCCTGCCCGACGCGTTCTTCGCCACCGACGGGCTGTACCAGACGTTCCTGACGGTCCTCGACGAGTTCGGCGCCTACCCCGCCGTGGTCGCGCGTGAGCTCGACCGGTACCTGCCGTTCCTCGCGACCACGAAGGTGCTGGTCGCGGCAGTGCAGCGCGGGGTCGGCCGGGAGGTGGCGCACGAGGCGATCAAGGAGCACGCCGTCGCCGTGGCACTCGGCCTGCGGGCGGGCGCGGTCACGAACGACCTGTTCGACCGGCTCGCCGCCGACGAGCGCCTGCGCCTGACCCGGACGGACATCGACGCGCTGGTGGCGGATCCGATCGCCTTCACGGGCGCGGCAACGGCCCAGGTCGCCGAGGTCGTGAGCCGGATCGAGAAGATCGCCGCCAAGCACCCCACCGCCGCCACCTACACCCCCGGCGCGATCCTCTAGCACCCCCGCGCGCCACCGAGCCCCAGCCCGAACCCGCACCACCGAGCCCCCGCGCGCCACTGAACCGGACTGTTCGGGTATTCGTGCCCGAATCGCCGTCGATAACCGCACCTTCCCCGACAGTTGGGCGCAGGTGCAGGCAGTGCAGGCGCGGGTGCAGGTAGGGACGCTCGGCGGGCCGCCGTGACGTTCGGCACAGGCGGTGGGTGTCGGCCGGCGATCCGGGGCGGGGTGCTTACGCTGCGGTGATCGGCGTTCACTTATCGAATACGCCCGGTGACGGATCGCTGAAAACCCGCCAGTCATGGGCCGCCCATGGCAGGGGGTGTCCGTGCAGGTCGGTACGCTGAGGTGCCGTTTCCGCCCCGAGCCAGGAGCACCCAGGTGGCCCGCGTAGTCGTCGACGTCATGCTCAAGCCCGAGATCCTCGACCCGCAGGGGCAGGCCATCGCCAACGCCCTGCCGAGCCTCGGATTCTCCGGCATCACCGCCGTTCGCCAGGGCAAGCGGTTCGAGGTCGAGGTCGCCGGTGACCTCACCGAGGACGCGCTGTCCGAGATCACCCGGGTGGCCGGCACGCTGCTGTCGAACCCGGTGATCGAGGACTTCGCGATCCGTGGCGAGCTCACCGAAGAGACCGCACTGACAGGCGACCTGCCCTCGCCGTCGCAGGCCGCGGGGGTCCCGGTGCCCATCGCGGATCGCGCCGGAGCGCCCACCCCCGCCGCCGAGGCCGCCGCCCAGCAGGGTGAGCAGTACCCGCCGGCTGGCGTGACGTCCGATCTGGAGGCGAGCCCGGTGCCGTCGAAGGACCCGGCGTGACCGCGAGGATCGGCGTCGTCACCTTCCCCGGATCCCTGGACGACGTCGACGCGGCCCGCGCGATCCGGATCGCCGGAGCAGAGCCGGTCAGACTCTGGCACGCCGACGCGGAGCTGCACGACGTCGACGCCGTGGTCCTGCCCGGCGGGTTCTCCTACGGCGACTACCTGCGCTGCGGCGCGATCGCCCGGTTCGCCGCGGTGATGGGCCCGCTGGTCAAGGCCGCGAACGACGGCCTGCCGGTGCTCGGCATCTGCAACGGGTTCCAGATCCTGTGCGAGAGCCACCTGCTGCCCGGCGCGCTCACCCGCAACGCCCACCTGCACTTCCGCAACCGAGACCAGGGTCTGCGCATCGAGGCCACGAACACGGCCTGGACCAGCGACTTCGCGGCCAGCCAGGACATCGTGATCCCGGTGAAGAACGGCGAGGGCCGGTTCGTCGCCGACGAGCGCACCCTGGACGAGCTGGAGTCGAGCGGCCGCGTGATCGCGCGCTACACCGGGTCCAACCCGAACGGATCGCTCCGCGACATCGCAGGGATCGCCAACGAGGCCGGGAACGTGGTCGGTCTCATGCCCCACCCCGAGCACGCCGTCGAAGACCTGACCGGACCGTCCGTCGATGGCCTCGGGTTCTTCACTTCGGTACTCAAGAAACTGGTACATC
>JAOPVE010000289.1 GCA_025963185.1 Actinomycetes bacterium
GCCGACCCGGGCACCCTCTGCGAGGACCGGTTCCACCCCTCCGCCGACGGCTACCAGCTCTGGGCGCTCGCGCTCTACCCGGCGGTCTACGAGGCGGCCCGCTCGGTCTCCGCCGCGGGGTAATGTCGGCCGGAGCGCCCGCCAATAGGGCGGGCGGAGCGAGGCGAGTGCCAGGGCCGCGTGGGGAAGGCGCCGGTTCTCTGGCGTGCCGGTGTTGCACGTCAGAGGTTCGGTAACGCCGCCCACGTGGTTCTGGTGCCGCCGGAGCCCGCATGACCCTATTGGCGGACGCTCTTAACAGAGGCTTCGCGGTGTCCGCCGCCTGGTCAGAAGGTTGCTGGCGGGGGCAGTCCGAGGTAGGCGTCGCCGCACAGCAGGGACGGGGCGCGCAGCCAGGCCGTCCCCTCGGGTCCGGACGGCTCGTGCCGCACCCGCCAGCCGCGCCGGCGGCTCGCCTCGGCCAGCTCCCAGCGCAGGAGTTCGAGCCGGGCCCGCAGCACCTCGACCGGGAGCGGCGATCCGGCCCGGCGGGACAGCGCGGGCGCGTGGTCGGCGCACAGTCCGTGACCGGCCCGCAGCTCGGCCCGGACCGCGGCGTCATGCAGTCCGGCCGCGAGCAGGGCCGTGGTGCGCTCGGCCGTGGTCGCGCCCGCGTGGCAGGCGGGGCACGGGCGGAGGCTGGTCAGCCGGGTCAGCGCGTCGTCGGCGGCGTCCCGGCGGGGCCCGATCCCGTCGAGCACGGCGATGGCCCCGGCGCAGGCGTCCCGGGCTCCGACGAGGTGGTCGGCCGCGATCCACTCGGCGGTGGACGGGTGGGTCACCGACAGGTCGCCCAGGTGCGTGCCGCACAGGCTGTACTCGCCGGGTTCGAGCCGCAGCCGGAAGCCGTCGTTCAGGCCGGCCAGCCAGGACAGGTACCCGGCCGCGCCGAACTGGGCGGACCGGCACACCGCGCAGCATCCCGCGCCCGCCTCGGCGAGCACCCGTGCGGCGGCGGGCACCGCCCGGGCGTCCTCGGCCCAGGCCCGCTGGGCGGTCATCGCCTCGCGCAGCAGCGGAGTGCGGCGGGCAAGGTCCGGGTGCTGGCCGGCGAGCAGCTCGCCCGGTTCCAGCGATGGATCGGCGAGCGCCGCCGCCGCGAGGTCCAGCAGGGCGGGCAGTTCGGCGGGCGGAAGCTCGGCGGCGAGGGAGGTCCAGTGCGGGACGCACAGCCCGTCGCCGTCCCGCAGCGCCGCCCGGATCGCCGCGTCGCCGAACAGCACACACAGCGACTGCATCCGGGTCGCCTCGTCGCGGGCCGCCGCCGTGCACACCGGGCACTCCCCGGCCGGGTGGCGGCCGCGCGCGCCGAGATCGGCGATCCGGGCCGCGGCGACCTCCTCGTGCACGATCGCGAGCACGAACGGGGCCTCGGTCTGCTCGTGCGCGAGGCGCAGGTGGGCGGCGCACAGCCCGCGGGCGGCCCGGATCGACGCCCGCACGTCCGGATCGGCGTTCGTCTCGTGCACGAAGCTCGACATCCAGTGCTGTTCCGCGCTGGACCTGGCCCCGCACGCGGTGCACCCCTTGACCGCGAGCGCACGGAGCAGGTCGGCCCTGGCGGTGGCCCGCCACCCGGGCTCGGACGTCTGCCGGCTGCTCAGCAGCTTGCGGAGCGGGGCGATCGTCACGTTCGGGCCATCCTCGTCGCGGGGCTGTGGTGCGGCCGCCTCGGGGGCGGGTTTGGGTGGGGGGACCCAGGGGGTGGGGTTCTCCCGACCGTACCTGGCCCCGCCAGCGTCCATGCCCGGTGACCCGCGGCTTTGCCCTGGACCGCCGCCCCGATTGCCCTGGTGTGCACCGGCTCGGCGACCCGTTTTCCGCTTCCACAGTGGAGTCTTCGGGTATCAGCGGCGGGCACGGCGGTGAGCCCGATCTCAGCTTCGGGATCGCCCCTTGGCGGTCCGCCGCCGCTGCCGGCACTTCGGCTGGCGTGGGTGGCTGGCGTCGTCCCGTGCTCCGCCGGGCTGGTGGCTCCGGCTGCCGCTGTGGCGCCGGGTGCCCCGGTGGCCTAGGGCGCGTCAGTGGCCATGACCCCGATCGGACATACGGGGACGATACGGGCGCGACTATCCGGTGGGCGCGACGGCCGCCGCGCCCACCGGCCGCTCAGCGGCTCACCCACACCTGGTTCGTGCTGGTCTTGCAGTCCCAGATGATGAGCTTGGTGCCCAGCGCGGTCGCGGCGAACGGATCGTCAATGCACTTCACGGACCACGCGTTGTAGATCGTGCCGTCGGACCGCAACTGCCAGCGCTGGTTGGGGTTGCCGTTGCAGGACCACAGCCGCACCCGGGTCCCGTTGGCCGTCTGGTCGCCGGGCACCTCCAGGCACAGTCCGTACACGTGCAGCGCCTCCCCCTGGCGGGTCCAGCGCTGGGCGCCGCCGCCGTGGCAGTTCCACAGCTGCACCGGGGTGCCGTTCGTGGCTCCGGCGCCCACATCGAGGCAGCGATCCGCGAGAAGTGCGGTGCCCAGGAGCCCGCCCTTGGCCAGGACCGGCGACATCGCCGAGTACCAGGTGGCCGCCATCTTCACGTACCCGCCGTCGTTCGGGTGCAGGCTGTCGGAGAAATCGGCGCTGGTCAGCGCATGGAACTGGTCCACGAGCCGGACCTTGGCCGAGTTCTTCGCCGCCACGATCCCCGGGACCGCCGCGTCGAACTGCGCGGCCCTGGAGTTGATCGCCGAGTCCGGGGATCCGACGATCTCCGCGACGAACACCGTGGCCGACGGCGCCGCCGACCGGATCTGGTCGATCAGCGCACTGAGGCGGCCCGTCGCGCCGACGGCTCCCGCGGCGGTCTTCACGTCGTTGGTGCCGATGTGCAGCAGGATCACGTCCGGTGTGGACGCGGCGAGCCACCCGTTCACACCCCCGGCGACCTGCGCGATGGTCCAGCCGTTGTGGCCCTCGTTGGCCGGATCCGGCACCGAGCCCGAACTCTGGGATCCGACATAGTCCGCGCCGATGCCACCGGCGGCCAGGCGCTGCCACAGGCTGGCGCGGTAACTCGACGACGTGGAACTGCCGACGCCCCAGGTGATCGAGTCGCCCAGCGGCATGATCCGGATCGAGTTCGGGACGGTGGGCGCCGCTGCCCTGGCGATCCCCGGGGTGAGCATCGTGATGACGAGCGTCACGATCAGTGCGGCCAGCCCCAGTACTCCTCCGGCCGGGCGGGTACCCAGCCTGTTTTTGCGCACGATGGTTTCCACGTTGCACACCTCCGGTCATCCGGTCCGACATCCGGTGCACTCCGCAGCAGGCCGTGCCGCCGGAGCGCAGGCCTGTGGGACCCGTCGCCGGAGGTGTGGAGGGGGCCTGAAGTGGGGTCGCTCGCCGGCGCACCATCGGGCCGGGCAAGATGACGCTGAGGTTACGGTCTCGAATACGCTATGTACTAGCGCAGTTACATTCACGCGACGGATCGCTCGCCGTCTTGGCGCCCTCTGCGCTGCTCGCCGCGCGCCCCCACCGCGCCGCTCGGCGGCTACCCCCGTTGGTACCGGACTGTTCGGGTATTCGTCCATAAATCGGGCACGGGTAGCCGCAGCAACCCCGACAGTTGCGGCGGAGATGCAAATCGACAGGCGCGAATCGAACACATGTTCGAATTTCGGGTACAGTGGGCGCATGTCGTTTGCACTTCAGTGTTCGCTGCTGGGCGACACCGAGAAGGTGGCCGCCGGGCCGCTCGACGGGCTGCGGCGAACCGAGCTGAGCCGGGGCGCATGGGCCGATCTGCTGCCCGGTTGGGTCACGGGCGCCGGCACGTTGTTCGACCACCTGGCCCAGCACGTGGCGTGGAAGGCCGAAGAGCGGCCGATGTACGACCGGGTCGTCGCGGTTCCCCGGCTGCTGCGCTTCTACGGCGAGCAGGACACGCTGCCCCACCCGCTGCTACCCCAGCTGCGCGACGCCCTGACCAGCCGGTATGCCCGCGAACTCGGGGAGCCGTTCCGCACGGCCGGGCTCTGCTACTACCGGCACGGCCGCGACAGCGTGGCCTGGCACGGCGACCGGATCGGGCGCGGCAGCACCGAGGACACGATGGTCGCGATCGTGTCGGTCGGCGCGGCGCGGCCGCTGCTGCTGCGCCCCCGGGGTGGCGGGCAGTCGCTGCGGTTCACCCTCGGCCACGGCGACCTCATCGTCATGGGCGGGTCCTGCCAGCGCACGTGGGAGCACGCCGTCCCCAAGACCACCCGCCTGGTGGGTCCGCGCATCAGCATCCAGTTCCGCCCGCGCGGGGTCCGGTGAACACGCACCCGCCCGGCCCGCGGAGGCCGCGAACCGGGCGGTGCCAGTGCGGATCAGCAGACGCGCTTGATCGTCACCGGGTGCGCGGGGGCGCCGTCGACCGGTGCGGGGTCGCCGGGGGCGGGCACGGGCTCGTCCGGGAACGGCACGATGCCGCCGGCCGCGATCCGGTCGAGAGTGGCCAGTCCGCGGGCGTCGACCGATCCGAAGACCGTGTAGTTGGGCCGCAGCACCGAGTCCTGCGTCACCAGGAAGAACTGGCTGCCGTTGGTGTCCGGTCCGGCGTTGGCCATGGCGAGTGTGCCGCGGGCGTAGATCCGCCGGGCGCCGGTCGGGTCGGTCGGGGCGGGCGGCAGGTCGGTGGGCAGCTCGTCCTTGTAGCGGTAGCCGGGGCCACCAGATCCGGTGCCGCTGGGATCGCCGCACTGGAGCACCTTGAGCGTCGGGTACGCGGTGAGGCGGTGGCACGGGGTGCGGTCGTAGAAGCGGTGCGCGGCGAGGTGCAGGAAGCTCTGCACGGTGCACGGAGCCTTCGCGCGATCCAGGGTGAGGCCGATCTCGCCCTGGTTGGTGCTGACCTGCACGCGCACCCGGCCGTGGTCCGGGGTGTGCTTCGGATCGCGGGGCAGTGGCACCGGGCGCACCGCCGGATCATCGGGCGTCTCGGTGTACTGGCACGGTCCCGGCGTCACCCGGGGCGGATCCGCGGCCGCGAACGCCGGGCTGGCTCCTCCGATCAGGACAGTCCCGGCCGCGGTGGCGGCGAGCACGGCCAAGCGGCCAGAACGCTGCGTCATCAGTGCTCGCCGAGAGGGCGATGCGGGCCCCGGCGGCCCCACAACGAGGTGCGTCGCGTTACCGGTAATCCGGGGCGCAACACCGCCACGCCAGGCAACCGGCGTCCTCTCTCCGCGGTTGTGGCACTCGCCTCGATCCGCCCACTCTTCCGGCGCGCACTCCAACTCCGAATTCGGCACCACGGTCCTCCTCGACGCTCACCGATGGGTCGCCCGCCTTCATATCCGGCTTTCCGGTTATGGGGCAATAGGAACGGACCGGCCGCATGCCAGCGGAACGCCGAGCGCGGGCGCGCCGGCCGTCCGCTGCCCGTTTTTCCTGACTTCCCGGCGAACCGTGTTCCCACCGCCCCGGTACCCGCAGAATGCCGCGACGGCACTGGGACTCCCGGGACCGCCGAGACGAGGGAGACGACCGTGGGTGGATCGGACGTAGCCGGCCGAGGCGGTGTCTCGCGGCGGCAGGTGCTGCAGATCGGCGTGGGCGCCGCGAGCATGGTGGCAGCCGGTGGCGTGGCTGTGGCGCTCAGCGGATCCACGGGCGCGATCGCCGGCCCGCTCCCCCTCGCGCCCACCCCCTCGCCCACCCCGCCGCCGCCCGTTCCGCTCCCCCGGCTCCCCATCCACTCGGCACTGTGGATCAAGCGCGCCGACTCGCGGATCCTGCGGTCCGGGCTCGACCGCGCGGGGCTGCTCGCCGAGCTGACCGCGCAGTCCGCCCAGCACTACGGCGTGATCGCGCTGACGTCCTGGGTGGGCACGGCCGGAATCGCCCGGTACACGGTGGTGTTCGGCTCGGATCCGGTGGGCGGCCAGCAGGCCATGCTCGGCATGGACGGGGCGGCGCTGTCGGCCGTCACCTCCCAGCTCGCCTCCAAGGGCCTGCGGATCGCCGCGCTGGCCGTCCGGGCCGCCGGCACCTACGACGCGATCTACGGGCCGTCGGCGCAGGTACAGACGCTCGTGACCGACCGCAGCGAGGCCGAACTGCAGTCGTGGCTGGGCACCGAGACCGCGGCCGGCCGCCACCTGGCCGGGCTGACCGCATATGCGACCAGTGTCGGGATCCGCTATACCGCCTTTACTGTGCCGGGAACGGTCAGCCAGCAGCTCCGGCTCGGCCTGACCGGTCAGCAGCTCGCCGAGACCCAGCAGGCGATGACCGCGGCGGGCATGCGGCTCGCGCAGCTCACCGCGGTCAGTACCGGCTCCGACACCCGCTACGGCGCCCTCTACCAGCCCGGATCGGTGGATCAGCAGCTCGCCACCGCGGTCAGCGACAGCGAGCTCGACGCCAGCACGGGGCCGATGGCCGCCAAGGGGTTCGTCCTCGCCGCGATCGTCACCAATCTCGTGCAGACCTTCGACCCCGCTCTGCTGATGGCCACGATGCGGTCCGAACTCGACGGAACCGCCGTGGGCTGGGCTGTCTCGGCGTCCGTGGGCGACGATGCGTTCGCCGCGACGCAGGGCCAGCGGCGCACCGAGTTCGACGCCCCCGCCAGTCCCGCGTCGGTGACCGAGCGGGTCAACATCGCCGAGGGCACGAGGGCTGTCACGGCGATCGCGGTGACCCAGCTGCTCAGCCGGCGCGGGCTCACCCTGGACAGCCGGATCGCCGGGTACCTGCCACTGCAGTGGGCCCGCGGGCCGGGGATCGCCACCATGACCTTCCGTGACCTGTTCTCGCAGGTCAGCGGATTCCGCGCGAACGCCGAAAGCTACTCCGCGCTCCAGGCGGCGGTCGCGGCCGGGGTGCGGCCCGCCGATCGCACGTTCTTCGCCGACCACACGAACTTCGCGCTGTTCCGGATCCTCGTGCCCTACCTGGACGGCTTCAGCACAGTCGGCACCGTGAACCTGGAGACCGCGACGAGCACCGCGTACCTGGGGTACCTCAACCGCAAGGTGTTCGCCCCGATCGGGATCCCCACGGTCAGCGCCCGCCCCAGCGGGACCGCTCCCTCGCTCGCCTACCCGAACCCGGCCCGGCAGACCCGCGGGGTCACGTTCGGCGACTGGACCCTGCGCACCGGCAGCCGCGGCCTCCAGCTCTCCCCCGCCGAACTGCGCCTTCTCGCCTGGTGGCTGATGCACACGACCGCGCTGCTCACCGAGGCCGAGCGCGCCACGCTGCCCGGCTGGGGCGTGTCGGAGTACCCAGTGATCCACGGGAACGTCCGGATCGTCGGCGGGGAGCTCAGCGCCGAGACCCCCGGCGGGCTCGCGACGGCGATCACCTACGTGTGCGTGTTCAGCACCGGGGTCGAGCTGGCGGTAACGACCTACTCGGAGAACAGCGACGGGATGGGGCTCTACCTCAAGGCGATCCGCGCCCATTACGCGAGCTGGATCCCGGCGCCCACGCAGTGATCCGCGGGCGCGATCAGGCCGTGACGTCCTGCGGCACCCTGACGTCCTGGAGTACCAGGGTCACGAAGCCGAGCTGGTTGCGGTAGCCCCGCAGCCACTCGTCGCGGTGGGTGCGGGCCGCGGCGAGCGCCTCAGTGCGATCTTCGTCACCGCTGGGCCGGCGCAGCGCCCACTCGGCGAGAGTGCCGGTCCACGACCATTCGTAGTCGTCCCACTCCTCTCGGGTACTCACGTGGCCGCCGATGGGCTCGAAGCCGGCCTTCTCCACCCGCTCGACGAGCCCGGCCAGGTCCGGGAACTCGGACGCCCCAGCGCCGAGCGCGGCCTGCGCGGCGGCCGTCGGCGGGGCCTCCCAGATCGCGTCGCCGAACAGCACCCGCCCGCCCGGCGCGAGGTGCCCCCGGATCGCCTCCAGTGCCCCGTCGAGCCCGCCGAACGCGTGGCTCGCCCCGACGCTCAGGACCGCGGCGAATTCGCCGTCCGCCCAGGTCGCGGCGTCGGCCTGGTGCCAGGCGACCCGCCCGGACAGTCCCCGGCGGGCGGCGGACCGGGCGGCGGAGGCGAGCGCTCCGGGTGCGCTGTCGACCCCGGTGCCGCGCACTCCGCTGGCCACCTCGAGGAGGGTGAGCAGCCACTCGCCCTGGCCGCAGCCGAGGTCTGCCACGCGGGATCCGCCGGGGGGTGCGAGGCGGCGCAGGAGGGCCTTCGCGCGATCCGCGGAGACGGGGGCGGCGATCGGGTGCCGGGCGTGGGCAAGGCGGCTGATCTCGGCGCGGTCCATGCCCCGATTGTCACCGCGCGAGGGCAGTGCCGGGGTCCTTTCGGGCAGCGTGTTTGCCACCTTGTCCTAGCGTGAGATCCATGGCCAGACCTGCACGGATAGTCCTGTTCGCCACCCTCGCACTCTCCCTCGTGACCGTCACGGCGGCGGCAACGATCGCACAGGAGGAGACCGGCGGCTGCGGCGACGGCCCGGCGCGGATGTCGGGCCAGGTCCACGCCACCCACGTCTGGACCGACCGGCAGGTGCCGGGCCTCGGCCGCTACCGCATCGTGCACTGGGAGGAGTCGGTCCCCGGTGCGGGCTGCCGCACCGGCCGCGGCCAGGTCGAGGTCTACGGTGTCGCCGAGCTGCGTCCGCAGGACGCCCAGGCGCTCGAGCGCCGATACCGGTGGCAGCCGGGCGGCGCCGGCTGGCCCTCGGCGCGCGCGCTGCCGCCGGCCCTGAAGACCCTCGTGCCCCTGGGCACCCAATGGCGCTCGGCGGCGGGTTACGCGGGCGCCCCGAAGGCCGGCCTCCTCCTCGCCCCGGCCCACAACCTGGCCTTCTTCTCCTACTGCGACTGCTGACCCCACCCCCCGCGTCCGCCGCGCGTCCCCCGCCGCGAAGTGCGGTAAGTGCGGCCGGTCAGGACCGGCCGGGGTTACCGCACTTCGCGGGGGACGTTGGGGAGGGTCTACCGGGCCGGGGTGGGGGGGCCGGACGGCTGGGGGCGCTGGGCGGCCATCCATGCCGCGACCTGGGCGCGCGAGGTGAAGCCGAGCTTGCTGAGGATGTTCTCGACGTGGCCCTCGGCGGTCCGCTGGGCCACGACGAGCCGGGCCGCGATCTCGCGGTTGCTCAGTCCCTCGGCGATCAGCGCGGCGACCTCCCGCTCGCGGCGGGTGAGCTGGGCGACGGCGGCCGCACCCCCGGACTCCGGCGCGGTGGTGGCCGCGGCCTGCTTCTGTTCCAGCGCGAGCGCGACGGCGTCGGCGGTAGGCAGGGCCGCCCCGCGCTGCATCGCCGCGGCGAACGCCTCCGCGCCGAGCCGGCCGCTGACCTCCCGGACGGTCGCGTCGTGCAGTTCCTGCAGCCGGGTGAACACCGACAGGGACGCGCGCATCGCCTCCCACAGCCGCGCCGACGCCCCGAGGAGCTGCGCGGACCGCTGGTACCGGCGCTCGCTGCACGCGATCCAGGCGAGGGCCTCGAGCGAGAGCCCGACGCCGAACTGCTCGTCCTCGACCCGGCGCCGCACCTCCAGGCTCTGCTTGGCGGTGGCCGTGGCGGCCGCGACGTCGCCATCCAGCCACTGCATGACGCTCAGCGCCCACAGCGCGAACGAGCGCCACCACACCTCCCCGTGCGCGGCGGCGAGGCTGATACAAGCCTGAAGATCGGCAAACCCGTCCCGCGGATCGCCGGCGAAGCCCTTCGTCAGCCCCAGCACCGCGAGCGCCCACATCTCCCCGCTGCGCGCGCCGACCATGCGGAACCCGGAGAGCGCCTCGTTGAAGAGGGTGAGCGCGGTCTGCATGTCACCGGCGAACATCGCCACGTTGCCGCGGATCTGCGCCACGTAAGCCAGCTCGATCGGCTCGTTCAGGGCGTTCGCCAGGTCACGGGCCTCGTCGAGCAGTTCCAGGGCGCGGCCGGTGTCGCCCTGGACCGCGGCGAGCCAGGCGTTGACGCGCAGCGCCTTGGCGCGGGTCCAGTGCTGGGGGGCGGGCAGGGCGAGCGCGCGGTCGAGCCAGTGCCGTCCCTCGGCGAGGAAGCCGCGCACGTACCAGTGGTTCTCCAGGTCCGCGGCGAAGCGCAGGGCGACCTCGGGAGGCTCGTGCGCGATCGCGAACTCCAGCGCGGCCCGCAGATTGCCCTGCTCGTGGCGCAGCCGCCGCATGCGGTCCGCCTGGTCGGCGCCGGCCCAGTTCGCGTCGCCGCGCGCGGCCAGGGCGGCGTACCAGCGGGCGTGGCGGCGGCGGAAGGTCTCCTCCTCGCCGGCCGCGGCGAGCTTCTCGACGCCGTACTCACGGATCGACTCGAGCATCCGGTATCGGGCCCGTCCGCCCTGGTCGACGCGCATGAGGATCGACTTGTCCACCAGCGAGGCCACGAGGTCGAGGATCGAGTCGGCGGGCAGGTCGTCGCCGCCGCAGATGTCCTCGGCCGCGCCGATCTCCAGGCCCCCCGCGAACACCGACAGCCGGGCCCACAGTTTGCGCTCGGCGTCCGAGCACAGGTCGTAGCTCCAGTCGATCAGCGCGCGCAGGGTCTGCTGGCGGGCCGGCGCGGTGCGGTTGCCCGTGGTGAGCAGGCGGTACTGGTCGGTGAGGCGGGCGACGATCTGGTCGAGCGAGAGTACCCGCAGCCGGACCGCCGCCAGTTCGATCGCCAGCGGCATGCCTTCGAGGGACTGGACCAGCTGGGCGACGCTGCCGCTGTTGTGCTCGTCGAGTACGAACTCGGGCAGCACGGCGCTGGCCCGGTCGACCAGCAGGCTCGCGGACTCGTACTGGGCCAGCGAGGCGGGGCTGAGCGCGGTGGCGTTCTCGGGTACCGCCAGCGGCCGGACCGTGAGCGTGGCTTCCCCGGCGATCCCCAGCGGCTGTCTGCTGGTGGCGAGGATCCGCAGATCAGGGCACGCGCGCAGCAGGGTCTCGGCGAGCTCGGCGACGGCCTCGATGATCTGCTCGCAGTTGTCGAGCACCAGCAGGATCTGCTTCCCGGCGAGAAACGTGGCGAGCGATCCGGGTCCCCAGCGGACCGATTCCTCGCGGATCCCCAGGGTCTCGGCGACGGTCACGGTGAGCAGGTCCGGATCCCGCAGTTCGGCAAGTTCGACGAGCCACACGCCGTCGGGGAACGCACGCCGGGCCTCCGCGCTGACCCGCTGGGCGAGCCGGGTCTTGCCGACGCCGCCCGGACCGGTGAGGGTGACGAGCCGCGCCGAGGACAGCAGGCGTCGCGCCTCCGCCAGCTCGTGGCGTCTGCCAATGAAGCTGGTGACCTCGGCGGGAAGATTGCCGAGGGGTCCACGTGCAGTCGTCGCGGCGCCCATGCCTGAAGACGTTAGTGCGTACGGGACCTCCCGCCAGCGCGCCTGCACAGACTTCTCCAGCGAGCTGTGCCGGAATGCGCCAGCGGAGTAGACGCGCTGCGACGAGGTGCTCACGCTGCGCCGACGTCGGCGTCCGCTGTGGGTCCCGCACACGTCAGGGGTCCCTAGGGGGCGCCGCACCGCACGGCGCCGGAAGCTCGCCGCGGCCCG
>JAOPVE010000304.1 GCA_025963185.1 Actinomycetes bacterium
CCAGTTCACCGCGGCCGAGGTCACGTCCGTGGTCGGCGCGCTCGACGCCGCCGGGGTCCCGGTGATCGAGGTGACCCACGGCGACGGCCTCGGCGGGTCCTCCTTCACCTACGGCTTCAGCCACACCCCCGAGCAGGACCTGATCAGGGCCGCGGTGGCGGCGGCCCGGACCGCCAAGATCGCCTTCCTCATGCTGCCCGGCGTCGGAGTCACCGACGACATCCTGATCGCGGCGGACAACGGCGCCTCGGTGTGCCGGATCGCGACCCACTGCACCGAGGCCGACATCGCGGTCCAGCACTTCGGCCTGGCCAGGGACCGTGGCCTGGAGACCGTCGGCTTTCTGATGATGGCCCACTCCTCGCCCCCCGAGGCCCTCGCCAAGCAGGCCCGGATCATGGCCGACGCCGGCTGCCAGTGCGTCTACGTCGTGGACTCGGCCGGCGCGCTGGTACTCGACCAGGTCGGCGACCGGGTGGCGGCGCTCGTCGCGGAACTCGGCGAGGACGCCCAGGTCGGCTTCCACGGCCACGAGAACCTGGGGCTGGGGGTGGCGAACTCGGTGCTCGCCGCGCGGGCCGGCGCCACCCAGATCGACGGCAGCACCCGCCGGTTCGGCGCGGGCGCGGGCAACACTCCCGTCGAGGCCTTCGTCGGGGTGTGCGACAAGCTGGGGATCCGCACGGGCGTGGATTTTTTCGCGATCGTCGACGCGGCCGAGGACGTGGTCGCGCCGGTCATGCCCGAAGAGTGCCGCCTCGACCGGCTCGCGCTGATCATGGGCTACGCGGGGGTCTATTCCAGCTTCCTCAAGCACGCGTACACGGTCGCTGAGCGGTACGGCGTCCCTGGCGCGCAGATCCTGGTCCGGGCGGGGGAGCGGCGCCTCGTCGGCGGCCAGGAGGACCAGCTCATCGACATCGCGCTGGAACTGCAGCGCGAGTCCGCGCGCTGACCGATGCCCTAGGCTCGCGGCATGGCCGTGTTGCACCGCGCTGAACTGAAGCCCACCAAGCTCGAACTCCTGGCGGCCTGGCTGCCCGGCCGGCGCTGGCTCGAGGGTCCGGCGGACGCCATCGAGCGGGTCTCGTCCTTCCGTTTCGACGACCCGGCCGGGGCGGTCGGCATCGAGACGATCCTGGTCCGCGCCGGCGACGGGCCGGTCTACCAGGTGCCACTCACCTACCGGGACGCCCCGCTGACCGCCGCCGACCGCTGGCTGCTCGGCACCACGGACCACTCGGTGCTCGGCCAGCGCTGGGTGTACGACGGGTGCGGGGACCCGGTGTACGCCCAGGCGCTGGCCCTGGCCATCGTCGCGGGCACAGGGCAGGCCGAGCAGTTCGTCGAGACCGGTGGCCGGCTCGAACCCCGCGACCCGGACATGACCGTCGCCGGCAGCGGAGTCCGCGATGCGGCCGTGCCCACTGTGGATGCGATCGAGGACGGCACGGACGCCGACCCGACGCTGATCCGGACGGGCCCCGCCGAACTCGCCGTGATCCGCCGCCTCGACCCCACCGCCGCCCGGCTCGGCGCCACACTGACGGGCACCTGGCCGGGCCAGCCGGCCCCGGTCGTACTGGCCTACGCGTCCCTGCCCTGACCTCAGCCGAGCCTCACGAGTAGGTGATCGTTACCGTGTCGCTGGCCGGGAGGGCCTGGCAGGCGAGGGTGTAGCCCTCGGCGAAGTCCTCGTCTTCGAGTACCTCGTTGTGGACCAGGTCGACCTTGCCGCGGACGATCCGGCACGCGCACGCGCCGCAGATGCCCTGGCGGCAGGAGAACGGCGGGTTGAGCCCGGCCGAGATCAGCAGGTCCAGCAGGCGGGTCCGGGCGGGCCACGGGAGGCGGTGGGTCCGGCCGTCGAGCATCACCTCGGCGGTCGCCACCCGTTCCGGGGCGGGCCCGGCCGGCTCGGGCTCGAACGGGTTCTCCAGCAGCGACTGGAACCGCTCGACGTGGACTCGCCGGGACGGAACTCCGAGCTGGCCCAGCGTCTCGCGGGCCACCGCGAGGTAGGGCTCGGGGCCGCAGATGAAGACCTCGCGGTCCGCGAACGGCGCCAGGATCGGGATCAGCCGGGCCGCGGTCGGCGGCCCCCCGGCGGCGTCGAGCCAGTGCTCCACGTGCAGCCGCCCGGCGGACCAGGCTTCGAGGTCGCGCAGTTCCGCGCCGAAGATCACCGAGCACTCGTCGCGGTTGGCGTAGAGCAGCTGGATCCGGCCCCTGCCCTCGGCCAGCGCGGACTTGAGGATCGACATCACCGGCGTGATCCCGCTGCCCCCGGCGAGCAGCAGCAGGTCGCCGCCCAGCGAGTCCGGGGTGAACAGCCCGGCCGGCGGCAGGATCTCGAGCACCGTGCCCGGACCCGCCCGGTCGCAGATCCAGTTCGACGCGTGTCCGCCGGGGACCCGCTTCACGGTGATCTTCAGGTGCTCGTCGATGCCCGGAGCGCTGGACAGCGAGTAGCACCGCGCGACCGTGGCGCCACCGGGGTGCGGGACCCGGACCGTGAGGAACTGCCCCGGCCGGTAGGCGAACTCCGCGGCGGCCTCGTCCGGGATCGCGAGCACCAGCGAGACCGCGTCGGCGGTCTCGGCGACGACCTCGGCGATCCGGACCTGGTGGAAGGGCTGGCGCGCGCTCACGGTTCCCCCGGAGGCGGCTCGTGGGCGGGCTCGTGGATGGTGAGACGGCCGTCGCGCGCTGCCTGCTCGATCGTGTCCCGCAGCGTGGTGCAGGTGTCCACGAGCGGGGTGGCCTCGCCGAGCGCGACCCGGGCGGCGAACTCGGCGCACTGCCGGACGGCCCGGCCGGTCCACTGGACGCTGGTCTGGTGCGGGCTGCCCTTCTTGACGAGCACGTGCGCGTCGCAGCCGCCGCAGGCCAGGTCCCGCAGCCCGGCCTCCAGGTACTCCCGGCGGTCAGCGAGCGTCTGTGGCCGCGTCATGACCTCCCCCTCACGCCGACTCCGCTGCCGCCCGCTGGCGGGCGAGGTTCTCCGCGACCTCGGCCTCCCAGGTCTCCATCGCGCGGGTGGTGTCGACCTCGAACTCGTAGCGGGCGACCATCTCGTCGGTGACGTCCTCGGCGTCCACGTAGAACTGCTCGTACCAGCGCCGTAGCTGGTAGACCGGGCCGTCCTCGGCGCAGAGCAGGGGGTTGTCGATCCGGCTCTTGTGCTTCCAGATCTCGACGTCCTGGAGGAATCCCAGGCCGATGCTCTTAGCCATCTTGCGGGCGACCTTGTCGGCCTGTTCGAGGGTGAGGCCGGGCAGCCGCTTGACGATCACGCCCCACTGCAGGACGAACGAGTCGGGCGTGACCGGGTAGTGGCAGTTGATCAGCACGGACTCGACGGTCATGCCGTGCCAGTCGTGCCAGAGGTAGTCGATCATGTAGGACGGTCCGTAGTAGGCCGAGTCCGAGCGCAGGGTGATGTCGGTGCTGGCCGAGTACGCCGATCCGTGGGTGACGTCGGGGCGGGCCTTGGTTTCGAGGTACTGCGAGGCCACGTGCCCTTCGAGGACGTTCTTGAACCGCGTCGGCAGCGCGAAGTGGATGTAGAAGAAGTGCGCCATGTCCACGACGTTGTCGACCACCTCGCGGCAGTTCGAGCCGTCGATGCGGACGGAGTCCCAGGACCAGCCGCTCCACTCGTCCGAGAAGGCGCCCTCGATGCGCGGGATCGTGATCTCCGGCCCGGGCGGCGCGCCCTGCGGGTCGTTCCACACGAAGAGCTGCCCGTTCTCCTCCAGCACGGTCCACGCCCTGGTCCTGGCCCGCGGCGGCACCCGCTGCGCGTAGGGGACCTGGGTACACCGGCCGTCGCCGCCCCAGCGCCAGTCGTGGAATGGGCAGGCCACCGAGTCGCCCTTGACGGTGCCCATGGTCAGGTCGCCGCCCATGTGACGGCAGTACGCGTCGAGTACGTGCAGCGCGCCGCCCGCACCGGCGAAGACCACCAGCTTCGTGCCGAACGCCTCGACCGCGTGCGGGCCGTCCTCCCGGAAGCGGGCGGACAGGCCCAGGCAGTGCCAGCCACGGGCGAACCTGGCCGGCGGCTGGCCGGTGTCGATGGTCCGCACGGCCTCCTGATCGGTCATGAGACCCCTCCTGCTCCGCTCGTGGACCTGTAACAGGTTATAGCTGGGGCGGCGCATACCTGAACTTCGCCGCTGGGAGCTAACTAGAACATGTTCTAGTATAGTCGGCAGCGGAATGGCCAGCCAGAGCCGGATCTGCCCCCGGGCGGACGGCGAGCACCGGCACCGGAGCGTGGAAGGACATCGATGAGCGAGAACACCTCTGAGGCGGTGGTGGCCGCGGTCCGCGAGCTGCTGCCGGTGCTGCGTGACCGGGCACAAGAGACCGAGGACCGCCGGGCGCTGTCCGCCGAGTCCGTGAAGTCCCTGGCCGAGACCGACTTCTTCCGGCTGCTCCAGCCTGCCCGCTACGGCGGCTACGAGGCGGATCCGGTGACGTTCCTGACCGCGGTCCGGCTCATCGCCGGGGCGTGCGGATCCACGGGCTGGGTCTCCTCGGTCATCGGGGTACACAACTGGCAGCTCGCGCTGTTCCCCGCCCAGGCCCAGGAGGACGTGTGGGGCCAGGACACCGGCACCCGGATGTCCTCCTCGTACGCGCCGACCGGCAAGGTCAAGGCCGTCGACGGCGGCTACCGGCTCAGCGGCCGGTGGAGCTTCTCCTCCGGCTGCGACCACGCCACCTGGGTGCTGCTCGGCGGGATCGTCCCCGGCGGCGAGGACGGCCAGCCCGCCGACTTCCGCACGTTCCTGCTGCCGCTCGGCGACTACGCCGTCGAGGACGTCTGGAACACGGTCGGCCTGCGCGGCACCGGCAGCAACGACATCCTCGTCGAGGACGCGTTCGTGCCCACCTACCGGTCGCTGAGCTTCAACGACACCGCCCGCTGCTCGTGCCCTGGACAGCAGGAGAACCCCGCGCCGCTGTACCGGGTCCCCTACGGATCGCTGTTCTCCTACGCGATCACCACGCCGATCATCGGGATGGCCTACGGCGCGTACGAGGCGCACGTGTCCTACCTGCACGACCGGGTGCGGGCCTCCTACGTGGGGGTGAAGGCGGCCGAGGATCCGTTCGCGCAGGTCCGGGTCGCCGAGGCCGCCGCGGAGGTCGACTCCGCGTGGCTGGCGCTGGAGAACAACATGCGCGAGCTGATGGGGTACACGGCCTCGGGCGAGCGGATCCCGATGCGGGTGCGGCTCCGGGTCCGGCGCGACCAGGTGCGGGGTACGGGGCAGGCGATCCGGGCGGTGGACCGGCTGTTCGAGAACTCCGGCGGGCGGGCGCTCGCCGTGGGCACGCCGATCCAGCGGTTCTGGCGCGACGCGCACGCGGGCCGGGTACACGCGATCAACGATCCGGAGCGGGCGCTGGTCATGTTCGGGCGGGGCGAGTTCGGCCTGCCGATCACCGACGCGATGCTGTGAGGCCGGCGATGACGACTGCGTTCTCCGACACAAGCCGCTCGGTCCAGGTGGGCGCCGAGGTGGTGCACTTTCACGAGGCGGGTTCGCCCGGTGGCACGCCCGTGGTGCTGCTGCACGGCGGCGGGCCCGGCGCCTCGGCCTGGAGCAACTTCGGGCTCAACGTGCCGATCCTCGGCGAGCGTTTTCACACCCTCGCAATCGACCAGCCGGGGTACGGACGGTCGACCGCCGCCTCGCTGACCGGCCATTACTTCACCTACGCGGCGGACTCGCTGGCCGGGCTCCTCGACGAGCTGGGCATCGCGCGGGTACACCTGGTCGGCAACTCGCTCGGCGGCGGGACGGCCGTGCGGTTCGCCCTGCGGCACCCCAAGCGGGCCGGGCGGCTGGTGCTGATGGGGCCGGGCGGGCTGAGCCTGAACGTGCTCTCGCCGGATCCGACCGAGGGCGTCAAGCGGCTCACCGAGTTCGGCACGCGCCCGAGCCGCGAGGCGATGGCCGCGTTCCTGCGCACGCTGGTCTACGACCAGAAACTGATCACCGACGAGCTGGTGGACGAGCGGTTCGCCGCCGCCTCCGACCCCGCCGCGCTGCGGTCGCTGGCCTCGATGGGCGCCACGTTCCGCGATCCGGCGGTGTTCGAGGACGGACTGCTCTGGCGGGAGGCGCACCGGCTGCGCAACGAGGTGCTGCTGATCTGGGGCCGCGAGGACCGGGTCAACCCGCTCGACGGCGCGCTGCTCGCGCTCAAGCTCATCAAGCGTGCCCAGCTGCACGTGTTCGGCGGCTGCGGGCACTGGGCGCAACTGGAGAAGTCCGAGGAGTTCAACCGGCTCGCGATCCGGTTTCTGGAGGAGGCGGCATGAGTGAGCGCAGCGAGGGCCGTGACATGGGCGTGCGGTCGCTGGGATATCTGCGGATCGAGGCCACCGACCTCGACGCCTGGCGGGTCTTCGGGCTCAAGGTGCTCGGCATGACCGAGGGCCGGGGACCGGATCCGGGCGCGCTCTACCTGCGCATGGACGGCCTCCCGGCCCGGCTGGTGATCGTCCCGGGGGAGCGCGACAAGCTGCTCGCGGCCGGGTTCGAGCTCGCCGATCCGCAGTCGCTCGCTCGGGTGGCGCGCACCCTGGACGAGGCCGGGGTGGCGATCAAGCAGGGCGACGCGGCCGAACTGGCGGACCGGCGCGTGATGGACATGATCCGCGTGGACGACCCGTCGGGTAACCCGGTGGAGCTGTTCTGGGGGGCCGCGCTGGACAACCGCCCGGCGATCAGCCCGTACGGGAACCGGTTCGTGACCGGCGAGATGGGGCTCGGCCACGTGGTCCTCCCGGCCACCGACGACGCTGCTGGCCTGCACTTCTACACCGAACTGCTGGGCTTCCAGCTCCGCGACTCGATGCGGTTCGCGCCGGAGACCCTCGGGCTGCCGCCGGGCGATCCGGTGTGGATGCGGTTCCTGGGGTGCAGCCCGCGGCACCACAGCGTGGCGTTCGCGCCGATCCCGGCCAAGTCGGGGATCGTCCACGTGATGATCGAGGTGGACTCCCTCGACGCCGTCGGGCTCGCCGTCGACCGCTGCCAGAAGAACCGCACCCCGCTGGTCACGACCCTCGGCCGCCACGCCAACGACTACATGGTGTCGTTCTACCTGCGCACGCCGAGCGGCTTCGACATCGAGTACGGCACCGACGGCCTGCTCGTGGACGAGGCGGCCTGGGTGTCGCGGGAGACCACGGCGCACAGCATGTGGGGGCACCGGTACCTGCGGGGCGCGGCGACGTGATCCCCACCGAGAGCCGAGTCGTGGACCCGCTGCGGTTCCGCCGGGTCTTCGGGCACTTCTGCACGGGCGTGACGGTCGTGACCAGCACCGACGGCGGATCGCCCGTCGGCTTCGCGTGCCAGGCCTTCGCCGCGCTCTCGCTCGATCCGCCGCTCGTGCTGTTCTGCCCAAGCAGCGGATCGGGCACCTGGCAGCGGATCGAGCGGTCCGGGCGGTTCTGCGTCAACGTCCTCGCCGAGGACCAGCGCGACCTCTCCCGCACCTTCGGCACCAGCGGCGCGGACAAGTTCGCGGGCGTCCCCTGGTCGCCGTCACCCGCCGGGACCCCGGTGCTCGACGGCGCTCTGACCTGGGCAGACTGCCTGATCGAGGCGGTACACCCGGCCGGGGACCACCAGGTCGTCGTGGGGCGGGTGACCGAGCTGGGCACGGTCCGCGACGCCCGCCCACTGCTGTTCTACAAGGGACGGTACGCGGCCACGGCGGCGATCTCCCCCCACGATCCGCCCGAGGTGGTCGACACCCTCCTGGCCTGGCCCCGCCACACCGACTGGATCTGACGGCCCGGCCGCCACCCTTCGCGGTGGAGCGGGCCGGTCGCGTGGCGCGCGCGGGCCGCGGGGCGGTGGGGGCGCGCGGAGGTCGGGGTGGGTTAGCCGAGGACCATCGTCGCGAGGCGGCCGGCGTGGTCGCGGGGGTGGCCGAACAGGTGTGCCGTGGCGTGGGCGCGCTTGAAGTACAGGTGGGCGTCGTGCTCCCAGGTGATGCCGATCCCGCCGTGGAGCTGGATCATCTCCCCGGCCACCCGCTCGAAGGCCTCCGAGCACGCCACCTTGGCTACGGCGGCGAGCCGGCTGGCGTCCGCCGCCCCGGTGCTCAGCGCCGTGGCGGCCGCGTACGACAGGGATCGGGCGCTCTCGGCGAGTACGTGCAGATCCGCGAGCCGGTGCTGGATCGCCTGGAACGCGCCGATGGGCTGGCCGAACTGGACCCGCGTGCGGGCATGCTCGACGGTCAGCTCCAGCGCCCGGCGGGTCGCCCCGGACTGCTCGGCACTGAGCGCGACGCAGGCGACATCGCGGATCGCGGCCAGCGGGCTCCCCGCACCGAGCCGCCGGGCGGGCACGTCACCGAGCCGGACGACGGCGAGCCGGCGGGTGAGGTCCATGGTCGTGACCGCCGCGCGGGTGACGCCGGGGGAGCGGAGGTCCACTTCGTACAGTCCGCCGTCGGCTACGGCCAGGAGTGTGTCCGCGAGGTGCCCGTCCAGCACGTAGTGGGCCTCGCCGCTGAGCCGCCCGCCGGAGCTGGCCTGGAACGCGGTCTCGTCAGGGCTCCAGTGACCGGATGGACCGGCCCAGGCGACGGCGGCGAGCGCGTCCCCGGAGGCGATCGGCGGAAGCAGCCGCAGGCAGGCCTCGTCGTCGCCGGACGCCAGCAGTGCCTGGGCGGCGAGCACCGCGGATCCGAGCATCGGCGACGGGGTCAGCGTGCGGCCCAGCTCGTCGAGGACGACGTGGGTTTCCAGTGGCCCAGCGCCGAGGCCGCCGTACCGCTCGGGGATCGCCAGCGCCGCGACGCCGATCTCGGTGCAGAGCCGCGCCCACAGTTCGCGGTCGTACCCCTCGGCGGACTCCATCGCGGCGCGCACCGAGGTGCCCTTGGCCAGCAGCCCGCGGACGGCCTCGCGCAGGGCGGCCCGCTCGCCGTCTGAGGTCATCACCGGGCTCCATCCTGGGTCAGCGCGGCGAGCACCCGGGCCCGGTGCGCGGACTGTGAGCCCCACGCCGGGATCAGCGCCCGGACCTTGGTGATCCACAGGTCCAGCCCGTACTCCTGCGTGTACCCGATGGCCCCGTGGACCTGCAGCGCTGTCCGCGTCGCCCGGTGCGCGGCCTCGGCGCAGGCCACCCTGGCGGCGGATGTGTCCCGGTCCGCGGCCGGGCCCCCGGCGGACAGCGCGGCCGCGTAGAGCAGCGGCCGGGCGAACTCCAGCGCGATCGCCACGTCCGCGAGCTGGTGCTGGACCGCCTGGAACTGCCCGATCCGCCGCCCGAACTGGACCCGCTGTCCCGCGTACCGGACCGCCATCTCCAGCAGCGCCCGCCCCGCGCCGAGCAACTGCGCCGAGCCCGCCAGGGTGCCGAGCCCGAGCGCGCGGCTCGTGGCCCGCGACACCGGCGGCCCGGTGCCGAGCACCTCCGCGCCCAGCACGGGAAACAGCCGGCGGGTCTCGTCCAGCGACCGCTGGGGGTCCCCCGGCTTGCCCAGGTACAGCGTGCCGGCCTCGGCGAGAAGCACCAGGCTTGCCGCGTCGGCGTCGGCCGCGAACGGCACATCGGGCGGGGCGGCCACGGTGGCGATCAGCGAGCCGTCCGCGAGGCCGCCGAGCCAGTCCGGGAACTCGCCCGCCTCGGCGAGGAGCGTGGGCACGGCGGCCAGCGACTCCGCCACCGGACCGGGCAGCGCGTGGTGGCCCAGTTCCTCGCACGCGACGACGAGGTCCACGGCGTGCGCGCCGAGCCCGCCCGCGGCCTCCGGAACGGCCAGCGCCGTGACGCCCAGGCCGGCCAGGTCCCGCCAGATCGCCAGGCCGCGCCCGTGCTCGCCGGCCGCCCAGCACCGCGCGGCGCCGGGCACGTCCGAGGCGGCCAGCAGCTCGTGCAGCGCGGACGCGAACTGGTGCTGCTCCGGGGACAGGACGAACCTCATCGCGGCAGTCCCAGCACGCGCTCGGCGACGACGGTCCGCTGGATCTCGTTGGTGCCGGCGTAGATCGGGCCGGCGAGGGAGAACAGGTACCCGTCGAGCCAGTCCGGATCGCCCTGAAGCCCGAGCAGGTCGAGTGCCGTTTCGTGCAGGGCCACGTCCAGTTCGGACCAGAAGACCTTGGTCATGCTGCCCGCTGATCCGGGCCGGGACTCGCCGCTCACCGTGGCGAAGCAGTGCAGCCGGTAGGCCTGCGCGGCGATCCACGCGTCGGCGACCCGGTCCCGTAGCTCGGCCGGCGAGCCAGCCCGCTGCCACAGGTCCACGAGGCGCCGCGCGGTCGCGAGGAACCGCCCGGGGCTACGCAGCGAGAGCCCGCGCTCGTGGCTCGCGGTGCTCATGGCGACCGTCCAGCCCTCGCCGGCCGCGCCGATCACGTCGGTGTCCGGGACGAACACGCCGTCGAGGAAGATCTCGGCGAACCCGGTCCCGCCGCCGAGCTGGCGGATCGGCCGCACGGTCACGCCCGCGGTCCGCAGCCCGAACATCAGGTACGTCAGCCCGCGGTGCCGCCCGGCCGCCGGATCGGTGCGGAACAGCCCGAACGCCCGATCCGCATGGGTGGCTCTGGAGCTCCAGGTCTTCTGCCCCGAGAGCAGCCAGCCCCCGTCGGTGCGGGTCGCCGTGGACCGGATCGCGGCGAGGTCGCTACCCGCGTCCGGCTCCGACCAGGCCTGCGCCCACACGTCGTCCGCCCGCGCCATCCGGGGCAGCAGCCGGTCGCGCTGTTCGGGGGTGCCGTGCGCGAAGAGGGTGGGGGCGAGCAGGAACAGCCCGTTCTGGCCGACCCGGACCGGCGCGCCCGCGGCGTGATACTCCTCCTCGAAGAGCAGCCAGTGCAGCGGCGAGGCGTCCCGGCCGCCGTACGCGGACGGCCACGACACCACCGACAGCCGGGCCTCGGCGAGTTCCCGCTCCCAGGCGCGGTGGGCGGCGTCGCCCGGCTCGGTGTCGACGTCGGGCAGCGGCCGGGCGGGGACGTGCGCGGCGAGCCAGTCCCGTACCTCGTCCCGGAATGTGATCGCCTCCGCGTCCAGGTCCAAGTTCATGTGGGTGTTCATTGCTTCATCGCCCGCGCGTCCAGGCCCGCGAGCGAGTCGCCCGAGGTCTCGGCGTTGTGGGCGTGCGCGAGGTGGTGCAGGCCGAAGACCGAGTCCATGCCGGAGCGCATGCCCATCTGGTCCTCGCACTGGTTGACCGCCCGTTTGGCCAGCGCCAGGCCGAAGCGGGGCATCGCGGCGATCCGCTCGGCGAGGGCGAACGTGCTGGCCGTGAGCTCGTCGCGGGGGACCACCCGGTTGACCATCCCGGCCTCGTAGGCCCGCCGGGCGCCGAAGCGGTCGCCGGTGAACAGCACCTCCTTGGCCAGGCGCGGCCCGAGCATCCACGGATGCGCGAAGTACTCCACCCCGGGGATCCCCATCTTCAGCACCGGATCGGCGAAGAACGCGTCCTCGGCGGCCACGATCAGGTCGCAGACCCAGGCGAGCATGAGCCCCCCGGCGATGCAGGCGCCCTGGACCATCGCGATGACCGGCTTGGGGATCTCCCGCCAGCGCCGGCACATGCCCAGGTAGACCTCCATCTCGCGGGCGTAGCGGGCGTCGGCCCCGGCCTTGCCGACGTGGTCCCACCACAGCACGGCCGTGCGGTCGAACGAGGTGTCCACGTCGCGGCCGGGGCTGCCGATGTCGTGCCCGGCGGAGAAGTGCTCACCCGCTCCGGCCAGCACGATCACCGCCACCGCGTCGTCGTCCACCGCCCGGGTGAACGCCGCGTCCAGCGCGTACGTCATCGCCGAGTTCTGCGCGTTCCGGTACTCGGGCCGGTTCATCGTGACGACCGCGGTGCTGCCCCGGACCTCGTAGCTCACCTCGCTCATCGGGCCTCCTCGCGCAGCGCGGTCTCGGCGCGGAGCACGTGCTTGAGCGGCTTCCCGGACGGGTTGCGGGGCAGGTCGGCACGGAACTCGACCTCGCGCGGCAGCTTGTAGTTGGCCAGCCGGGTGCGGCAGTACGCGAGCACGTCCGCGGCGGAGAGCGCGTGCCCGGGCCGCAGCACGACGTAGGCCTTGCCGACCTCGCCGAGCCGCCCGTCCGGGACGCCGATCACCGCCGACTCGGCCACCCCGGCTAGCCGCGCGAGCACCTGCTCGACCTCGGCAGGGTAGACGTTGAAGCCGCCGCAGATGTACATGTCCTTGATCCGCCCGGTGATGGTGAGGTAGCCGCGGGCGTCCAGGCGGCCGGAGTCGCCGGTGTGCAGCCACCCGTCGCCGTCAACTGCCTCAGACGTCAGCTCCGGATCGCCGAGGTAGCCCAGCATCACGTTGGGCCCGCGCAGCAGCACCTCCTCCTTCTCGCCGAGCCGGACCTCGAAGCCGGCGGCCGCGCGCCCCGCGGTGTGCGCAACGGTCTGCGCGTCGTCGCCCGGGCGGCACATCGTCGCGACCACGGCCTCGGTCATCCCGTAGGCGGTGAGCACCGTGCCGAACCCGAGGTCGCTCGCCATCCGCTGGACCAGCACGGCGGGCACCGTGGCCGCGCCGGTCACCGCCAGCCGCAGCGAGGACAGGTCCCGCCGTGGCCGGTCGGGGTGGTCGAGCATGGCCTGGTAGATCGTCGGGGGTCCGGGCAGGACGGTGATCCGCTCGGCCTCGGCGATCCGCATGGTCTCGGCCACGTCGAAGATCCGCTGCGGGACGATCGCCGCGCCCGTGACCAGGCAGGCCAGGATCCCGGCCTTGTAGCCGAAGCTGTGGAAGAACGGGTTCACGACGAGGTAGCGATCGGTGCTGGTCAGCCCGCCGATCCGGGCCCAGTCCGCGGCGACCGCGAGGGCCTGGCGATGCGCGCTCATCGCGCCCTTGCTGCGGCCCGTGGTGCCCGAGGTGAACAAGATGTCGCTGACCTGGTCTGGGGTCACCGCGGCGGCCCGCGCGTCCGCCTCGGCCTCCGGGACCGTGGCGGCGAGCGCATCGAGGCCGTCCCAGTCGAGGGCGCCGGGGGCGGGCGTGGCGGGTTCGAGCGGGATCCGCACGACGATCCCGGGCAGCGCGGCACCCTCCTCGGCGGCGGCCGTGCGTAGTTCGGCGAGCCGGTCCACGCCGAGGAACCGCCCGGCGACGATCAGCGCGCGGGCGGATCCGCGGACCAGCACGTCGAGCGCCTCCGGCCCGGTGTAGCGGGTGTTGACCGGGATCAGCACGGCTCCGGCGTAGCTGGCGCCGAGCGCGGCCTCGACCCAGTGCCGGGTGTTCGGGGACCAGATCGCCACCCGGCCGCCAGGGCGGACCCCGGCGGCGGCGAGCGCGCGGGCGACCACGCGGACCCGCTCGTGCAGTTCGGCGTAGGTCAGCTGCGGCCCGCCCGGCTCCACAATGGCCGGCCGATCGCCGAATTCCCGCGCGGCATGGGCCAGAGCGGCGGGGATCGTGGACAGCACCGGCGCCTCCGTACCCAGGCAGGATGGCCGCGATCCGGCCACGGAAACAGGACAGAAACAAGCAAGTGCTTGGTAGGGTGAGCGTACGCGCGGCCGGGAGGTGACACCAGTGGACGACGGCGAGTTCCGGCGCGAGGTGCGGTCGTGGCTGACCGAGAACGTGACCGCGGATCTGCGCGGGCTCGGCGGCCCCGGCCGGGAACACGAGGGCTTCGAGGCGCGACTGGACTTCCACCGCGCGCTCGCCGCCGCGGGCTGGACCTGCCTGGGCTGGCCGCCCGAGCACGGCGGCCGCGGCGCCTCGCTCGCCCAGCAGGTGATCTTCCACACCGAGTACGCGCGGGCCGAAGCGCCCGCCCGGGTCGGCTACATGGGCGAGGAACTGCTCGGCCCCACCCTGATCGCGTTCGGCACGCCCAGCCAGCAGCGGCGCTTCCTGCCCCGGATCCGCGCGGTCGGGGAACTGTGGTGCCAGGGCTACTCCGAGCCCGGCGCCGGATCCGACCTCGCCGCGGTGTCCACCCGGGCCCGGCTCGACGGCGGCGAGTGGGTGATCACCGGCCAGAAGGTGTGGACCTCGATGGCCCACGTGGCGGACTGGTGCTTCGCGCTGGTCCGCACCGGATCGCCCGGCCACGCCGGACTGTCCTATCTGCTCGTCCCGATGCGCCAGCCGGGGGTGACCGTGCGGCCGATCCGCCAGCTCACGGGCACCTCGGAGTTCAACGAGGTGTTCTTCGACGGCGCCCGCACGTCCGCCGACCTGGTGGTGGGCGGCGTCGGCGAGGGCTGGCGGGTGGCGATGGGCACGCTCGCCTTCGAACGCGGGGCGGCCACCCTCGGCCACCAGGTCGGGTTCCAGCGCGAACTCGACCGGGTCCTCGAAGCGGCTCGGAGTGGTGGTGCGGCGCGGGATCCGCTCCTGCGGGACAAGCTCGCCAGGGCTGTCATCGGGCTGGACGTGCTCCGGGCGCACACGCTCAGCGTCCTCGGATCCACCGGCGCCATGTCCGGCCCGGACGCCTCGGTGGTGAAGCTGCTGTGGGCGCGCTGGCACCGGGACCTCGGCGAACTCGCCATGGACGTGCTGGGCGCGCCCGGCCTCGTCGCCGGCGGCCCTCCGTACGAACTCGGCGACTTCCAGCGGCTGTTCCTGTTCAGCCGGGCCGACACGATCTACGGCGGATCGGACGAGATCCAGCGCACGATCATCGCCCAGCGGGTGCTCGGGCTTCCCCGGCAGGCCCGCCCATGATCCCCGTGGAGCCGGCCGGCCGGGACCTGCTCGCGGGCAAGGTCGTCGTGGTCACCGCCGCCGCGGGCACCGGCATCGGCTCGGCCGTGGCCCGCCGCTGCCTGGAGGAGGGCGCCCGCGTCGTCGTGAGCGACCGGCACGCGAGACGCCTCGGCGAGGTCCACGAGAAGCTGGCCGCCGCGCACCCCGACCGCGTCTGCGCCCTGCCCTGCGACGTGACCGACGAGCGCGAGGTCCAGGCGCTGATCGCCGGGGCCGTGGCCCGCTGGGGCCGGATCGACGTGATGATGAACAACGCCGGACTCGGTGGAACCACGCCGGTCCCCGAGATGGCCGACGAGGACTGGGCCCGGGTGCTCGACGTGACCCTGACAGGCACGTTCCGCTGCACCCGGGCCGCGTTACGCCAGCTGATCGCGCAGGGCGGCGGGGGATCCGTCGTCAACAACGCCTCGGTGCTGGGGTGGCGGGCCCAGGCTGGCCAGGCGCACTACGCCGCCGCCAAGGCCGGGGTGATGGCGTTCACCCGGTGCGCCGCGCTCGACGTGGCCCAGCACGGGATCCGGGTCAACGCGGTCGCGCCGAGCCTGGCCATGCACCCGTTCCTCGCGAAGGTGACCAGCGAGGAACTGCTCGCCGACCTCGCCGCACGCGAGGCGCTCGGCCGGGCGGCCCAGCCGTGGGAAGTCGCCACCGTGATGGTCTTCCTGGCCAGCGACTACGCCTCGTACCTCACCGGCGAGGTGGTTTCGGTGAGCAGCCAGCACCCCTGACAGGCCCGGCCGCCGCCACGGCATCCGCGGCAGCCGCGGCAGAGCCCGCGGACTCGAGATGGAGCAGCGACATGACAAAGCGCATCGTGGGTGGCTCGGTGTTCGGCCTCGGCCTGTTCGTCCTGCTGGCCGCGTTCGCGCTGGCCTTCCTGGTCGCCCCGCTCCTGACGCGGATCCCGTACGACACGAAGCCGGCCGAGATCGCGACCGTGGCCTCGAACGCCACCTTCGTGCAGGCCAGGGTGTCCGGCCAGACCACGTCGATCGACGTCGGCACGGCGAACCTGCGGGCCCGCACCAGCGTCCAGCCCGACGTCGCCGCGGCCGCGGGAATCGGCGGAGCGCAGGCGGGCCGGACCGTCGTCTGGAAGACCTTCGAGCGAGTCGAGCGGACCGACACCGGCGAGGCCATCGACGCCTCCGAGAGCCGGATCGCGCTCGACCGCACCTCGGGCGCGGCGGCCCCCTGGGGCGGTCAGTGCCTCGCCGACGAGCCCTACGAGAAGTGCACCGCGGGCAACGTGACCTACGCAGGCCAGCTCTACCAGTTCCCGTTCGGCACCCAGAAGCGCACCTACCAGTACTACGACCGGCAACTGGGCCACGCGCTGCCGATCCAGTACCGGGGCACGGACACCGTCGAGGGGGTGAGCGCGTACCGCTTCGAGCAGGTGGTCCCCGAGCAGCC
The DNA here is from genome assembly GCA_025963185.1 of Actinomycetes bacterium. Taxonomy (GTDB): domain Bacteria; phylum Actinomycetota; class Actinomycetes; order Mycobacteriales; family Cryptosporangiaceae; genus RYN-140. The sequence goes on from JAOPVE010000304.1 coordinate 16,196, forward strand.
GCTGGCGACCAGCGCGGCGACGATCCGCACCCTGACCAGCCGGTTCGCGCCGGGCGCCAGCACGGCGAGGGTGATGTACCACACCCGGCGGACCGTCTGGGTCGAGCCGGTCAGCGGGGTCATCGTCAGTGTGGTCGACCAGCCGCACCGGACCCTGGTGCCCGACACCGGACCGCCGACCGTCCTGTTCGACGCGACCTTCCGCTTCAGCCCCCAGACGCTGCACTCCGTCACCCAGAGCGCCGCGAGCGGCCGCGTGCGGATCCTCATCCTGAACCGGTACGCGCCGATCGGCCTGGCCCTGCTGGGGATCGCCGGGCTCCTGGCGGGCTACCGGATCACCCGGGGCGCACCCCCGACCACCCGCCGGCCGCCGGCCGTCGTCGTGCCCGCCCAAGCCGTTCCCGCCCACGTCACGGGCCCGGCGGCAACGCACCCTGCCGAAAGCGCGTCCTACCGGGAGCCGTAGAACACCGGCGCCTGCACGGTGCTGGCCTTCTGGGCGACGTCGCCCGCGGACGGGTTCACGATCGAGACGACCGCGGTCACGCTCACGATGGCCAGCACCACGGCGACCAG
>JAOPVE010000319.1 GCA_025963185.1 Actinomycetes bacterium
CAGGACGAAAGACGACACCGCGAGCCGCACGAGCGAGAACATGCCCGAAAGGTACCGACCGCCACAAAGACCCAGAACTGGGATCCGGTAACGGATTCGCGGCAATCGGTCCGCGTGTGGCGTGCGGCGCCGAGCCCGGTCGGGTCGACAATGGTGACTCGCCGGACGTCGCCGCGGGAGGTGCCCAGATGAGCGGGACAGTCATCGCGCCGTGGCTCGCGGTACCGGACGCCGGGCTCGCCGCGGAGTTCTACGCGGCGGCGCTGGGGGCCACCGAGCTCTACCGCCTCGACGGCGACGACGGGTCCCTGGTGATCGCCCAGTTCGACGCCGGTGGGGCCCCGTTCTGGATCCAGGCGGACCCGGCCAGCAGCCCGCCTGCCCCGGGGCGCAGCCCGGTCCGGATGGTGCTCACGGTCGACGATCCGGACCGGTGGTTCGACCGCGCGGTGGAGGCGGGAGCGACCCCGGTGGCCGGGATCCACGAGGAGCACGGCTGGCGGACCGGCCGGGTCCACGACCCGTTCGGCCACGACTGGGAATTCAGCCGCCCGACCGCGTGAGCCGGCGGGCGCCCGGCGCCGAGGGTGGTGTCCTGGCCGGTCCTACCACTCATGACCATTCGCTCGTTATCGCTCGGTTACCTTCGGTAGCAGTAGATGGCGGATTGGCCGCGATGCAGGCACATTCACACAGTGAGCCTCACTCGGAATCCCGTCCCCGCCCGGGGCGTCGCCCGCGTGGAACCTCCGGCGCGGCGGCTGTCAGGGCGGCGCCGGATCGCGCTGGGCGCGGCGTTCAGCGTGCTCGCGCTTCTGGTGGCCGCGCTCGGGGGAGGCTATGGGGCGCTCAGCGTCCCGCTGCCCACGGCGGCGGCGGTCACTCAGACCTCGACCGTCGTCTATGCCGACGGCACCACCCCGCTCGCCCTGTTCGCGACCGAGGATCGCGAGATCGTCCCGCTGAGCCGGGTGCCGATCCACGTCCAGCGGGCGGTGCTGGCCGCCGAGGACAGGTCGTTCTACTCCCACGGCGGCGTCTCGCCGACCGGCATCGCGCGAGCGCTCGTCGGCCTGGCGACCGGCGAGGACCGCGGCGGCGGCTCGACGATCACCCAGCAGTACATCAAGAACTCCCGGCTGACCCAGGAGCGCACCTTCGGCCGCAAGGCCAAGGAGATCGTGATGGCGATCAAGGCGGATCAGGAGTTCAGCAAGAACAGGATCCTCGAGCTGTACCTCAACACGATCTTCTTCGGCCGTGGGGCGTTCGGGATCCAGACCGCGGCGAAAGCCTACTTCGGCAAGGACGTCTCGAAGCTCACCCCCGAGCAGGGCGCGGTACTCGCGGCGGTGATCAAGGATCCGACGAATCTCGACCCGCGGAACAACCCGGCCGGTGCGAAGAAGCGCTGGGACTACGTCATCGGCGGGATGGCCGAGCAGGGCTGGTACCCGCGGGACAAGGTCGCCAGCGCGGCCTACCCGACCGCCTCGGCGCCGAAGCGGCATAGCTGGCAGGACGGCCAGAACGGCGTGCTTGCGGACGCCGTCGTCAAGGAGATCAGCCGCTCCCTGCGGATCGACGCAGCGCGCACCGAGAAGCTACTCGACGACGGCGGCTACACCGTCCTCACCACGGTCGACGCCACTGCCCAGAAGGCGGCCGCGCAGGCCGCGGCCGGCGCGCTGGCCGGACAGGACCCGTCGATCGGATCGGCCCTGGTAGCCGTCGAACCGTCGACCGGCAGGATCAAGGCCTACTACGGCGGAACCGCGGGCTACGGTCGCCGCGACCTGGCCGGTCGCAGCCGTCCGCACCCACCCGGATCGTCCATGCGGCCGTACGGCTTGGCGCGGGCGGCCAGCGACCTGCCGGACGACGACAGCGCCGACAGCATCCTGGCCGCCGCCCGCAAGGCTGGCGGCGAAGGGGCCAAGGAGGTTGCCGCGAAGGCCGGCATCACCGTGCTGGGCACCGGCGAGGGCACGAAGCCGATCGGCGACGTGACGATCGACGACAGCATCGGCATCGGCCGCTACCCCGTCGCGGTCGTCGAGCAGGCCAGCGGTTACGCGACCTTCGCGGCGCGGGGCACCCATCGAGATCCGTACCTGGTCGACAGGATCGCCGATCGAACCGGAAGGGTCGTGTATCGGCACCGGTCCACGGCCACGACGGCCTTCCCGGAAAGGTCCGCCCTGCTCGCCGGCAAGATCGCGCAGGCGACGGACCAGTCCGGCGAGGCAACGGCGCTACCGGGCGTCGCCGTGTCCGGCACCCAGGACGGCAACGCAGACCTCTGGATCTGCGGCTACACCGACCAGCTCGCGACAGCGGTCTGGGTGGGCCACCAGGACACCGAGGCTCCGCTCGTCACTGACGGCGGTGAGCCGATGGACACCTCCACCCCCGTGTCGATCTTGCAGCGCTTCACGGAGGGGACCACGGCGAGCGCCGCGGACGGCCAGACCTGACCGGCCCTTCCGGCGATCGGGGGTTCCGCGTGCGGCACCGGCAACTCGCGGCAGCTCGGCGCCACCACAGTGGATGCTCCGGGGGTCACCAGCCCCGCTGGCGCCATTCAGCGAGGTGCGGGCGCTCGGCGCCGAGGGTGGTGTCCTTGCCGTGGCCGGGGTAGACCCACGTGTCGTCCGGCAGGCGGCCGAACACCTTCTCCTCCAGCCCGTCGAGCAGCGAGGCGAACCGCGCCGGGTCCTTCTGCGTGTTCCCGGGCCCACCCGGGAACAGGCAGTCGCCGGTGAAGAGGTGGGAGTGGCCGTCCGGGTCCTGGTAGAGCAGGGCGATCGAGCCGGGGGTGTGGCCGACCAGGTGGATCGCCTCCAGCGTGAGGTCACCGACGGTGACGGTGCCGCCGTCCTCGACCGGGTCCGTGACGGGGATCGGCAGGCCGCCTGCGTCGGCCGGGTGCGCCACGGTGCGGGCACCGGTTGCCTCGGCGACCTCCGCCAGCGCCTGCCAGTGGTCGGGGTGCTGGTGGGTGGTGATAATTGTGCGTACGGGCGCGTCGCCGATGACCTCGAGCAGCCGGTCGGCGTCGTTGGCCGCGTCGATCAGCAGCGCATCCCCCGTCGCGGTGGACCGCAGCAGGTAGGCGTTGTTGTCGTAAGGTCCGCCGACGGAGACCTTCGTGATGGTCAGCCCCTTGAGCTCGCGGGTCTGGGCTGGTCCCCCCGCGGTGACCTCGCCGGTGTACTGGCCGGTGCTCTCGTCCATGACGTCCGCCTCCCTCGTGGCAATCCAGATCACCAGATATCTTGCGCGGTGACAACGCCGCCCGCTCGCACCGGGGCGCAGTGGCGTTTCCGGTACCCCGCTGACCAGCGCCAACGGCCTGCGGGACGAAACTGTCGGACGGCGAAGTTAGATTGGTCGGGTGTCCGCCCGCAGAGGCCGGGTACCGGTACAGAACTGCCCAAGAGAGCGGAAGATTTCACGTGGCCGACCGGCTGATCGTGCGTGGCGCGCGGGAGCACAACCTGCGCGACGTCAACCTCGACCTCCCCCGCGATGCGCTCATCGTGTTCACCGGCCTGTCCGGGTCCGGAAAGTCGAGCCTGGCGTTCGACACCATCTTCGCCGAGGGCCAGCGCCGCTACGTGGAGTCCCTGTCGGCGTACGCCCGGCAGTTCCTGGGGCAGATGGACAAGCCCGACGTCGACTTCATCGAGGGGCTGTCGCCGGCGGTCTCGATCGACCAGAAGTCGACCAACCGCAACCCCCGCTCGACGGTCGGCACGATCACCGAGGTCTACGACTACCTGCGGCTTCTGTTCGCCCGGGCCGGCATCCCGCACTGCCCCGTCTGCGGCAAGCAGATCAGCCGCCAGACCCCGCAGCAGATCGTCGACCGGGTGCTCGGCATGGAGGAGGGCATCCGGTTCCAGGTGCTCGCCCCGGTGATCCGCGGGCGCAAGGGCGAGTACGTCGACCTGTTCGCGGAGTTGCAGGCCAAGGGCTACTCGCGGGTCCGGGTCGACGGGGTCGTGCACTCGCTGACCGAGCCGCCGAAGCTGAAGAAGCAGGAAAAGCACACGATCGAGGTCGTGGTCGACCGGCTCAGCGTGAAGGAGTCCGCGAAGCGGCGGCTCACCGACTCGGTCGAGACCGCGCTCGGGCTCGCCGGCGGCATCGTGGTGCTGGAGTTCGTCGACCTGCCCGAGGGCGATCCGGGCCGCGAGCGCACGTTCTCCGAGCACCTGGCCTGCCTGGACGACGACCTCTCGTTCGAGGCCCTGGAGCCGCGGTCGTTCTCCTTCAACTCCCCGTACGGCGCGTGCCCCGAGTGCACGGGCATCGGCACGCGCAAGGAGGTCGATCCGGAACTGCTGGTTCCGGATCCGGAGCGCACGCTGGGCGAGGGCGCGATCCAGCCGTGGTCGAGCGGGCACAACGTCGAGTACTTCGGGCGGCTGTTGCAGGGGCTCGGCGACGGGCTCGGGTTCACCCTCGACACGCCCTGGCGCAAGCTTCCGGCGAGGGCACAGAAGGCGATCCTGCACGGGCACGACACCCAGGTCCACGTGCGCTACCGCAACCGGTACGGCCGCGAGCGGTCGTACTACGCCAGCTTCGAGGGCGTGGTGCCGTTCATCGAGCGGCGGCACAACGAGACCGACAGCGAGTGGAGCCGCGACCGGTACGAGGGCTACATGCGGGACGTCCCGTGCCCGGCCTGCTCGGGTCAGCGGCTCAAGCCCGAGGTCCTCGCGGTCACCCTCAGCGGCCGCAACATCGCCGAGATCTCGAACCTCTCGATCGGCGAGTGCAAGGTGTTCCTCGGCGAGCTGACGCTCGACCACCGGCAGAAGATGATCGCCGAGCGCGTGCTCAAGGAGATCGGCGAGCGGCTGCGGTTCCTGCTCGACGTGGGCCTCGACTACCTCTCGCTCGACCGGCCCGCGGGCACCCTGTCCGGCGGTGAGGCACAGCGGATCCGGCTGGCGACCCAGATCGGCTCCGGGCTGGTCGGGGTGCTCTACGTGCTGGACGAGCCCTCGATCGGCCTGCACCAGCGTGACAACCACCGGCTGATCGAGACGCTGGTCCGCCTGCGCGACCTGGGCAACACGCTGATCGTGGTCGAGCACGACGAGGACACGATCCGTACCGCCGACTGGGTGGTCGACATCGGTCCCGGTGCGGGCGAGCACGGCGGCCGAGTCGTGGTGTCCGGTCCGGTGAACGAGTTGCTGACCAGCGAGGAGTCCCTGACCGGCCAGTACATCTCGGGGCGGCGCACGATCCCGCTCCCGGCGATCCGCCGGCCCATCGACAAGTCGCGCCAGCTCGTCGTCAAGGGCGCTCGCGAGCACAACCTCCGCGAGATCGACGTGGCGTTCCCGCTGGGCACCTTCATCTCGGTGACCGGCGTGTCCGGGTCCGGTAAGTCCACACTGGTCAACGACATCCTGTACGCGGTGCTGGCCAACACGATCAACGGCGCCCGGATGGTCCCCGGCCGCCACACCCGCATCACCGGGCTCGACCAGGTCGACAAGGTCGTCGGTGTCGACCAGTCGCCGATCGGCCGCACCCCCCGGTCGAACGCCGCCACCTACACTGGCGTGTTCGACCACGTCCGCAAGCTGTTCGCCGAGACCACCGAGGCGAAGGTGCGCGGGTACACCCAGGGCCGGTTCTCGTTCAACGTCAAGGGCGGCCGCTGCGAGGCGTGCTCCGGCGACGGCACGATCAAGATCGAGATGAACTTCCTGCCCGACGTCTACGTCCCCTGCGAGGTCTGCAAGGGCGCCCGGTACAACCGGGAGACGCTCGAAGTGCACTTCAAGGGCAAGACCATCGCCGAGGTCCTCGACATGCCGATCGAGGAGGCGTGCGAGTTCTTCGAAGCTGTCCCGCCGATCCGCCGGCACCTGCAGACGCTCGTCGACGTGGGGCTCGGATACGTCCGGCTCGGGCAGCCCGCTCCGACGCTCTCCGGTGGCGAGGCGCAGCGGGTCAAGCTGGCGTCCGAACTGCAGAAACGATCCACCGGACGCACGGTGTACGTCCTCGACGAGCCCACCACAGGGCTGCATTTCGAGGACATCCGCAAGCTGCTCGGCGTCCTGGACCGGCTCGTCGAGGCGGGCAACACCGTGGTGGTGATCGAACATAACCTCGACGTGATCAAGACGTCCGACTGGGTGATCGACATGGGTCCCGAGGGTGGCAGCCGCGGCGGCATGGTCGTCGCGACCGGTACACCGGAGCAGATCGCCACGTCCGAGGAAAGCCACACCGGGCAGTTCCTGCGAGCGGTCCTGCCCGACGACGTCCCGGTCCCGAAGGCGGCCAAGCCCCGCAAGACCGTCGCGGCGGCCCGCAGCACGGCTGCCTCCAAGGCAGCCACGGCCACGACCCGCAAACCAGCCAAGAAGGCCACCACCCGCAGCTAGCGCCCGCGCGCGAACGCGCAGGTAACGGTGGCTGCGACGCAACCTCCAGGCCGGCCGCCCACTCGCCGGGCTCGCTCATCCAACGCCGACCGGCGCCGAGCCGAAGAACCCACCCAAGTGCGTGCCGCCAGACCGGCCATGACCGGCGTATTGGCACGCACTTCGGTGATGGGCCGCGCCGCGCCGCACCTCCTGGCGGCGCGGTTCAGGCGGGGGTGACAAGGCGCGACGTGGTTCACCTGGCGGAAGTGTGTGCCGCTGGACCGGCTATGACCGGCAGAACGGCACACACTTCCGAGGAGGGTGCGGGAGGTTGGGGCGTCAGCGGTGCTTGGCGTTGTAGGCCTCGAAGGCCTGGTAGAGGGCGATGAGCTGGGGCGCGGCGCCGGCGGATCCGCTGTAGTGGGTGAAGAGGGTGTGAAGCTCGGCGTCCGTGTAGGTGAGGCGCCGGCCCTTGACCCCCGCCGCACTGCCGCCGTGCAAGACCACGAGCGGGACCGTGGTGATGCTGTCGTTGCCGTTCTCGCGCAGGGACGTCCAGACGGTGTGGGTGACGCGCCGATCGGATCCGTCGAGGTGGGCGGCGGGCACCAGTCCCTCGGCGGAGGCCCAGTTCCGGGCCGCGATCGCCTGTGCCGCGGTGAGCTGCGCGACGCCCACGGTGGAGTCGCGCCGGCCGGCGGCGGCCGCCACCTCGACGTCGGCGAGCCGGTCCGCCGCGGTCTCCCGCGCGTACCCCCAGAGCACGGGTGCCTGGATCAGCGCCTTGCGCACGCCGTACGCCCGGCTCAGGTTGGTGATCACCTCGTCGTAGGCGATCACCATGTCGAGCGCGTCGGCCGCCCCGTTCCCGCCCTTCGGCACGTGCGCGAGCAGGCTGGGCAGCAGGGTCTCCCGCGCGCCAGCGCCGGACCGCGCGTCGAGCGGCGCCGGAGGCGGCGTCACCGAGGCCACCCCTGGATCGCGGCCGGACGACACGCTCTTGTCGATGTGGATGGTGCCGTCGCCGGATCCGATGGTGATCGTCGCGATCTGGTCGAACGCCCAGTTCACCGGCAGGGTGAACCCGATGTTGCCGCTCCACCCGACGGTGATGCCCGAGACCATGCTCGACACGGTCATCCCCAGCGCACCGAGCTGGCTGCAGGCGTTGCGGACGCCGTATACGCCGACCCGGTAGGGGTCGCCGAGCAGCGTCATCGTCTGCCTGAGGGCCTGGAAGTACGGGATCACGCCGTGGGAGATGTCGGCGTTCATGGCGTCGTAGTCAGCCGAGAAGTAGACGATGGAGCCGCGCGGCAAGCCGAGGCCGGTGCCCGCCGTGACGGACTGGCTGGCGTCGGCGGATCCCTGCTGCGGGGTGAAGTACGCCGCCGTCGTGCCGCCGGTCTCGAACAGCGGCACGTACCGCAGGCCCGCCGCGAAGATCGCGGTGAGCTCATCGGCCTGGACCCCGTGCGTGCCCGTGAGGTACCGCGCGGCGATCTTGTACCCGCTCTGCGCGAGGGTGGTGGCCCTCGCGGCGGTGACCGGCGTGATCCCGTCGGCCATGACACCGGGCCGGTCGGGGTCGCCGTTGGAGACCAGCAGCGAGCACCAGGTCGAATAGTCGCTGGTGCCGCTGGCGGTCAGTCCGGCGAAGGTCTGGAAGTTCTTCACCTGGGCGCTGACGGCCTGGGAGTACACGCCGTCGAACGCGACCTCGTACTTGGCGAAGATCATTGCGGCCTGGAAGAGGCGGACCCAGGACGAGGTTCCCGTGTCGGTGGCGCCGACGGCGAGCGGCGGCTTGGCCTTGATCGCCGCCCTGGTGGCCGGCCCGACGTTGCCGTTGGGGCCGGTGACCCCCAGCTCGGTCTGCACGGCGTAGATCAGCGCGATCGCGCCCGCGCCGGAGTTGTGCCCATCGGTGGGCATGATGAAGTACCAGGCCGCGTTGACGTACTTGCGGTTCATGAACTGCTGGGCGGCCCGCACCGCGGCGGATCCGTTCTCGACGATGACGTAGGCGTCCATCGTCAGGAGCGCCTTGAATTCCTTCGGCGCGAGGGTGTCGCGGGTGTCGGTGAACCCCATGTTCTTGCGCATCGCGAGCACGGCGGCCTTGGTGGCGGGGCCGTAGGTGCCGGTGATGCTCGCGCCGTCGTAGCCCTTGCAGTACTGGGCGGACTGCACGATCTTGATCACGTTGGCGGGCTTGCCCGCGCCGATATTGCCGAACTTGCTGGTGAGCGCCGTGAGCGTGGCGGTGCCGAAGTTGGGGGAGAGCTCAGCGATGCCCAGCTCGATCTGGAGCGCCATGGTGAGCGCGGACATCGTGGGGTAGCCGGTGCGGCCGTCCTCGGGTGCCTTGACGAACTTGGGCTTGGCGCCGTAGGTGACGTTGACCCATTTCTGCGCCGCGAGCACCTTGTCGTCCACGAGCGCGCCGAGCAGGCCGTGGCCCGAGGAGTTGGCGGCGTAGACCCGCACGTCGCCGAGCATCGCCTCGGCTTGCGAGGCGGGGGCGGGCTTTCCGGGCACCACAGCGGGGGGCTGCTCGGGGGCGCCGGCCGGGGCGGCCTGGGCGGGGCTCTCGGTGACGATGGCCAGGCCGGCCGCGCCCGCCGCGGATCCGAGCAGGCCTAACACGGTCCTCCTGGCCATGGTCTTGCTGCGTTCGCTGTCCACGGATCTCCCCTCAGGTCACGCGTCACGCACCCGTTCCGGGCACGCCGGACCACTGTCGCAGGGCGTTGCAATTCGGGTACCGGGGTGGAATCGGGTGATCGGAGCCAGATCCGGAAAATGGGGGCGTGACAGTGAACCGGTCGGCCGCGAGACTCGTGTCCGGAAAAGGAAGCGCTGTAAACACGGACTCGGCTGGCCGCGCTGGCCGAGCACAGGGAGGAAACGCATGGGCGAGGAAGCTCAGGTAGCAAGTTCGGTGCCCCGGCGCCAGGCGTTGTGCGGGGTCATCGCTCTCGGCGTACTGGGTCCGGCGGCCCTGACGGCATGCTCGAAGGAGCAATCGTTCGGCCAGCCGTCCTCGGGATCGTCCTCGGGTGGCACGGCGACCGGCGCTCCGGCGCCCGCGGGCGGCGCCGCCCTCGCGCAGGTCGCGCAGGTCCCGGTCGGAGGCGGATTCGTGGCCACCGCGCCCGACGGCCGCAAGATCGTGATCTCCCAGCCCACGGCCGGGGTGTACAAGGCGTTCGACGCCCGGTGCACGCATCAGGGCGTCATCGTGGGCGCGCCGGTCGGGGGCACGATCACCTGCCCGGCGCACGGGTCGAAGTTCAGCGCCGCCGACGGCGCCGTGACCAACCCGCCGGCGCAGGCGCCGCTCGCCGCGGTGAACGTGCAGATCTCGGGCCAGAACATCGTTCTCGCCTGACGGCGGTCCGGCCGCCTTCCGCACCCGCGGAGGGCGGCCGTCGCACGTCCGGGGTGGGAGGCCGGAACGTCCGGGCGGGCGTTCTGTCGGTCCCGGCGGATAGGCTCGTATCCGTGCCGGACCCGTCCACGTATCGCCCCGCTGTGGGCACCATCCCCGAGTCGCCGGGGGTGTACCGGTTTCGTGATCCGCGCGGGCAGGTCATCTACGTTGGCAAGGCCAAGTCGCTCCGCCAGCGGCTGAATTCGTACTTCGCCGATCCGGCCGGGCTGCATGCCCGCACGTACCAGATGGTCACCTCGGCGGCGTCGGTCGACTGGGTCGTGGTGGGCACCGAGGTCGAGGCGCTCCAGCTCGAATACTCGTGGATCAAGGAGTACGACCCGCGCTTCAACGTCCGGTACCGGGACGACAAGAGCTACCCGTCGCTGGCTGTGACGCTGTTCGAGGAGTACCCGCGGCTCCAGGTGATGCGCGGGGCGAAGAAGAAGGGCGTGCGGTACTTCGGTCCGTACGCGCACGCGTGGGCGATCCGCGAGACACTCGACCTGCTGCTGCGCGTGTTCCCGGCGCGCACCTGCAGCGCCGGGGTGTTCAAGCGCGCGGGCCAGATCGGGCGGCCCTGCCTGCTCGGCTACATCGGCAAGTGCTCGGCGCCGTGCGTGGGCCGGGTCAGCGCCGACGAGCACCGGGCCATCGTCGAGGACTTCTGCGACTTCATGGCGGGCAAGACCGACTCGATGGTCCGGCGCCTGGAGAAGGAGATGCACCAGGCCGCCACCGAGCTGGAGTACGAGCGCGCGGCCCGGCTGCGCGACGACCTGGGCGCGCTCCGCCGCGCGATGGAGAAGCAGGCGGTGGTGTTCGGCGACGGCACTGACGCCGACGTGGTGGCCTTCGCCGAGGACGAGCTGGAGGCCGCGGTCCAGGTGTTCCACGTGCGGGGCGGCCGGGTCCGGGGCCAGCGGGGCTGGGTCGTGGAGAAGGTCGAGGACGTGACGACCGGCGACCTCGTGGAGCAGTTCTGCCTTCAGGTGTACGGGGCGGAGTCCGGCGAGTCGATCCCCCGGGAGGTGCTGGTGCCGGCGCTGCCCACGGACGCCGACGCGCTCACCGAGCTGCTGTCGGAGGCGAAGGGCGCGCGGGTGAGCCTGCGGGTGCCGCAGCGGGGCGACAAGAAGGCGCTGATGGAGACCGTCTCGCGCAACGCCAAACAGGCCTTCACCCAGCACAAACTCAAGCGGGCTACGGATCTGACCGCACGCTCTCGCGCACTCGCGGAGATCCAGGACGCGCTCGGCCTGGACGAGGCGCCGCTGCGGATCGAGTGCTACGACATCTCCCACGTCTCGGGCACCGACGTGGTGGGCAGCATGGTGGTGTTCGAGGATGGGCTGGCGCGCAAGTCCGAGTACCGGCGGTTCGCGATCCGCGGCCACGAGGGCGTGGACGACACGGCCTCGATGGCCGAGGTGCTGCGGCGGAGGTTCAGCCGGTACCTGGACTCGCGGGCGGCGACCGGCGAGGTGCCCGAGGCGGCGCCCGAGCCGGACGAGCCGGGGCAGGTGCGCACCGCGATCGATCCGACGACGGGGCGGCCGCGTAAGTTCGCCTACCCGCCGAACCTGGTGGTGGTCGACGGCGGCGCCCCGCAGGTCGCGGCCGCGGCGCGGGTCATGGCCGAGCTGGGCATCGTCGACGTGGCCCTGTGCGGGCTCGCGAAGCGGCTGGAGGAGGTGTGGCTGCCCGGGGAGGACTTCCCGCTGGTCCTTCCGCGCACCAGCGAAGGGCTGTACCTGCTGCAGCGGGTCCGTGACGAGGCGCACCGGTTCGCGATCACCTACCACCGCGAGAAGCGATCCAAGCGGATGACGGCCTCGGAGCTGGACAACATCGCCGGGCTCGGCGAGGGCCGCCGCAAGGCGCTGCTCAGGCACTTCGGATCGCTGCGCAAGCTCCGCGCCGCCACCCCGGCCGAGATCACCGAGGTGCCGGGCATCGGCCGGCGCACCGCCGAGGCGATCGTCATCGCCCTGCACGGCCAGCTCGCGGTCCCCGACGGGCCCCAGGTACCCGAAACACCGGCGGCGGGCGAGGCGGGTACCGGCCCGCTCGCCGCTGGCGGGGACACTGTGCAGGACAGGATCGAGGTCAGGTGACTGGGGGGCCGTGGGTGGACGAGATCAACGCCGAGGGCGACGGGCCGGGCGCGCCCGAGCCCGCGGCGGACGGCGAGAGAGCCAGCACCGAACTGGTGATCGTCACCGGGCTGTCCGGTGCGGGGCGCAGCACGGTCGCCCGGGCGCTGGAGAACGTCGGCTTCTACGTGGTGGACAACCTGCCGCAGTCCCTGATGGTGACGATGGCCGAGCTGGCGTTCGAGTCCGGCGGGACGGCCCGGCGCACGGCCATGATTCTCGACGTGCGCAGCAGGGCCTTCTCGACGGATCTCACCGGGGCGGTCGCCGACCTGCGGGAACGCGGCTTCGTCCCGCGGGTGCTGTTCGTGGACGCCTCCGACGAGGAGCTGATCCGGCGGTTCGAGAGCGTCCGGCGCAACCACCCGCTCCAGGGCAAGGGGCGCCTGGCTGACGGCATCGCGGCCGAGCGCAACCTGCTGCTGGACGCGCGCGGCGAGTCCGACCTGATCCTGGACACCACCCTGCTCAACGTGAACCAGCTGCGGGCCAGGGTGGAGGACCTGTTCGGCGGCGAGGGGCTGGCCCTGCACGTGACGGTCCTGTCGTTCGGTTTCAAGTACGGCCTCCCGGCGGACGCTGACCTGGTGGTCGACATGCGCTTCCTGCCCAACCCGCACTGGGTGCCCGAGCTGCGGCCCCTGACGGGCCGCGACGCGCCGGTGAGCGACTATGTGCTCAGCCAGGAGGGCGCGAGGACGTTCATCGCCCAGTACGCCGACCTGGTGGCGCAGGCGGCGAAGGGCTTCGAGCGGGAGGGCAAGCGCTACCTGACGATCGCGGTGGGCTGCACGGGCGGCAAGCACCGCAGCGTGGCGACGACCGAGGCGCTGGCGGCGGAGCTGCGCGCCCGCGGCCTGCACGCCCACACGGTGCACCGGGACCTGGGGCGCGAGTGACCGCATCCCGGCCGGGCCCGTCCCGCCGTCCCCGGGTCGTGGCCTTCGGCGGCGGCCACGGGCTGTTCGCCTCGCTGCGGGCGCTGCGGCGGCTCGACGCCGAGCTGACCGCGGTGGTCACGGTGGCCGACGACGGTGGGTCCAGCGGGCGCCTTCGGGGTGAGTTCGGGGTGCTCCCGCCCGGCGACCTGCGCCAGGCGCTGGTGGCCCTGGCGGGGGAGGGCCTGGACACCGAGCTGGCGGCGGTCCTGTTCCAGCACCGGTTCCCCGGATCGGGTCCGCTGGGCGGGCACGCGGTGGGCAACCTGATCCTCACGGGGCTCGCGGACGTGCTCGGCGGGCCGGTCCCCGCGCTCGACCACGCGGGCCGGATGCTCGGGGCGTGCGGGCGGGTCCTGCCGATGTCGGCGCACCCGCTGGCCATCGAGGCGGACGTGCGCGGCGACGATCCGGCGCGACCCACCGAGGTGCGTGTTGTGCGAGGTCAGGCGTCCGTGGCGAAGACCCACGGCGAGGTCCTGCGGGTGCGGATCGTGCCCGAGCACCCACCCGCCTGCCCCGAGGCCCTGGCGGCCGTCGCGGAGGCGGACTGGCTGGTTTTCGGCCCCGGATCGTGGTTCACGAGTGTCCTGCCGCACTTCCTGGTGCCGCAGTTGCGGGAGGCGATCGGGGCCTCGCCGGCCCGCAAGATCGTGACGCTGAATCTGGCCGCGGAACCAGGGGAGACACATGGATGGTCGGCCGAGGAACACCTCGCCGTCTTCGGTAGTTACGCTATGGAGTTGAAAGTTGACACTGTGTTGGCAGATCCTCGAGTTGTGCGGGACCACACGGGCCTCGCTGGTGCGGCAGAATCCCTAGGCGCGCGCCTGCTCGTGGCGCCGGTCGCGGTTGCGGACGGAAGTCCGCGGCACGACCCGGGGGCGCTGGCCGCGGCATTGCGGTCCGTGCTGGAGCGCGCAGATCAACCGGGGTGGGACGAGACAGGCAGGTGACCTACGCATGGCCATGACCGCTGCGGTCAAGGATGAGCTGAGCCGGCTGGCGGTCAGCAAACCGTGTTGCCGTAAGTCGGAGATGGCGGCGCTGCTCCGGTTCGCGGGCGGACTGCACATCGTGAGCGGACGGGTGGTGGTCGAGGCCGAACTCGATGCCGGCGCCACCGCCCGGCGGCTGCGGCGCGAGATCGCCGAGGTGTACGGGCACGCGAGCGAGGTGCACGTCCTCGCCTCCGGCGGGCTGCGCAAGAGCAGCCGGTACGTGGTCCGGGTCGTGAAGGACGGCGAGGCGCTCGCGCGCCAGACCGGGCTGCTGGACGTACGCGGGCGGCCGGTGCGGGGGCTGCCGCCACAGGTCGTCTCGGCGGCCATGTGCTGCGCGGAGTCGGCATGGCGGGGCGCGTTCCTCGCCCACGGATCGCTGACCGAGCCGGGCCGGTCCTCGGCGCTGGAGATCACCTGCCCCGGGCCGGAGGCGGCGCTCGCGCTCGTCGGCGCGGCCCGCCGGCTGGGCATCTCGTCGAAGGCGCGGGAGGTCCGCGGGTTCGACCGGGTGGTGGTCCGCGACGGCGACTCGATCGGCGCGCTGCTGGTCCGGATCGGCGCGCACTCCAGCGTGCTGGCCTGGGAGGAACGGCGGATGCGGCGTGAGGTCCGGGCCACGGCGAACCGGCTCGCGAACTTCGACGACGCCAACCTGCGCCGCTCGGCTCGCGCCGCCGTGACGGCCGGGGCCCGGGTACACCGCGCGATGGAGATCCTCGGCGAGGACGCGCCCGGTCACCTCCTGGCGGCGGGGCGGCTGCGGCTCGAACACCGGCAGGCCTCGCTGGAGGAACTGGGCTCGCTCGCCGATCCGCCCCTGACGAAGGACGCGGTCGCCGGGCGGATCCGGCGGCTGCTCGCGCTGGCCGACAAGCGCGCCCACGACGTCGGGATCCCGGACACCGAGGCGAGCGTTACCCCGGAGATGCTGGCCCCCTGATCCCCAGGCTGAACTCCCCGAAGTGCGGTAACCCCGGCCGGTCCTGAGCGGGCGCGGTTACCGCCCTTCGCTGGGGGGAGGGGCGCCGATAAAGCGGGCCACGGGCGAGCCCGCACCCCCTGGAACGATTCCGTTACCTGGGTGATACCGGCCGGCGCCGACGAGATAAGGTCACGCCGTGAGACCTGCGCGACGTGGGCCATCACGACCGCGCGCAGCGCCGCCGCGGAGGCTAGAGCCAGCAACCGCACACTTCACCGAGGAGATCGGCGTGACCATCAGGGTAGGCATCAACGGCTTCGGCCGGATCGGGCGGAACTTCTTCCGCGCTGTCCAGGCGTCCGGCGCGGACATCGAGATCGTCGGCGTCAACGACCTGACCGACAACGCGACCCTCGCCCACCTGCTGAAGTACGACAGCATCCTGGGCCGCTTCCCGGGCGAGGTGACCTCCAGCGCGGACGAGATCACGGTCAGCGGCAGGTCGTTCAAGGCGCTCGCCGAGCGCGACCCGGCCAACCTGCCGTGGAAGGACCTGGGCGCGGACATCGTCATCGAGTCCACCGGCTTCTTCACCGACGCGAACAAAGCGCGCGCGCACGTCGACAACGGCGCGAAGAAGGTCATCATCTCCGCTCCGGCGAAGAACGAAGACGTGACGATCGTGATGGGCGTCAACCACGACAAGTACGACCCGGCGAACCACACGATCATCTCCAACGCCTCGTGCACGACGAACTGCCTGGCTCCGATGGCCAAGGCGCTGTACGACAGCGTCGGCATCGAGAAGGGCCTGATGACGACGATCCACGCGTACACGCAGGACCAGAACCTGCAGGACGGGCCGCACTCCGACCTGCGCCGGGCCCGCGCCGCCGCGCTGAACATCGTCCCGACCTCGACCGGCGCGGCGAAGGCCATCGGCCTGGTCCTGCCGGAGCTCAAGGGCAAGCTCGACGGCTTCGCGCTGCGGGTGCCGATCCCGACCGGCTCGGCGACCGACCTCACGTTCGAGGCCAGCCGCGAGACCTCCGTCGAAGAGGTCAACGCCGCGGTCAAGGCCGCCGCCGAGGGCGCGCTCAAGGGCTACCTGCGCTACAACACCGACCCGATCGTGTCCTCCGACATCGTCACCGACCCGGCGTCGTGCATCTTCGACGCCCCGCTGACCAAGGTCATCGGCAACCTGGTGAAGGTCGTCGGCTGGTACGACAACGAGTGGGGCTATTCCAACCGGTTGGCCGACCTGGTGCTCCTCGTCGGCGCCTCGCTCTAAGGCGCACGGATGGCCACCGTCGACGACCTGATCGCCGAAGGTGTCGCCGGGCGGCGCGTTCTGGTCCGTAGTGACCTGAACGTGCCGCTGTCCTCCGACGATCCGCCGGTGGTCGCCGACGACGGCCGGATCCGGGCCTCGTTGCCGGTGCTGGTGCAACTGCTCAACCGGGGCGCCCGGGTGATCGTCGCTGCCCACCT
>JAOPVE010000351.1 GCA_025963185.1 Actinomycetes bacterium
TTGACGACCCGAGCAGCACTGCAGCCTCGCCCGTTGTCAAGAGCTGATCGTCACGATTCGTCACGGCACGAGCATCACCCACAAACACCAAAAACGCAACGTCGCATTGAGCAGGGAGGAACGGGCAACGAACGAGCTCATCGATCCCTTGGCCGCGCCAGGCCGAGAGGCGGCTCGCATGCCATGGATTTGTGGAGCGGTGGGGGCTCGAACCCCTGGCCTCCGGACTGCCGCGCCGGTGCTCTGCCTGCTGAGCTACTGCCCCCTCGCCTGGCCGGCGGTATCACGTTCACCGCCGGCCAGGCACATTCATCAATGCCATCCACTGTGTAATTCTCAAGGATCGAATTCGGGCATGCCGAAATAACCAATCGGGCGCCGCCGCTCGACTGGATCGAGTGACGCCGTGAAATGGTGGAAAAGAAGAAGCCGCCCATTCCCTTGATGGGGAGGGGCGGCGTGCTGCGCGCGTGGATCGTCGCGTCAGTTGCGCCGCCTGCCCCGATGGGCCTTCTTGTCGCTGTGTCGTGCGGCGAATCGCCCCGGATTGGGCATGACCTCATCGCCACACAGCGCGCCGCGCTGCGGATCGATCGAGGTGTGCCACATCACGGGAGACTCCTTGGGGCCGAATGAGATGTGCTGACGAGGAGCAACGATAAGGGCAACACCGAGAGGCCACAACCAATTTCCCGGCCCTATTGCGGATCGGCGAGAGGAAATCGATTTCGCCGTCGGCGATCACGGCACTATTGGGGAGGAAGGGACTGTACCGACCGGGGATTGTCGATGCGGTAGACGTAGTGCAGGGGATCGTCGGCGGGGTTGTCGGGCTTGAGTGGCCCCTCGCCGATCCGGTCGAGGCCAGCCTTTTCCAGGGCTCGCCAGGATGCCCGGTTGGCCGCCACGACCGGTACCACGACGCAGGTCGCCTCGGGATGGTCCAGCCAGGTGCGGGCGATCATCGAGGCGATCATGCGGGGTCCCAAGCCGTGTCCGGTCTCGGTCACGGGGCCGATCAGGTAATCGATGGTCATGGCCCCGGCGGGGACCTCGGCGATCGCCGCGAGCTCGTCGCGGTACTCGGGGTAGTCGGCGAACCGGCAGCGCTGCACCAGCCCGACCGGGTGGTCGCCGAGCAGCGCCAGGAAGTCCTCGGACGGCTCCTCGCCACGGACCGCGGGGCCGAAGTCGCGCCGCACCGCCTCCTCCGACGTCTCGTGGTTCCACCACCGGGCGACGTGCGGCTGCTCGAGCCACTCGCGCAGCAGCGGGAAATCGGGCTCGCCGAGCCGGCGCCAGGTGATCGTCATGGGTCGCTCCGGTGCGGGGTTACGGGCCTGGTGGCGCCTCGTCGGTCAGCCGCGACCGGCGCTATTCGCCATCCTGCCCGGCCCGGCCGGCGGCCCGCACCCGCGCCACGCTGTCAGCCAACGTAGAACGCGGTCAGCAAACGTGGAACACGGTCAGCTCCGGTGGAACACGGTCAGCGCTGGGAGCGGTTCGCCGTCCGCGGGTTCGCGTGGTTGGGGGGCTGCCGGCGCCAGGTCGGTCCGCTCCACCGCGATGTGGCTGGTGGCGGGCGCGGGGATCGCGCCGCGGTCCGGCCGGCGGGTGAGGAACGGGGCGACGATCATGCCGAGGGCCGCCGCGACGAGCAGCCCGGAGACGAAGCCGGTGTCCTGGTGATGCCAGGACAGGTCGCCGTACTGGTTGAGCAGGAATCCGTTGCCGAACGGCCAGGCCAGGGTGGCGATCGCGGAGACGGCCCGGCCGTCCCCGCTGAGCGCGGCGAACACGCCGACAGCGACGGCGAGGGCCGACAGCCCGGGGACGGCGGGGAGAGCCGCCGCGGCGACCAGCGTCACCACCACGAGCATGACCGCGCCGCCGCCGATCGCGAGCCCCACCGGGCAGCGGTCGCTGTCTGGCCGGCTGGTGCGAGTCATGGTGATCGCCTCCGGTGATCCGATTACTGTCAGTCAAGTGCGGCCTGGGCTGGTGCGACCTGGCCGTTCACGCGATTTCTACGCCGGGACCGCGTTTCTTGACGCGTTCTCTACGCACCCGGTCAGACCGGCGCGGGCTGTTCCTCCGCGGGTGGCTGGACGGCGCGCTCGGCCTCGGCTGCGGCCGGGGCCGGGACCCGGACCTCGGGGGCCGGCTGCGGTCCGGCCGGGCGGCTCGACTCGAGCTGCCACGGCACGCTGGTGACCATGACGCCGGGCTGGAACAGCAGCCGGGCCTTGAGCCGCAGCGCGCTCTGGTTGTGCAGCAGGTGCTCCCACCAGTGGCCGACGACGTACTCGGGGATGTACACGACGACGACGTCCCGGGGACGGTTCTGCCGCAGCTCGGCGATGTAGTCCAGCAGGGGGCCGGTGATGTCGCGGTACGGGGAGTCCAGGACCAGCAGCGGGACCGGGATGTCGCGCTCGGTCCACTCGGCCTGGAGGGCGCGGACCTCCTCGGCGGAGATCGCCACCGTCACCGCGGTCAGCGAGTCCGGCCTGGTGGCGCGGGCGTAGGCGAGGGCGCGCAGGGTCGGGCGGTGGAGCTGGGAGACGGGCACGACGGCGTGGATCCGCGCGGGCAGCACCATCCCGCCGGGCTCGGGCTCCAGCTCGCGGGCGGTCCGGTCGTAGTGGCGGCGGATCCCCCGCATGAGCCCGTAGAGGATCGGCACGGCGATCACCACCAGGTACGCGCCGTGGGTGAACTTGGTCGCCAGCACGATCACGAGCACGAGCCCGGTCATCACCGCGCCGAGCGCATTGATGATCCGCGAGGTGTGCATCTGCCGGCGGATCCGCGGGTCCCGCTCGACGCCGAGGTGCCGGTTCCAGTGCCGCACCATCCCGGCCTGGCTCAGGGTGAACGAGGTGAAGACACCGAGGATGTAGAGCTGGATCAGGCGGGTCACGGATCCGTCGAACGCCACGATCAGGAGCATCGCCACGAGGGACAGCACGAGGATCCCGTTGGAGAACACCAGCCGGTCGCCCCGGGTGTGGAGCTGGCGGGGCAGGTACCTGTCGTGCGCGAGGATCGACGTGAGCAGTGGGAACCCGTTGAACGCGGTGTTCGCGGCGAGGATCAGGATCAGTGCCGTGGTCGCCTGGATCACGTAGAACCCGATCGAGTCGCTGCCCCCGAAGATCGAGGCGGCGAGCTGGGCGATGACCGTGCGCTGCGGATCCGTGGCGCAGTTTCCGGTGAAGCCCACCAGGTCGCAGGTGTTCTCGGCGACCTTGACTCCGGTCATCAGGGCCAGTCCGGTGATCCCGGCGAACAGGCCGATCGCGATCAGGCCCATGGCGGCCATGGTCCGGGCCGCGTTCTCGCTACGGGGCGGCTTGAAGGCGGGCACCCCGTTGGAGATCGCCTCGACGCCGGTCAGGGCAGTGCAGCCCGAGGCGAAGGCGCGCAGGGTGACGAAGAGCAGCGCCGCGCCCGCGAGCCCGGCGTGTTCGGCGCGCACGTGGTAGCTCGCGCTCTCCGCGACCGGCGCGGTGCCGAACAGGGCCCGGCCCACGCCGACCGCGATCATCACGACCAGCCCGGTGATGAACAGGTAGGTCGGGATCGCGAAGGCCTTGCCCGACTCCCGCACCCCGCGCAGGTTCATCGCGGTGAGGACGGCGATGAACGCGACGTTGATCGCCACCCGGTACGGGTTGAGCGACGGCGCGGCCGAGATGATGTTGTCCACCCCGGCGGCGACCGACACGGCGACCGTCATCACGTAGTCCACCAGCAGCGCCGCCGCGACGACCAGGCCCGCCGACCGGCCGAGGTTGCGGGAGGCGACCTCGTACGATCCGCCGCCGCTGGGGTAGGCGCGCACCACCTGCCGGTAGGACACCACCACGACCGCGAGCAGCAGCACCACGGCGGCGGCGACCGGCGTCGCGAGGTACATCAGCGCCGTGCCGCCCACCGCGAGCACGAGCAGGATCTCCTGCGTCGCGTACGCCACCGACGACAGCGGATCGCTCGCGAACACCGGCAGCGCCAGCCGCTTCGGCAGGGACTGTTCGGTCAGCCGGTCGCTGCGCAGCGGACGGCCGACAACCACTCTCTTCACCCAATTCAGCACGATGCCCAGTGAATGCGGCCGGGAGGCCGTCCGCCGCCGGTCTTGATGGGTTCTTAACGGCGCCGCGCCGGGTCTTGACGGGCTCTTAACGCCGCTCGCCCGCCCGGCCCCGGCTGGCCCGCCGTGGCCGGGATCAGGCCGCGAACGTGGCCGGGCGCCAGCCGTAGAGAGCGCGTTAAGAACCGGGGCCTGGCCGTAGAGAACGCGTATCGACGTCTGTCCGGCGCCGCGCGCCGCGCCTTGACTGATCCGGTGCGCGGGGAATGCCCGCGCCGAGTCGTGAAGGAGAAGCGCGGTGCTTGACCTGCTGTTCGTGCTGGGGACCGTAGCGCTGTTCGGCGTGCTCGCGCTGACGGTGCGGGCGGTGGAGAAACTGTGAACGCGGCCAATGTCACCGGCCTGGTCCTCGCGGTCGCGCTGACGGTCTTCCTTGTCGTGGCGCTCCTGTTCCCGGAGCGGTTCTGATGAGCACGGCGACGGCGGGCCTGCTCTTCGCCGGGTCGCTCGTGGTGGCCCTCGGCCTGGCCTACCGCCCGGCCGGGGACTACATGTACCGGGTCCTGACCTCGGCCAGGCACTGGCGGGCCGAGCGGCTCGTGTACCGGGCGGTCGGCGTCAACCCCGACGGCGAGCAGTCCTGGGGCGTGTACGCGCGCAGCGTGCTGGCGTTCTCCGGGGTGTCGGTGCTGTTCCTGTACCTCTT
The DNA here is from genome assembly GCA_025963185.1 of Actinomycetes bacterium. Lineage (GTDB taxonomy): Bacteria > Actinomycetota > Actinomycetes > Mycobacteriales > Cryptosporangiaceae > RYN-140. Next base: position 4,803 of record JAOPVE010000351.1, read on the forward strand.
CCAGCGGATCCAGCACCACCTGTGGCTGTCCCTCGGCTTCCCCGGGGTGAAGCCGGACCAGGCGTGGAACACCGCGATCAGCTTCGTGACGAACACGAACTGGCAGTCCTACTCGGGGGAGTCCACGATGGGCCACCTCGTGCAGATGGCGGGACTGGCGGTGCAGAACTTCGCCTCGGCCGCCGTCGGGATCGCTGTGGCGGTCGCCCTGGTCCGGGGCTTCGCCCGCAAGCGCACTGATCAGCTCGGCAACTTCTGGGTCGACCTGGTGCGGATCTGCGTGCGGATCCTGCTGCCCGTCGCCGTGGTCGGCGCGGTGGTGTTCATCGCCGCGGGCATGGCCCAGAACCTCTCGGCGGGCACCGACGTGCACACCCTCGCCGGGGCGGCCCAGCACATCACCGGCGGCCCGGTGGCCAGCCAGGAGATCATCAAGGAGTTCGGGACCAACGGCGGCGGCTTCTACAACGCCAACAGCGCCCACCCCTTCGAGAACCCCACCGCCTGGACCAACTGGCTCGAAATCTTCCTGCTGCTGCTGATCTCGGTGAGCCTGCCGCGCACCTTCGGCCGGATCGTCGGGGACAACCGGCAGGGCTACGCGATCCTCGCCGTGATGGCGATCCTCGCGATCGGCAGCATCGCCGCGGTCAACGGGCTCCAGCTCGCGCACGGCGGGACCGTTCCCCAAGCCGTCGGATCCGCCACGGAGGGCACCGAGACCCGGTTCGGGGTGCCGCAGTCGGCCACCTTTGCCGCGGCGACCACCCTGACCTCCACCGGCGCGGTGGACTCCTTCCACGACTCCTACAGCCCGCTGTCCGGGGCGGTGCTGCTGGGCAACATGATGCTCGGCGAGGTCGCTCCGGGCGGTACCGGATCCGGGCTGTACGGGATGCTGATCCTCGCCGTGGTCACGGTGTTCGTGGCCGGGCTGATGGTCGGGCGGACCCCCGAGTACCTGGGCAAGAAGATCGGCGCCCGGGAGATGAAGTTCGCGGCGCTGTACTTCCTGACCACCCCCACGGTCGCGCTCGTGGGCACCGCGGCGGCGTTCGCGACCGGGAACAACTCCACCGCGCTGAATACCGGCCCGCACGGGCTGTCCGAGGTGCTCTACGCCTTCACGTCCGCGGCGAACAACAACGGATCGGCGTTCGCCGGCATCACCGTCAACACGGTGTGGTGGGACACCGCCCTCGGGATCGCGATGGGACTGGGCCGCCTGCTGCCGATCATCTTCGTGCTGGGCCTCGCCGGATCCCTCGCGCGCCAGAAGCCCGTACCCGCCTCGGCCGGCACGCTCAAGACCTACCAGCCCCTCTTCGTCGGGATGGTCGTCGGCGTCACCGTGATCCTCGTCGCCCTCACCTTCCTGCCCGCCCTCGCCCTCGGCCCGCTGGCCGAAGGCCTCTCCTGACCGGAGACGACCCGATGCCTGCGACCCTGATGAAGGCGCCGCCGCCTGCGGCAGCGCCCCCGACCGCTCCACGCCGGGTTTCCGGCGGGCTGCTGGACCCCCAGCAGCTCCTGAAGTCCACTCCGGACGCCCTGCGCAAGCTGGATCCGCGCACGCTGTGGCGCAACCCGGTCATGTTCATCGTGGAGATCGGATCGGTCTTCACCACCGTCCTCGCGATCGCCCACCCGACCGTGTTCGCGTGGTCGATCACCGTCTGGCTGTGGTTCACCGTCGTGTTCGCGAACCTCGCGGAGGCTGTCGCGGAGGGCCGGGGAAAGGCCCAGGCCGAGACGCTGCGGCGGGCCAAGCAGGACACGATGGCCCGCCGCCTAGACGGGTCCGCCGAGGAACTGGTGGCGGCCACCGAGTTGCGGCTCGGCGACATCGTCGTGGTCGAGGCGGGCGGGACCATCCCCGGCGACGGCGACGTCATCGAGGGGATCGCCAGCGTGGACGAGTCCGCGATCACGGGCGAGTCGGCGCCGGTGATCCGCGAGTCCGGCGGGGACCGGTCCGCGGTGACCGGCGGCACCAAGGTGCTCTCCGACCGGATCGTCGTCCGGATCACCCAGAAGCCCGGCGAGAGCTTCATCGACCGGATGATCGCCCTGGTCGAGGGCGCGAACCGGCAGAAGACCCCGAACGAGATCGCGCTGAACATCCTGCTCGCCGCGCTCACGATCATCTTCCTGCTCGCCGTCGCGACCCTGCAGCCGCTGGCGATCTTCTCCAAGGCCTACCAGGCCGCCGCTCCGGACACCGAGGCGATCACCGGCAGCGGCGTGACCGGCGTGGTGCTGGTCTCGCTGCTGGTCTGCCTGATCCCGACCACGATCGGCGCGCTGCTCTCGGCGATCGGCATCGCCGGGATGGACCGGCTCGTCCAGCGCAACGTGCTGGCGATGAGCGGGCGGGCGGTCGAGGCGGCGGGCGACGTCAACACGCTGCTGCTCGACAAGACCGGCACGATCACCCTCGGCAACCGGCAGGCCAGCGACTTCGCGCCCGCGGACGGCGTCGAGGAAACCGTGCTCGCCGACGCGGCCCAGCTCTCCAGCCTCGCCGACGAGACGCCGGAGGGCCGCTCGATCGTCGTCTTCGCCAAGACCCGGTACGGCTTGCGTGAGCGGCACCCCGGCGAGCTTGCCTCGGCGGACTGGGTGGCATTCACCGCGCAGACCCGCATGTCCGGGGTCGACATCACCTCCGGCGACGGCACGGTGCGGTCGGTCCGCAAGGGCGCGGCGTCGGCGGTGATGAAGTGGGTCCGCGACCACGGCGGCCACCCCACGGGCGACGTGGGCCAGCTGGTCGACGGGATCAGCGCCAGCGGCGGCACCCCCCTCGTGGTGGCCGAGCTGCGGACCGGGCAGCCGGCCAGGGCGCTCGGGGTGATTCACCTCAAGGACGTCGTGAAGTCCGGCATGCGCGAGCGGTTCGCCGAGATGCGCCGGATGGGGATCCGCACGGTGATGATCACCGGCGACAACCCGCTCACAGCCAAAGCCATCGCGGACGAGGCCGGCGTCGACGACTTCCTCGCCGAGGCCACGCCCGAGGACAAGATGGCCCTCATCAAGAAGGAGCAGGAAGGCGGCAAGCTCGTCGCGATGACCGGCGACGGCACCAACGACGCGCCCGCGCTCGCCCAGGCCGACGTCGGCGTCGCCATGAACACCGGCACCTCGGCCGCGAAGGAGGCCGGGAACATGGTCGACCTGGACTCCGATCCGACCAAGCTCATCGAGATCGTCGAGATCGGCAAGCAGCTGCTCATCACCCGCGGCGCGCTCACCACGTTCTCGATCGCCAACGACATCGCCAAGTACTTCGCGATCATCCCGGCGATGTTCGCCGCCGTGTACCCGGGGCTGGACGCGCTCAACATCATGCGGCTGCACAGCCCCACCTCGGCGATCCTGTCCGCGGTGATCTTCAACGCGATCATCATCGTGGCGCTGATCCCGCTGGCTCTGCGGGGCGTCCGGTACACCCCCGGGGATGCGTCCGCGATGCTCCGCCGGAACCTGCTGATCTACGGCGCCGGCGGGATCATCGCCCCGTTCGCCGGGATCAAGCTCATCGACCTCATCGTCCAGTTCATCCCAGGGATCTCGTGATGCGCCTGCCCGCCTGGCTCAGCCAGCACCTCGCCGCGCTCCGCGCGCTGCTCGTCCTGACCGCGCTCCTCGGCCTCGCCTACCCGCTCGCGATGCTGGCCGTCGGCCAGCTCCCGGGCCTGCGGGATCACGCTGACGGCTCGCTGATCCAGGCCGGGGGCAAGACCGTCGGCAGCCGGATCGTGGGCCAGGCCTTCACCACCGACAAGGGTGTGCCGCTGGTCCAGTACTTCCAGTCCCGCCCGTCGGCCGCCGGGGCGGGCTACGACCCGACCGCCACCAGCGCCAGCAACCTCGGACCCGAGAGCGTCGTGGACACCCTGCCCGATCCGCAGGTCAAGGACGACCAGGGCAAGCAGAGCCTGCTCACCCAGGTCTGCGCGCGCAGCAAGGCGGTGGGCGAGCTGGAGGGCGTGGACGGAAGCCGCCCGTACTGCACCCCCGGGGGAGTGGGCGCCGTGCTCGCCGTGTTCCACCGGGACGGCCTCACCGGCCCGGTGACGCGTGTGGTCAGCCTCAACGAGGCCTGCCCGGCCACGCCGTTCGTCACCAGCTACGCCAGGGCGAGGGTCGAGTGCGCGAAGCCCGGCGAGGACTACTCGCGCGGGCTCGTGACCCCGATCCGCGGGGACGCGCCCGCCCAGTCCGCGGTCCCGGCCGACGCGGTGACCGCGAGTGGGAGCGGCCTCGATCCGCAGATCAGCCCGGCCTACGCTCGTCTCCAGGCGGCCCGGATCGCCAAGGCCCGCGGCATCAGCGTCGCCGGGGTGACGAGGCTCGCCGGCGATCACACCACGGGGCGAGCCCTGGGCTTTCTCGGGGAACCCGCCGTCGACGTGCTCGGCCTGAACCTCGACCTCGACCGCCGGTACCCGGTCCGGCCGTGACGGGAGCAGCCATGACGGGACGCGGCGACATGACCTGCGGACAGCTGCGCGTCTACCTCGGGGCCGCGCCCGGCGTCGGCAAGACCTACAAGATGCTCGAAGAGGGGCGGCGCCGCCTCGACCGCGGCACCGACGTGGTGGCCGGGTTCGTGGAGTCCCACGGCCGGCCGTCCACCGAGGCGATGGCCGCCGGGCTCGAGGCCGTCCCGCGCCGGACCATGACCTACCGCGGCGCCGAGTTCACCGAGCTCGACCTCGACGCGCTCCTCGCGCGCAACCCGCAGGTCGCGCTCGTCGACGAGCTGGCCCACACCAACGTGCCCGGCTCACGCCACCCCAAGCGCTGGCAGGACATCGAGGAACTCCTCGGCGCGGGCATCACGGTCATCACCACCGTCAACATCCAGCACCTGGTCTCGCTCAACGACGTGGTCGAGCAGGTCACCGGCGTGGTCCAGCGCGAGACGGTCCCCGACGAGGTGGTGCGCAGGGCGGACCAGATCGAGCTGATCGACATGACCCCCGAGGCGCTGCGCCGCCGGATGGCCCACGGCAACGTCTACAAGCCCGAGCGGATCGACGCCGCGCTGAGCAACTACTTCCGGGTCGGCAACCTCACCGCGCTGCGCGAACTGGCGCTGCTGTGGATGGCGGACAAGGTGGACGAGCAGCTCGACCGGTACCGCGCCGACCACGGCATCACCGGCACCTGGGAAACCCGGGAACGGGTCGTCGTCGCACTGACTGGTGGTCCGGAGGGCGACGAGATCCTCCGCCGGGCGGCCCGGGTCGCGAACCGCACCAAGGGCGCGGACCTGATGGCCGTCCACGTGGCGCGCAGTGACGGGCTGGCCGGTGCCGACCCCGCGCACCTCGCCCGCCAGCGGATCCTGGCCGAGGGTCTCGGCGGCACCTATCACCAGGTTGTCGGGCGCGACGTGCCCGCGGCGCTGCTCGACTTCGCCCGCGGGGTCAACGCCACCCAGCTCGTGCTCGGCGCGAGCCGCCGCGGCCGGATCGCCCAGATCTTCGCCCCAGGCGTCGGAGTCACCACCACGGCCGAGTCCGGGCCGATCGACGTCCACCTGGTCACCCACACCGAGACCAGGCGGGGTCGGCGGCGATTCACCGTGACCCGCGGGCTGACCACCGGGCGGCGGCTCGCCGGCCTCGCGCTGGCCGTGGTGGGACTGCCCGCGCTGACCGTTCTCCTCACTCAGCTGCGCGGGGAGCTGAGCCTGCCGAGCGACATCCTGGTGTTCCTCGTGGCGGTCGTCGCGGTGGCGCTCGCCGGCGGCCTCTACCCGGCGCTGTTCGCGGCCGTCGCCGGGTTCCTGCTGCTGAACTGGTACTTCACCCCGCCGATCCACCAGTTCACGATCTCCGGCCGGGACAACCTGATCGCCCTGTTCGCGTTTCTCGTGGTTGCGATCGCGGTGAGCGCCGTCGTGGACCTCGCCGCGCGCCGCACCAGCGAGGCCGCCAGGGCCCGCGCCGAGGCCGAGACGCTGTCCACGGTCGCCGGGAGTGTGCTGCGCGGCGAGCGGCCGCTGCCCGCGCTGCTGGAGCAGGTCCGCGAGACCTTCGGGTTCACCAGCGTCACGCTGCTCGAACGCAAGCCCGGCGCACCCGCCGGCCCGGACGTGCGGCGCGATCCCGGCGCCTGGCGGATCGCGGCCTCCGTCGGCGCGCGGCCGTGCACGGTCCCGGCGGACGGCACGGTCGACGTGCCCGTCGGGCCGGGCCTCTCACTCGCGCTGACCGGGGATCCGCTCGCCGCATCGGACCGCCGGGTCGTGGAGGCGTTCGCCGCCCAGGCCGCCGTCGCGCTGCGCCAGGAACGGCTCACCGAGCAGGCGGCCGCCGTAGGTCCGCTGGCCGAGGTGGACCGGCTGCGGACCGCCCTGCTCGGCGCGGTCAGCCACGACTTCCGCAGCCCGCTGGCCTCCGCCAAGGCCGCGATCACCGGCCTGCGCAGCCCCGACGTCACGTTCGGCGACCAGGATCGCGCCGGGTTGCTCGCCACCGCCGAGGAGTCCCTGGACCGCTTGACCCGGCTGGTGGACGACCTGCTGGACTTGAGCCGTCTCCAGGCCGGTGCCCTCGGCATGCAGCCGCAGCTCATCAGCGTCGCCGAGACCATTCCGCGGGCCATTGACGACCTCGGCGAGGTGGGCCGCGACGTGCGGGTCACCCTCGCGGACGACCTTCCGGAGGTGCACGCCGACCCGGCGCTGGTCGAACGGGTGCTCGTCAACGTCATCGGCAACGCCCTGCGCTACAGCCCGCCCGGCCGCCCGCCGGTCATCACCCTCAGCGACCACGGCGGACTGGTCGAAGTGCGGATCATCGACCACGGCCCCGGGATCCCCGCCGCCGAGCGCGACCGGGTGTTCCTGCCGTTCCAGCGCCTCGGCGACCGGGACAACGACACCGGCGTCGGGCTCGGCCTCGCGCTGTCCCGCGGTCTCGCCGAGGCCATGGGTGGCACGCTCGTCCCCGGCACCACGCCGGGAGGGGGCCTCACGATGATCCTCAGCCTGCCGGCCGCCTCGGATCCGCGGCCGGCCGACCCGGCGATCCTGGACCGGCTCGACAGCTGGCCCGCCCCGACGCGGGGTGAGCAGCCGTGAGGGGGTGGGAGCATGTCGTCCATGCGGATCATCGAGGGCGCGGGCCAGTTCACAGCGCCGAACGGGGCGGCCAGCGACTGGGTGGAGCACCTGCGCGTCCCGGACCTGAGCGCCGGCACGTACTCGATTCCGGCCGGTGGCGTGGACGGCCAGTCGCCCCACACCGAGGACGAGGTCTACGTGGTGATGGCGGGCACGGCGCTGATCGAGGCGGACAGCGGCACGGCCGAGGTGGCGCCTGGATCCGTGATCTACGTGCCCGCCGGCGAGCGGCACAGGTTCACGAACGTCACCGCGGATCTCGCCCTGCTGGTCATCTTCGGCCCCGCGTACGGATCCCGGCAGGCCTGACGGGACACCGCCTGATGGGACACCGCCTAACGGGACACCGCGGTCCGGTCAGCGCGCCGGGATGTGCTGGTAGTAGATGAGCTGGCCCGCCTCGCCGCGCGCGGCGCCCTGGGACGGCACGAACAGGCTGAACACGATGGCCGGGCGCCCGTCGGGTCCGGTCAGGACGGTCACGGACGGGTTCGCGAACGCCGTGCTCCCGCCGTTCGTGCGGATCGTCAGGCGGTCCGCGTTGCCGGTCTGGTGGTCGTAGACGAACGGGCGCCAGGATCCGAAGTCGCCCTTGACGTACTGGCCCTCGACCAGCGCGTACGGGAAGCCGCGGAACTGCACGGCGTCCCGGTCCCCGATGTTGCCCTTCACGCCCCAGTACAGCAGCGCGTTGTCGGCGAGGTCCTGCTTGGTGGCGCGCCAGGTGCGGAAGTTCGTCAGCTGGCCGCGCTGCTGGCGGTCGACGTCGCAGTTGGCGAAGTAGTGGGCGCCGGTGTCGATCGTGGAGTGGTCGATGTCGGGGGAGAGGGTGACCGAGTAGATGTTGGGGGTGCCCTCCGCGCAGTCCGAGAAGGTCCGCGGCACGTCCGTGGTGCGGGTGGCGGCGGCGCTGAGCAGCGCGGCCCGGTCGCGGTAGTACCGGAACGCGAGGTGGTTCGACGGCTCCTGCTCCCAGGCGACGACGAACCCGCCGCCGGCCGCGGCGATCGACGGCTGCGAGGCCCGGACGCCGAGTTCGGCGGCGTGGGTCCAGTGGATCAGGTCGGCCGAGGTCGCGACGCTGACGCGCGGGCCGCCGGGCAGCGTCGTGTGGAACACGGCGAGGTACCCGCCGGCCGGATCCGCGATGATCTTCGCCGTGTCCATGGACCGCCCGGCGCTGTCGTGGCTGTCGTACCCCCGGCCGGCCGCGGTCACGACGTCCTCGGCCAGCGAGCGCAGTTCGGCCCGCGGCCCGTCCGACGGCGGCCCGATCCGGTGCGCGGCTGACCAGGAAGCGGTGGGCGCGGGCGCGGTGGGCGCCGGCGCGGGCGCCCTGGGGGCGGGACTGGCGTTGCCGGCGGCCGAGCAGCCCCACCCGAGCAGCGCGCACGGCAGTAGGACCAGCAGCCTGCGGTGTCGCCTCATGGGGGTTCCCCTCGTCGCCCGCGATGCTATGCCGGACGGCCCTCACCACCGAAGTGCGGTAATTGCGGCCGGTCAGGACCGGCTTTGGTTACCGCACTTCGCGGCCCGTGCGGGGCGGCGGGGCGGCGCGGGCGGCGGGGCGGTGGGGGCGGTGAGGCGTTTTTTCCGGTTCGGATCGGGCAGGAGTTACGGAGAGTGGTCTGGGTGGTGAGCGGGCACGTCACGGAGGGGGAACAGCGATGAGCACGTACAAGGTGGGGTACTTCGTCGGGAGCCTGTCGTCCACGTCGATCAACCGGGAGCTCGCGCGGGCGCTGGTCCGGCTGGCGCCCGGTGACCTGGAGTTCGGCGAAATTCCGATCCGCGATCTGCCGCTGTACAGCCCGGACTTCGACGCGGACTATCCGCCCGAGGCGCTGGGGCTCAAGGCCGCGATCCAGGGGGCGGACGCGGTGATGTTCGTGACTCCGGAGTACAACCGGTCGATCCCCGGGGCGCTGAAGAACGCGATCGACTGGGCGTCGCGGCCGTGGGGGCAGAACTCCTTCGACCACATCCCGGCCGCGGTGATCGGGGCGTCCATCGGCCAGATCGGCACGGCGCTCGCCCAGCAGAGCCTGCGCGCGGTGCTGAGCTTCTGCAACGCCCGGCAGATGACCGCGCCCGAGGCCTACATCCAGTACACCCCGGCGATCTTCCCGGGCGAGGGCCAGGTGACTGACGAGGCGACGAAGACGTTCCTGTCGAGCTACATGTCCGAGTTCCGGGACCACATCGTCCGGGTCCTGACCGTCCTGCCCCGCCAGCCGGACCTGGCGCGCGCACGCTGACCACCTGCGGCCCGGTCACCCGCGGCCCGGTCACCCGCGGCCCGGCCACGCGCGGTCCGGGAATGGCGGTGGGGAGGCGGGCGTTCGCAGAGGTAATTGAACGTGCAACTACCTGGAGCGGATCATGCAGTTCGGTGTCTTCTCGGTCAGCGACCTCACTGCTGACCCCACGACTGGCCGCACGCCCAGCGAAGCGGAGCGGATCAAGGCGGTCGTCACGATCGCCAAGAAGGCCGAGGAGGTGGGCCTGGACGTGTTCGCGCTCGGCGAGCACCACAACCCGCCGTTCTTCTCGTCCTCGCCGACGACCACGCTGAGCTATATCGCGGCGCAGACCGAGCGCCTCCAGCTCTCGACGGCCACCACGCTGATCACCACGAACGACCCGGTGAAGATCGCCGAGGACTACGCGATGCTCCAGCACCTGGCCGATGGCCGGGTCGACCTGATGATGGGCCGGGGCAACACCGGGCCGGTCTATCCGTGGTTCGGCAAGGACATCCGCGACGGCATCGCGCTCGCGGTGGAGAACTACGCCCTCCTCCGCAGGCTGTGGCGCGAGGACGTCGTCAACTGGGAGGGCCGCTTCCGGACCCCGCTGCAGAGCTTCACGTCGACCCCGCGCCCGCTCGACGGGGTCCCGCCGTTCGTCTGGCACGGCTCGATCCGCAGCCCGGAGATCGCCGAGCAGGCCGCCTACTACGGCGACGGCTTCTTCGGAAACCACATCTTCTGGCCCAAGGAGCACACCCAGCGGATGGTGGACCTGTACCGCCGCCGGTACGAGCACTACGGCCACGGATCCGCGGACCAGGCGATCGTCGGCCTCGGCGGGCAGGTCTTCATGCGCAAGAACAGCCAGGACGCCGTGCGGGAATTCCGTCCGTACTTCGACAACGCTCCGGTGTACGGCCACGGCCCGTCGCTGGAGGACTTCAGCCGGGAGACTCCGCTGACCGTCGGGAGCCCGCAGCAGGTCATCGAGCGCACCCTCGGGTTCCGCGACTACGCCGGGGACTACCAGCGCCAGCTGTTCCTGATGGACCACGCCGGACTGCCGCTCAAGACCGTCCTCGAACAGCTCGACATCCTGGGCGAGGAGGTCGTGCCGGTCCTGCGCAAGGAGTTCGCCGCCCTCAAGCCGGCCCACGTCCCGGATGCGCCGACCCACGCCTCCCTGGTCGCCGCGGCCACCGCCACGGAGCCGGGCGCCGAGCCCGCGCCGGCCTCCGAGGGTGAGGTGCGGGCCCGATGAGCACCCGGACCCTGGCCGTCGTCAGCGCCGGCCTGTCGGTGCCCTCGTCCAGCCGGCTGCTCGCCGACCGGCTCACGGCCGCCACGGCCGAGGCGCTGCGCGAGCGCGGCGACGAGGTCACCGTCGAGGTCGCGGACCTGCGCGAGCACGCCCGCGACCTAGCGGACAACCTGGTCACCGGCTTCCCGAACGCCAGCCTGCGGGCGGCCATCGAGGCGGTGACCGGCGCGGACGCGCTGATCGCCGTCACCCCGATCTTCTCGGCCTCCTACAGCGGGCTGTTCAAGATGTTCTTCGACGTCCTCGACTCGGGCGCCCTGGCCGGCCAGCCCGTGCTCCTCGGAGCCACCGCTGGGACGGCCCGGCACTCGCTGGCCATCGACTACGCGATGCGGCCCCTGTTCGCCTACCTGCGGGCGGTCGTGGCGCCGACCGCGGTGTTCGCCGCGCCGGAGGACTGGGCGGGCGGCGACGGCACCAGCCGGGCGCTTGCCGAGCGGATCGGCCGCGCCGCCGCCGAACTGGCCGGCCTCGTCTCCGGGCGGCCGGCCGTGGCTCCCGCGGATCCGTTCGAGAACCCGGTCCCGTTCGAGGCCCTGCTGCGCGGCGCCTGACCGGGTGCCGCAGGTGGACCGGAGCACCGCCGGTGACGGTCCGCTAGAGGGTTTGAGGGTTTGCCCTTCCCGAACGGGCCGGATCGCTGCCCGTTCGGCCCCTCGCGCCCCTCCTCGGAGCGGTCACCTGCGAGGACACATTGCGGACGGCTGCCACGATGGCGCCGCACACGGGGGCACGAGCGCTATGCCGGGACCCGTGACCTTCCGAACTCCGGGCCCGGCGCGCTGGCGCCGGGCCCGCCTGTACCCGTTTGAGGTGGACCATGCGCCGCGGCGCGAGAGCAGCAACTGTGACGGCCATTGCCGGGGCGTTAGGGATCGGCGGCCTGGTGCTGGTGCCGGCCCTGACCGGCGCCGAAGCGGGCACGAGGACAGCCGCGGCCGCCGGGGCCGACGCACCCGCCCTGGTGAGCGCGGGCCCCGGATCGCTGGACGCGTTCGCCTGGGACCCGGCGACGACGGCCATCGTGACCCAGCCGTTCCGTGCCGGGGGCTGGGCGAAGGCGTCCTCGCTGGGCGGATCCTGGCTGTACGGGCCGGGCGCCGCGGCGGATCCGGTGGGGAAGGTGCTCGTCGCGGCGGTCGGCAAGAACCAGCGCGTGTCGGTCCGGGTCCGGACCGCTGGCAAGTGGGCAGCCTGGACCGTGCTCAACGGGTCCGTGCCGGCGATCGCCCAGCCCGCCGTCGCCGCACTCGGCAAGGACCGCTTCGCCGTCGTCGTGCGAGGCACCGGCGACAAGGGCTGGCTCCGGACCGTCACCGCCGGCCGCTGGAGCGGCTGGCAGTCGCTGGGCACCGCCAAGCTGACCACGGCGCCCGCCGCGGCCGGGCTGCCGGGCGGCAAGCTGGGCGTACTCGCCGCCGGCACCGCCGGGGTGCTCTCGACCACCACGATCGACCCGGCCCAGAAGGTCATCCGGCCACAGTGGACCTCGATCGGCGGCAAGACCGCGCAGACCCCGGCGCTGGCCATCGGCTCGGCGGGTGACTGGCTCGTCGCCGCGACGGATCCGTCGGGCCAGGTGATGCAGCGCCAGCCGAACGGCAACGCGTGGAACTGGGTCAGCATCGCCGGGAGCGCCGGTTCGGGACCCGCGCTCGCCGCGTCGGCCGGAAGCGTCGCCGACCTGGTGGTCTTCGCGCACGGGCGGATCCTGCACCACAGCACCCTGTCCATGCCGGGCGGCGGATACAACTGGAACCGCCTCCAGCCCGTGACGCCGGCGAGCACCGGTCCCGGATCGACCAACCGGATCACGGTGAGCAGCACCGGCGCCGAGGCCAACAACCCGAGCCTGGGTACGGCGGTCTCCGCGGACGGACGGTACGTGGCGTTCGCGTCCGGCGGCACCAGCCTCGTCCCCGGCGACACGAACGCCAGCGCGGACGTCTTCGTCCGGGACACCGTCAGCGGGACGACAACGCGGGTGAGCGTCTCCTCGGCCGGAGCGCAGGGGACCGACAGCGCCGAGCCCACCATCTCGGCCGACGGCCGGTACGTGGCTTTCGTCTCGACGGGCGACCTCGGCCAGCCGGACGACAACGACACCTTCCAGGACGTGTTCGTCCACGACATGAAGACCGGCGCGACGACCCGGGGCAGCGTGACCCCGGACGGCAAGTCCGGCAACGGCAACAGCGCCTCGCCGTACCTGTCGGCCGACGGCTCGCACCTGGCTTTCATGTCCCGGGCGAGCAACCTGGTCCCCGGCGACGGCAACGACAAGTCGGACCTGTTAGTGCGCGACCTGCGGGCCGGCACGACGGTCCTGGCCAGCGTCGCGACGGACGGCACCCAGGCCGACCAGCACGTCTACTCGGCGCACAACGAGGCGCACGAGTTGTCGGGGGACGGCCGGTATGCCGTGTTCTCGACCGCCGCCGCGACCCTCGTCCCCGGTGACACCAACGGCAAGGACGACGTGTTCCTGCGCGACTTGCAGACCCGCACCACCACCCGCCTGTCGGTCGGACCCGGCGGTGAGCAGGCTGGTGACGCCAGCAGCGAACCGACGATCACGGCGGACGGCCGGTACGTCGCGTTCGGCTCCTCGGCCGCCAACCTCGTCAGCGGTGACACGAACAAGGTCAGGGACGTGTTCGTCCGCGACCTGACCGCCGGTGTGACGACCCGGCAGAGCCTCACGCCCGGCGGTGCTCAGCTCAGCCGCGGGGGCACGGCGCCGGACCTGTCCGGCGACGGGCGTTACGTCATCTACGCGACGAACGACGACGCCGCGGCGCCGGGTGACGTGAACCAGGCCGGGGACGCGGTCGTCCGCGACCTCAGCACCGGCACGACGGTGATCGCCACCATGACGAGCGCCGGACTGCAGAGCGAGGGCGACCTGGGCACCCCGTGGCAGCCCCGGCTGTCCGCTGACGGCTCGGTCGCGCTGTTCACGAGCAACGCGGACGACCTCGTGCCGCGTGACCTCAACAACCGCGGGTACGGCGGCGACATCTTCGTCCACCGCCTGCGCTGACCGGCGCGGCGGGCGGCCCGGGACTCCGGGCCGCCCGCCCGCTCGCGTTCTAGTCCCTGCCCACCGGGATCCGGGTCGCGGCGCTCTTGTCCGTGCGGCTCTCGGTCTGGGTCTCGTCCCGGTCTGCGGTGCGGGGGAACGGCTGCCCGGCGATCGTCCCGGACGGATAGAACTGTGCGTACCAGCGGCGCAGCGCCTTGATCCCCTTCTCATGCGGGAGCAGGACGGGACGTGGGTGGTGGACCTTGTGGTCCCAGATCTCGACCTCCTGCCGGACCTCGGCCGTGGCCGTGGCGCGGAAGACGAGTTTGAGCAGCGGCGCGGCGAACGGGGCCTTGGCGGGCTTGCGGACGTAGTACAGCATCCGCATCTCGCTGGCCCGCTCGTCGATCGGCGTGGTGAGCGCGACCGCCGTGACCGACAGCACCGAGTCGTGCACGCGGACCACCATCACCCCCGGCCCGTACATGTACACGTCGAAGGTGTTGTCGATGTCCATCCCGAGGACGCGACGGTGGAACCGCCCGCGGGTCTCGGCGAAGGGACCGTCCAGCCGCAGGTCCTGGACGGGCGGCGTGGGCTGGCGGTGGATCGTGTGCAGGTGCGACTCGTCGACGATGTTCTCGCGCATCTCCTGGACGTGCAGGCGTGCCCGGTGCACATGGTCGATCGGCGTCGCGTACCTGCCGGACGTCGCCTCCGGGATCTCGGGCACCTCCCACGACGGCGCTTCCGGTCCGGTGTAGGCGAAGATCAGCCCGCTGTGCTCGCGGACGGGGAAGCCGCCGATGGTGACCTTGGGGGTCCGGTCCGCGAACGGGGCATGGGTGCAGCGGCCGTCGGTGTTGAAGCGCCAGCCGTGGAAGGGGCACTCCACGGTGCCGTCCACGACTTTCCCGCCCACGCCGAGGTGCGCGCCGTAGTGCGGGCAGTGGGCGTCGCGGACGGCGGCCCGCCCGTCGGCGCCCCGGAAGGCGATGAGGGCGCGCCCGAAGTAGTGCAGGGGGAGCACCTTGCCGGGCTGGAGTTCCTCGCTGCGGAGCACGGCGTACCAGCCATACGGAACGGCAGGCATGGGGTAGCTGTCCGCTCGCGGGTCACGCGGCAGGTCGGCGATGTCGTGACGACGACGGCGAAGCATCATGCGCTGATGCTAGAACGTATGGGTCCGAACGCTGTAAGCAGGTACTCATGGTGCAAACCACGCAATTTCCCGTAGCGCCCTCGAACCACCCTCCGAAGTGCGGTAACCGCGACCGGCCAGGACCGGCGAAAGTTACCGCACTTCGGAGGGGCGGGCGGGGGGCGGGCGGTGGTTAGGTGACGGGTGCGGAGTAGACGTGGACCTGTGCCTCGTCGGTGCCGAAGACGAAGAGCCAGGCATGTCCGGACGCGTCGATGCCGGTGCGCGGGTTCATCGGCCAGACGTACTGGCCCGGCGGGGCGGGGACGTCCGACCAGCCGCCCCACTGGCCGGCGCCGTTCTGGGCCAGGTGGCGCAGCGAGTACGGGAACTGGTGCCCGGAGTCAGTGGATCCCGGGCCGTCGGCCGTGGCGTACACGTCGAGCCGTCCGCTCGGCAGGGTGGTGACGGCGAGGTCGCTGATCCGTCCCTGGCCGACGGGGGCCGGTCCGGACACCGTCTGCCAGCCACCCCAGCCGCAGTTCGGGCAGCCCTGCGCGACCCGGTGCAGCGCGCTGTCGCCCCAGGCGGTGGTGCCCGCCGAGTACGCGGCGAGGGTGCCGCCGGGCTCGTTCACCACCCGGACCCGGGCGCCGGGCGCGCCGCCGAGTGGGGTCCACGAACTCCACGCGCCGCTGGGCCACTGCCAGGCGTGGTAGGTCTGCCCGTCGGCGAGCGGCAGGAACAGTTCCGGGCGGCCGTCGGCGTTGTTCGCGAACGTGGCCACGGTGTCGTCGAGCGCGACGTTCGCCGGCAGCGTCCACGCCAGGCGCGGCGGGCTGAGCAGGCCGTTGGGCCAGCCCTCGGTGAGCTGGTAGACGCTGTGCCAGTCGCTCCCGAGGGCGAAGACCAGTACCCGCCCGTCCGCGTCCCGGCCCGCCAGCAGCGGCCCTCCCGGAGTGGACACGGACCCGTTGAGCGCGCCGCTCCAGGATCCCCAGCCGCAGTTCGCGCAGTTCTGGGCGATCGTGTGCAGGGTCCAGTCGGTGAACGTCGCGTAGACCCGCAGCCGCCCGTCCGCCTCGTTGGTGACGGCGATCCGGCGGGCCGCGTTGCCGCCGGCCGTGCCCAGGTCGCTCCAGCCGCTCCAGCCGCCGCCGGTGAGCTGCCAGTCGTGCCAGATCCGGTTGCCGGTGATCGTGAAGAACTCCAGCCGGCCGTCGGCGTTGTGGCCCACCACCGCGTCGGCTCCCGCCAGGAACGGCCCGTCGACCGCCTGCGATCCGATCTGCGCCCAGGCCGGCGCCGGATCGGCCTGCGCGGCGGTCGCGGGTAGTACGAGGGCTGCAAGACCCGCCGCTATGACGATCCATCGGACGGCTCTGCTCGCCACGGTGCCTCCCTCTTGCTGGCTGGTGATCGCCCGGGACGCTAGTGCACGGTCCCGACAGGATCCGGCCTCGCCCGGCCGTCCTCATCGGACCGTGCCCGATCGGGCAGCCTGCCCGTGGTGGGTGTACCGAGGCGGTCGTCCGCACTACCGTCGCTTTTGCCCACCGGACCGGCGAGGGGAAGCGGACGTGTCGCTCGCAACCAGGATCATCGTGACCGCGGCCGTGCTGGCCGTGGTGTCCCCCGGCGCCGCCCATGCGGACGCCGCCCCGGCGAGCCCGGTGGAGGTGCGGTCCTCGAACGGCTCGTCCTCGATCAGCCTGTCGTGGGCCGAGCCCGCGACCGGGACCCGGGCCGTGGCGTTCCGCGTCTACGAGGGCGCGACGGTGGTGGCCCGCAACACCACCACGCACGTGACGGTCGAGCGGCTCGGGTTCGCCTCGACGCATACCTTCACGATCACGGCCGTCGACGCGGCGGGACGCGAGTCGGCGCCGAGCGCACCGGTCACCCGCCGGGTGTGGATGGGCGGCGCCATCCCGCCGTGCCAGGCACTGCTCCCGACCGGGCTCGCGGTCACGGCGGTCACCGGATCCGCGGTGTCACTGGCCTGGACGCCGTCGGAAGCCCTGATGGCCCCAGCGTCGGTGCAGGTCTACGAGGGCGCTCGCGCGGTCGCGGACAGCATCGGGCGGACCGCACACGTCAGCGGGCTCGCGCCGGCCAGCACCCACACCTACCGGATCGGCGGATCCTGCTTCGGCCAGCTGGTCTTCGGCCCGCCGGTCACCGTCACCACGGCGGCCGGCCCGGCCCAGCGCCCGGACCCGGTGACCGCACTCGCCGTCACCGCCACGAGTCCCCGCACGGTCACCCTGACCTGGTCCTCCTCCGGATCGGCGGCCCGCTACGCGGTGTACGACGGCGCGACCGCGGTGGCCGTGACGGCGGCGGCTCCGGTGACGATCCGCAACCTCTACCGCGACACGGCCCACGTCTACACGGTCGTGGCCCGCACCGGCGCCGGCGACGAGTCCACCGGCACGAGCGTGCGCGCGAGCACAGTGACCTGCGAGGCCGCGCCGCCGCGGCCGGTGGTGACCGCGACCGCGGTGTCACCGTCCACAGTGGTCCTGACCTGGGCCGAGGACTCGGCCGCGACCCTGTTCACCGTCTCCGACAGCGGGATCACGGTCGCCACGAGCGCCACCCCGTCCGCGGTGGTGTCGGGGCTCGGATCGGCCTCCGCGCACCACTTCACCGTCACCGCGGCGCTCGCCGGCGGCTGCGGGCAGACCCCGGCGAGCGCGCCGGTGGCCGTGACGACCCCGCCCGGACCGTCCTCCCGTCCACTGGCACCGCAGCAGTTCACGTTCCTGACCGGCCACGCGATCGACCTGGCGACCAGCTCGGTCACCCTCGGCTGGACCCAGCCCGCCACCGGCCCGGCCGTCGCCGGATACCGCGTCTACGAGGGCGGGACCCTGGTCGGCACGAGCGCGGCCAGCCCGATCACGCTGACCCTCCCGTCGGCGGCGACCCACCGCTACACCGTCGCCGCCGTGGACGCGGCCGGCGACGAGTCGCCGCAGAGCGCCCCGCTGACGTTCAGCTCCCCCTGGATCCCGGTGCCCTGACCACTGCTCTGACCGCCGCCGACGCGGACCCCCCGCGGACCTCTCACGGACCCCTCGCGGACCCTCGCGGACCTCTCGCGGACCTCTCGCGGACCCTCGCGAAGTGCGGTAACTCAGGCCGGTCCCGACCGGCCGGAGTTACCGCACTTCGGCGTGTCGGGCCGGCCGGGCGTGCGGTCGTGGAGTCGATGGGCTCTGTTCGTCTCCTGGTCACCTCCGGGCCGGGCCGGCGTTCGCTCCTGATCCCTAGCGTTCGCGCCCGTCGGCACGCCTGCGTCAGGAGCACAGATGTCCCACGTCCACGGCACGCACAGCCACGGCGATCACGAGCACTCCCACCCGCACGGTCACGGCGAGCCGGCGGTCCAGCCGCCCGCGTGGGCCGATCCGTCCATTCCGGACACCGAGCTGAGCCCGCGGGCGCTGTCGCGGCGCTCGCTGCTGCGCAACGCCGGGTTGTTAGGGGCCGGCACGGCGGCGGTGACCACGTTCGGCGCGTCGCAGGCGGCCGCGGCCGCCCCGCTGGAGGCCCAGGCCGCCGAGGACTTCCGCCGCAAGCAGGACCAGCAGCCGCTGCTCTTCCTGGCCGGCGACCACCACATGCACACCCAGTTCAGCTCGGACGGCCTGTACCGGGTCCGAGACCACGCCGAGCACGCGGCCCAGTACGGACTGGACTGGATGGTCATCACCGACCACGGCGGCGCCAGCCACGCGAAGTTCGCGGTCGACGCGGTCAACCCGCACATCCAGGACGCCCGGACCGCGAACCCGCGGCTGCTGGTGTTCCAGGGCGTCGAGTGGAACATCCCCGCGGCCGAGCACGGCACCGTGTTCGTCGCGCCCGGACCGAACGAGGTGGCGGTCCTCAAGCAGTTCGAGGCGACCTACGACGGGACCATCGCGAACGCCACCGACGGCACCCCCGGCGGCCCGAACACCGCGAAGAACGAGGCGCTGGCGATCGCCGGGCTCAAGTTCCTCGCCGAGAAGAAGACCGCCGGCGAGGTCGCGGACGCCCTGATGTTCGCGAACCACCCGGCCCGCAAGGGCCTGGACTCGCCGCACGAGATCCGCGCCTGGCGGGACGCGGCGCCCGGCATCGCGATGGGCTTCGAGGGCGCGCCGGGCCACCAGGCCGCCGGCATCCCCGGACCGGGACACGAGGCGTCGGGCCGCGGCTACTACGACAACAACCCGACCGCCCAGTCGTTCCCGGGCTACCCGCTGGCGACCTACATCACCTGGGGCGGGTTCGACTGGATGACCGCGACGGTCGGCGGGCTCTGGGATTCGCTGCTCGCCGAGGGTCGCCCGTGGTGGATCACCGCGAACTCCGACTCGCACTGGGCCTACCGGGAGACGCTGGTCCACGCGCCGTTCGCGCCGGGCGAGAACTTCGACACCCACGGCCAGTATCCGGATCCGGTCGAGGGCGGCAAGCCCGACCCGGCGACCGGGGACTTCCTCCCCGGCTACTACAGCCGCACCCACGTGGGCGCGACCCGCTTCGGCTACACCGACGTGATGGCGGGCCTGCGTGCCGGGCGCGTCTGGGTCGACCACGGCGGGCTGGTCGACGGGCTCGACGTCCGGCTGTCCGAGAGCGGCAAGGACGAACGGGGCGCGACGCTCGGCGGCATGATCCGGGTGAAGAAGGGGACTCCGGTCCGGCTGACCATCACGATCGATCCGGCGAGCCGCCCGAACTTCCACGGTGACCTGCCGAAGCTGGCCCGCGTCGACCTGATCAAGGGCCTGGTCACCGGCGCCCCGGCCGACGCCGACACGTTCACCACCCCGTACACGAAGGTGGTGAAGTCGTTCGACGTGAGCAACCGCACCGGCCGGATCCGGCTGACGCTGGAGCTCAAGGACACCGTCAGGCCGTTCTATCTCCGGCTGCGGGGCACCGACGGCAAGCGCAGCCAGCCGGGCCTGCTCGGCGCGGCGATCGACCCGCACGGACCGGCCGCGGACGTGCGCGGCAACGCCGATCCGTGGCAGGACCTGTGGTTCTACTCGAACCCGATCTTCGTCGACGTCTCCCGCTGACCGACGTGACGCGCGCACCGCAGCGCCGGGCTGTCCTCGGCATCTCGGCGCTGCACCCGCAGCGCGCCGACTGCGAGCACCTGCTCACGCGGGTGCTCGCAGCAGGCGCCAGTGTTGTCGCCTGCACGCACCTTGTGAGTTCCCCGTGGCGGCACGAGGCGCTGAGCATCGAGGCGCACCCCCGGGACCTGCTCGCGCTGGTCCCGGTGGTGCGCGGCCTGGGCGACCAGGTGGCTGCCGTGCTGCTGGACGGCGAGAACACGGTGACCGCGCACGGCGAGGAAGCCCGGCGGCCGGGCGCTCGCGAGGCGGCGATCGCCCACCGGGACCGCAGCGGCGGCCGGGCCGTGCTCTTTCCGGGCGTCGAGCTCCTCACCGGGGACGTGCCGGTCGCCGAGGTCGTGACAACCACGGCGATCAGCCGGATCGTCAGCATGCACGGCGAGTTCGACCCCGACGCGGTGCTGGTCACCGGCGGGTACGTCCGGCCGGTCTTCGAGGGCGGCGAGCTGGTGCTGCACGTGGGTCACGACGATCCGCGGCGGCTCGTCCCGTGGGAGGTCCGCACGCCGACGCCCTGCTGCGGCGAGGACCACGTCACCGGCCCGCTCGGCGTCAAGGGCGTCGGGGAGATCGGGCAGGTCGGCGCCGCCGCCGCGATCGCCAACGCGGTGTACCACGCCACCGGCTACCGGGTCCGGGAACTGCCGATCGCCGTGGAGCACCTGCTGGCACATCTGCCGTCCGGGCCAGCGTCCGCCGCGGCAGGAGCACAGCCGGACCTGACGTGACCGGCCGGGCACC